>NZ_JAFMPU010000012.1:0-125382 GCF_049132085.1 Seonamhaeicola sp. NFXS20 | reverse complement strand
AAAGTAATTTATTTTGAGGTCATTTATAAGCCCGTCAACAAATCGGCTAACAGATTGTTTTTTGAGTTTGTAAATGATTGATATATAGTATATTATATAAGAGGAAGAGGCTTCCTGCCACCCCGACGAATCTAGAAATAGGTTACAACGAAACACTGTTAATTGTATGATTATCAGTGTTTTTTTGTTTTTGTGCATTTTGTTTAATACCAAATAAAAGCATTTAAAAATAGTAAAAAAGTGAACAAATCGTTGAACACTTTTTAATCTGAATTTTCATAACTTTATAGGGCTATTTAGAAGCGATTTGGCTTTTGTCTTTACAACACATTTGTATAACTAAAGACATTTAAAATGCAGACAAACAGCACCTTTTCCATTCTTTTCTTTACAAGAAAGCCTAGAGGAAAAACTAAAAACCATTCAGTATATGTCCGTATAACTATCAATGGGAAATGCTCAGAAATCAGCCTAAAACGATCTGTTTCGTTGAACACTTGGGACTCACATAAAGGTCGGGTTCGTGGTAATAACGAAAGTGCAAGGGTTTTAAACTCCTATTTAGACCAGGTTTACAATAAATTTTTAGACAGCCATAAGCAGTTAATTGAAGAGGGTAGGATCATTTCATCCTCAGCCATAAAGGCCAGATATACGGGTGAAGACGACATTAATAAATCCTTGAAAGACCTAATCGAGTATCACAATACTAAAATGAAGTCCATTTTAAAGCCTGGTACTATGAAGAACTATTCGACAACAGAGCGTTATTTGAAAAAGTTCCTAAAACAAAAGCTTAAGATTAATGATATTTATTTGAAACAATTAAGCTATAGGTTTATAGTAGATTTTGAACAGTACCTAAGAACTGTCAAAAACAAAAAGAACGCTTATATGTTATCCAACAATGGTGTGATGAAACATTTAGAGCGTTTTAAAAAGATGATGAACCTTGCCTATAAGTTAGAATGGATTATCAGAAATCCCTTTAAGCAGTTTCAGTTGAAATTTGAAAAGTTCAATAGGGAGTACCTTAGCGATAGGGAGCTTAAACTTATTGAAAACACTAATTACAAGAATGGACGTTTAGAAAGGATAAAGGATTGTTTTGTTTTTTCTTGTTATACTGGGTTATCCTATACAGATGTGAAGCAATTAGCAGGAAATAAAATAAGCAGAGGGATTGATAATAGGTTATGGATTTTCACTAAGCGGGAAAAAACGAATGAAACGGTTAAAATACCAATCCTTCCAAAAGCAATGGATATTTTAAATAAGTACAATGATGTGCTGCCAAGTAATTCTAAAGCTGCTTTGCTACCATTATGTTCCAATCAAAAGGCTAATAGTTATCTAAAGGAAATAGCCAAGGACTGCGGTATCAACAAGAACATGACCTTCCATATGGCACGCCACACCTTTGCGACCACAGTCATGCTGTCTAATGGTGTACCTATAGAGACTGTATCGAAACTTTTGGGGCATACCAAATTATCTACAACACAAATCTACGCTAGAGTAATTGAATCAAAAATAAGCGAGGATATAGGTAATCTGCTGCAGCGGTTTGATAACAAAACCAATCAGAAAGAAACCCAACAAAACCAATCAATTATTTTTTAGGCCTAAAAATGAATTTCCTTTCAATGCGCTTCTCACAAAACAACGGGAGTGCATTGAAAGGAAATTTAAGTTACAAATTATAATTTTAAATTAAAAAACAACTCTGTATTTAACTAGATATTGTCTATAAAGGATAGGTTAAGAGCATTTTTCTGTGGTTTTTGTTGCAAACATATGTCATTTGTTAAGGGTTTTTGTGGGGTTTGCAGCAAATCTGCATATTTTTCATATTAGGAATATATCGGTTTTCTACAAAAAAAGATTGGTTAAGGTATTCTCTTTTCATTATATACAGCCATCTTTCAAGGTCTTTTTTTATGCCTTTTTTTTGAAAAAAAGCATTGATTTTACTGGGCTTAAAAGGTTTTTTCTGAAAAAACAACACTATAAATAAAGCACAAAAAAGTATAGCCTTTCAAAGCTCTATATTTTAGCGGTGTTCCAGAGGAAGATGAAAACGTAACATCGCGCAGCGTGTTACCCTCTTGCTTCTCCCTTAGTTTTACAATCACACTGATATAGAAAGTTTTTTATGATTATCTATGTTTCTATATGCGAAAACAATAGTCTTTCTGATATTAAAAATTATTCTTTTTTAAGAATGTTTTCTAGTTCCATAAAAATACATAGAGTGTTTATGAATTTCTACATTAAAAACTTCTTCAATAGTTTTTTTTATTTCTTGAAGTCTTGGGTCGCAAAATTCTAATACTTCACCTGTGTCTGTTAAAATAACATGGTCATGTTGTCTGTTAAAATATGATTTTTCATATTTTGATATGTTATCTCCAAATTGATGTTTTCTTACTAATTTAATTTCAAGCAAAAGCTCAATAGTGTTATATAAAGTAGCACGACTTACCCTGTAATTTTTATTTTTCATTTTTTCATACAGTTCGTCAATGTCAAAGTGTTCTTCAAGTCTGTAAATTTCTTCTAGAATAGCATAACGTTCTTGAGTTTTACGATGCTTTTTCTTTTCTAAAAAATCTTCAAACACCTTTTTTACTATATCATAATTTTTACTAGTTTCTACCATTTTAATTTTTTTATAAAAAATTTATTCCATTATTATATAAGGCTAAATCAAAATTTAGTTCAACTAAAGTACCTTCAACTAAATTTTGCAGCGCAATTAAATTTTCATACCCCATAACAAGGCTAACTTGTGCTAGAGGCGTTTCAACAAGAGCAAGCTTGTTAGTATCATTTTTACACCTATTATTAATATGCCTATTAAGGGCTTCGTTAATTAAATCGTTAAAAACAAGTACTTCGGGTTCTGTAAAATGCAGAGTAGTTTTATCAAACACTATATTTAATTTTTTATAGTGTTTTGTAGTGTTGCGTTTCCACATAAATACAAATCCAAAATCATTTTTGAAAATTATATTAGCATCATCCATGAGTAATTAGTTTAAAAAGAATATATAGTCAACATCTGCAACAGAAAGAGTACTAAAAGGTTTTTTAGTCTCTAGTAAAACAAGTTCTTTAAAAGAATTGAACTCTTGTTTATTAAATACTAAAGAGAGGTTTTGTTGCAATGTTTGAATAGGTATTTTTCGTTTTATTCCGGTTTGATTGTATTTAGAGCACCAATATTCTATATCTAAATCTTTAATGAATTTTTGAAATATAAGTAGCTCTTTTTCTGTAAAATCAATGCTAATATTATTAAATAATAAACGGTAAATTTGACAGTCTTCACAAAAGGATAATTTACCTAAACAGTTTTTTGCAAGTGTTGTTATTTGGTGGCACATTTTAGTTGTTTTTAGTAACAGTCTGTTAATATTTTATTATTGTTTTCATATTTAGAAATAGAACAATTTAAATGCTGTTGTGTTATAATATTTAGGGTTTTTAAAACATCGTTTTTCATTGCTATAGAACCACAAATCATTATTACTCCATTATTTTTTAATACGCGGCAAACCAAATCTTCTTTTTCAATAAGGGCGTTTTGAACGTATTTTTTTTTGCTTTCTTCTCTAGAAAAGCTAACAAAAAGTCCTGATAGCTTTTTATTGTAGAATGCTTTATCAATAATATTTGTGTATAGTTTAAAGGATTGTTTTGTTCTACCTCCCCAAAATAAATACGTTTTGGTATTATGGTGTTTTTCTTCGTTCAGCATACCTAAAAAAGGTGCTATTCCTGTGCCATTTGCAATTAAAATAACCTCATTGGCTTCTTTAGGAAAATGGAATTTGGAGTTTTGTTTTATTGTGGCAGTAATCATATTATTATAATTTAATTCACTTAATTCTGAAGAGCATTTACCTTTATTGTGTTTTTTTATGCTCATAACTAAATTGTTGTCTATTTTTCCTATAGAATATAAACGCTCTTTAGTTTCTGATTTTGGAGTAATAGAAAGTAAGTCTCCCGATTTAAATTTTAATTGTTTGTTAGGTTTCAATTTTAATAAAAATGTATTGTCTACATTTAAATTTGTGCGTTCTAAAACTTTGAATTTATAGCGTTTATGTTTCTTTTTTGAATGTTTAAATTTCAGGTCAATTTTAGCCTCTTTGCTCCATTGTTTTACCCATGTTTCAAAATCAGATATTGACTGTTCATTTATTTTTACAAGTGGTAAGAATGGATTTAGTTTAGGGGTTTTGTGCAATAAATCATTAGTTTTAATTGCAAAATGGCAATAGTGTTTGTAGAGTTTAGAACCAAAACCTACCACAGAGAAATTTATTGAATTTAAAGGGCTTATTTTTTTAACAGCAGTTTCAAAATACTTGGCATTATTTGGAGCATCACCATCACCATATGTGGCTGTAAATACAATTAAATGATTAGCCTTTTGATAAGTACTGTAATTGTTTAAAGAAGAAAGAAATACTTTTTTACCTGTTTTTATTAACGCTCTTGCAAAATCTTTAGCAAACAAGTATGTGTTGCCGGTTTCAGAACCCACTAAAAGAATAATCTCACATTCGTCTTTGTTAAATTTTTTAAGTTTAACTCTAGATTTTTTAATACGTTCTATGCTCATGCTGATGCCTGAGTAAATAAAAAATATAATACTTAAGCTTGTTAGAAAAAGTAGCAATGACCAAATAATGCTACCTTGCCCAGTATGCAGTTTAAGACTAAAATTTGACGCTAATTGTACCAATGGATATGGTTTTTCGCTAACAATTACTCCAGAGTATTGATGTACAAGTATTTCCTTATTTTTTAATGCAATTTCAAAATAGTCTTCAGCATCATCAGAAAACGGAAATGTAAGTTTTCTTAGGTGGTCTAGAGGTGTTTTTTTTAGTATTGTAAATTCTGATACATCCTTTTTTTTATAAGATGATTTAGGGTTAATGTCGTAATTATGTTGAATGGAAGATTTGGGTAATAATGATAGTTTTTCAGCCGATAAATACACGCCAGTTGTTGATATTATGAGTATTGGTATTAAAAACCATCTGCTTAAAACAACATGGTATTTTACATTAAACTTGTTTTCTTTTACTTTGGAAAATAATTTTAAAATATTGCCTTGGCGTTTCACAACTAATACCAATCCTGTAATAGTAATAAAGCATAGTAAAAAAGATACTAACCCAACAAAAATGCGCCCGGTATTTTTTAAAAATAATGATCTATGAAAACTTGTAGTCCATTTAAAAATTGGGGCAGTTTTTTTTATTTCTCCAAGGTTTTTTCCTGTTATAGGGTTAACATATATGTTTGAATTTCTACCTTCTTTAGTTATTACAGAAGCCTTAACAGATTTAGATGGTAAAACTTCAATATCTAAGACTTCATTATATTTATTTTGAAGGGCAATTAGGGTTTGGGCAACTGTAACTTTATGTATGTTATATGAAGCATTAGAGTTAGCAATTTCTGATATAGGTTGAATAGCTAAAATAGCACCTGTAACAGATGCTAAAAACAAAAATATTGCGGTTACAGTAGCCAATAAAAAATGGCTGTATCTCCATATAGAAAGGGTCATAGCTAATTGTTTTACTGTTGAATTAACCGTATGTAACGTATAAAACCTTTGCCATTATGTTTTAGTTTTATGTTTTCTGTTGTTAATTCAAATTCAACATCACTAACGACGTATTTATCATCTTCTACTGCGGTTTCAAAACGTATGCTATAGCCAGCGTTAATTTTAGATTCTTCAATTTCTAGAATTTCTATTGCTCGCTCTCCTCCAGCAATGGTTTCTCCTGTTATAGCATCAATATTATTACGTTTTTTGCCATAAAATTTCCACCATTCTTCAACAGTATTAAACCACTCATCATCATCACCTTTTACATAAAGTGTTTTTTCGTATTCACCGTTAGGGTTAATTAGAGAAATAACAACATACGCACCATGACCAGCATAGTTTGTCATTTGAATTAAGCATTTAAATTTGCTAGAATTTGATGTTGTAAATGCAGTTAGACCAATAATAAGGATGCTTAAGATTGCTAAATATTTTAACTTCATATTTTAGATTTTAATAAATGTTTTATGTTTTGAGAGTAGTTTTATTTTAAAAACTCTATAGAGATATTGTTTTGTTTTAATAACTCGTTTTCTTGAGCTAAATCGTATGCTGTTTCTTCAAAATCTGTTGTTTGTAATTTATTGGCACCATGATTAAGTAGATACTTTAAAATCTCATCGTCTTTAGCTTTCATTGCTGCCAAAAGTAAAGCTGTGTTGCCATTACTATCTTTAGCATTTATATCTAAATTTAGTTCTGTAGCAACTTTTAATAAATCTATACTGTTTTTTTCTACAGCTAAATGGTACCATGTTTTACCATTTTTTTGAGCTTTATCAAGCCTATAACTTAAACTTTTGAGTTTGCTTAATTTTTCTGAAAATGATTTTTTATTTCTCGCGGAATAAGATTCTACTAAATAGTAAGACAGGTTATTTCCTTTTTTATCTAAAGCATTAAGATTTGCACCTTTGTTTACCAAGAAATTAACAACTTCAGCGGTATTACTTTTTACTGCCAACATTAAGGCCGTTTCACCTTTTTTATTGCTTAAATTAATGTCCTGAACATTTTTTTGTAATAGTTTAATTATTTCTAGATTGTTTCTGCTTACAGCATTTAAAAACGGTGTATTACCTTGTTTGTCAGTTTTATTGACGCTTAAACCTTTGTTTAAAAAGTAATTGATTACTTCTACGTTTTTACCTCTAGCAACCATATGTAAGGGTGTATAGCCTTCTTCAGGATGCTCAATGTTTGGGTTTAAACCAAGTCCTTCTAAATATTTATATATTTCAATACCATTAGATTTGCCTCTAGATATATAAGCAGCAAAAAGATAGGCATTATCATTGCCTTTTAAGCCTTTGTCTAACAGTTTGTTTAACAGGTTAATATCTCCAGATTTAGAGGCGTAGTTAAATACTCCGTTACCATATTTATCGGTACTGTTTATGTCTAAACCTTTAGAAACAAAATAATTTGTAATAGTTAAGTCTTTGTCTTTAGCAATGGCTAATAATAAGGCATTAGCTTTAAAATGCCCTAAATCTTGGGTTAAATTAGCTCCATGTTTTAAACAAAGGTCATATACTTTTGTATTTGTTACTCCTGCATTTGCAGCAAAGTTTAAAATGGTAAAGCCATGGTCATCTTTAATATTAGTTTTTGCTCCTTTTTCTAGTAAATATTCCATTAGTTTATCATTACCCTTGTAAGCAGCCCAAAATATGTATGTTCTACCATCATGAGTTAATTTGTTAACATCGTTACCTGGTTTGTTTAGAAGATGTACAATGGTTTTAAAGGGAGCATCTTGTAAAATGGCATATACAACTCCATCAAAATTATTGTTGTTTGATTGAGCAGGGTTATTACCTTCTTTTATTTTTTGGTCTATAATTTCAGGTGTAGGTTTTGTATTCCAAAAATCTCTGTTTAAAAATATATTTTCCTGTGCAAAACTCTTTACAGTTAATAAAAGAATTATGACTATAAAACTTGATTTAAATAATTTCATATAGTTATTTTTTTACAAAAGATTCAATTAGTGGATTAATTTCTTTTGCTGTTTTATAATTTTCTTCATCAAATAAATACTTATAAAGTACTTTGTTGTTTACTTTCTGTTTTAGCGATAAATCTTTATTTCTACTGTAAATATCATCCCATTTGGCTCTAATTAAAGCCCATTTTTCTTTATTTTTATTCCACCAATCTATTGCTCCTTGACAACGGCTATCTGGTACTTTTACATAGGTATTATATCCTTTTTCTTCTGCAATTATTATATCATTTTTACCTACTTCTCGTATGATTTTTTTATTGTCTTGATCATGTACCCAACCAAAAGAAGTTATTTCGTGTCTGTTGCCTCTTTGAGTAATATTATAATCGCTTCTTTTTGTGTATTCTCTTCTAGGTAGCGGTGCATCTGTGGTGTTTTCCCAATAGCTTTTCCCATCAACATGTACCCACGTAGCAGAACCTTCGTATCGTGGGCTATCATCTACTTGATATACTTTTTGTGTCCATTGCCCTTTAACATTGGATTTAGGTTTTGAAACAAATTTCCAGTTGTTATTGCCATTATACATATAGAAATTTGTGTTTTGGTATAACCAATCTTGTCTCCAATGTTTTACTATATATGGTTTTTCAGGATTACCTACTTGTAATAAGTGTTGAATAGAAACCTTGTTGTTTTGGTCATTAACTAATTGTGCCCATTCTAAACCCTTATCGGTTTTTGTTTCAGAAGGTTTGTATAGAGAGTCTTTACTGTAATTAAAAGTTTCAGCAAAGTTAAAAGTCACTTCAAAGCATCCGCACATACTTTTAATAGCCTCAAGGTCTTTTTTCTTCTTACTCTGGGCATTCAAGCTTAATGTAAATGTTAAAATTATTAATAAAAAAAAAGTTAATGGTTTCATATTTAAGTGTTTGTGTTGATTTAATGATTATTTTTTTAAAAATTACCTATTCTTATTTAGACTGAATAAAAATAACTTATATATTTGCGACAAATTTAATTAAGAATGATTCTAAATAAAAAATTTTTCACGTTTTATTTTTTATTTTTTTTATCAGGCTTCATTTTCTCTCAACAAAAGCTCGTAAAAAAGAAAGACACGCTTGGTGTAGAGGCGTTGGAAGAAGTTGTTGTTACAGGACAGCACAACCCGCAGTCTGTAAATAAATCTGTGTTTGAGGTGAAATTAATTTCTAGAAAAGAAATTGAAGCTCGTGCAGTTAACAATCTTTCAGATCTTTTAAATCAAAGTTTAAACATCAATATCACGCCAAATACAACTACTGGGAAATCTGGTGTAAGCCTTTTCGGTTTAGATGCGCAATACTTTAAAATACTTATAGATAATATTCCTGTTATTAATGAAGAGGGCGTGGGCAATAATGTAGATTTAACATTAATAAACCTTGATGATGTAGAACAAATTGAAATTGTAGAAGGCGCTATGGGCGTGCAATACGGTGCAAATGCAGTTTCTGGAGTAATAAACATAATAACCAAAAAATCATCTCAATACAAAACTAAAATAAATGCTTTTTTACAAGAAGAAACCGTTGGAGATGAGTATGAGTGGTTTGACAAAGGAAGACATATTCAATCGCTTAAAGCAAGTCATAATTTTACCAATGAAATATTTGGTACTGTTTCTTATTTAAGAAATGACTTTGGTGGGTTTTGGGATGATAGACAAGGTGAGATTTATGATAAAAACGATGGGTTAAGAGGGCATTTGTGGTTACCTAAAGAGCAGCATAATGTTAAAACACTTTTACATTATAGTAATGATAAAATAAGATTATTTTATAAATTCGATTTCTTTAACGAGCGAATTGATAGCTACAACAATACTGTAAACTTAAACGAAAATTCTGCAACAGAAACTAGTAATCCTTTTGCTTTAGATGAAGTTTATAAAAACAACAGATTTATACATCATTTAAATGCATCTGGTCATCTAACTGCTGTTGCTGTATATAATATTTCGGCGTCTTACCAAGAGCAAACAAAAGATTTAGAAACTTATACTTACTTTATAAGAAAAGATGAAAAAACAAATATTCAAAAAGGAGAATACCTTTCTAGAAACGCTTTTCTGTCTCGTGGTACTTTTAGTAATTTAATTTATACTAATAAATTTAACTTTCAAGCGGGGTATGATTTAACTTTAGAAAACGGTTTTGGTTCGCCATTAGCAATTACTATAGACCCTGATGAAAATATTGTAAAACAACGTTTAAATAATTACGACGTTTTTGCTTCCTCAGAAATCACTTTATCAGACAGGTTTTCGTTGCGTCCGGGAGCACGAGTGTCTTTTACAAATCTTTTTGATAACCAGTATGTATTATCCTTAAGTTCAAAATATATTTTTAAAAATAATTTACAATTACGTACCATAATTGGTTCTGCCAATAGAACTCCAAACTACGATGAACTTTATTCCTACTTTGTTGATGTAAACCATAATGTTCAGGGAAACCCCAATCTAAACCCAGAAAAAGGAGTTTCAGCTTTTATCCATTTAAAGAAGAAGTACGCACTTGGAAATAAAGTAACGCGTATTCAAAACAAATTAAGCGCGTCTTACATTAATTTAAAAGATAGAATAGAGTTAATTATTGTAGAACAAAGTCCTTTAGCTTATCAATATAATAATATTGATTCTTATAAGTCTTTTGGAATTTTTTCTGAAAACGTCCTAGAGCATAACCATTTTAGATTTCAGTTGGGAGCTTCCTTTTTAGGTATTTCAAAAATTTTAGATAGTAATACAAATTCTAAAGACGATTATCTATTCAATTTCCAACTTAACAGTAACATAAATTACACAGTACCAAATTGGAAAACTTCTTTTGCTCTTTATTTTAAACATGTAGGAGAAGAACAACAGTTTGTAGAAAAAACAAACGATGAAGGCGAACAAGAGTTTGTAAGAGGGGTAACCGATGCTTTTAGTTGGTTTGATGTTACTGTAAAAAAATCATTTTTAAATAAAACATTCGAAGCCAGTTTTGGTATAAGAAACCTATTAGATGTTACCTCTGTAAACACATCGGCTTTTTCTGGGGGCGCTCATGATGGACCTCCAACAAGCATGCTTTTAGGTTATGGTAGGTCTTACTTTTTAAAACTAGCATACAATTTAAACTTATAGAAAATGAAGACAAAACAAATTGTTTTAATACTCATATCAGGTTTTCTAATCTTTAATTCCTGCAGCGAAGATACAGAGCTTTTAAGAGATCCGTTTGTTGTGGCTTTTGAAAGTTTATCTAAAAACTTAAATACTTTTGAAACTGAAACTACCATTAATTTGGTATATTCTGAAGTTGCTACCGAAAGCGGAACGGTTTCTATACGTTTAGATACAGAAAATGCTATTTACGGACAGGATTTTATAACAACTCCAGAAGCTGTAAATAATGTTATTACACTTTCAGTTACAAACGGAGATAGTGAAAACACAATACATTTTACCAAACTAAATTCAGCTTTAGATGAAACCACAAACATTGTATTTGTAATTTCTGAAATTAATTACAATAATTCCAATATACAAGGTAATTCTAGCTTTACAATTAACTCATCTCCAGCTTTAGGAGGTAGTCTGGTAGCAGAAGTAGGTGGTCCAAATCAAGAAAATCAAGTATTTATAGATTTAAGTACAGAAACCGCAACAGCAGTAAAAAGAGATTCATGGGATTTAGGTTTTTATAACGGAGAAAATTTTAGAGTAACCATAAATGGCTCTATCTATATGGCAACAAAAGCCTTAGAGTATTATAATATAGATGAGGTTACAGAAGTTAGTGTTGAGAATTTAAAAAATGAGGTAGCTGTGGGGACTTTTAATCCAGATAATGCAGCCTATGTTGATGCTCCTAACGGAGATATTTTAGAAACTGCTATTGATGAAATTTCTGTAAATAATAACGAAAACCCAGTTTATCTTGTAAACATGGGTTATGAGGTAGGAACGTCTACACCAACAACCGGTAGTGTTCAAGTAGCAGGGGCTCATCGTGGTTGGAAAAAGGTTAGAATTTTACTTGAAGATAATAACTATGTTTTACAGTATGCTAATTTAGATGCCACTACACATCAACAAATTGTAATTCCGAAAAAAGACAATTATAACTTTAGTTATTTTAGTTTTAATACAAACTCAGTAGTAGATGTAGAACCAGAGAAAGAAAAATGGGATGTTTGCTTTACTGTTTTTACAAACATAATAGAAGGGGCTGGAAGTTATGGTTTTTCAGACTTTGTAATCCATAATAGAAAAGGAAATGTCCAAAGCTACCAAGCTGATGCTACAATAATTTCTTATGATGATTTTTTACTTCAAGATGTAGAATTAACAAGTTTTTCTTTAGATCAAACCACTATTGGGAGTAACTGGAGAGACGTGTTTAGTAGAGCTACTTACACAGATAGGTTTTATGTGTTAAAAGACTCAAACGGAAATATTTACAAAATAAAATTTCTAACCATGACCAATAATAATGGAGAACGTGGTTATCCTGAATTTCAATATGAACTTTTAAATAATATATAAATTTTTAATCCAATAATTATGAAAACAAAACTACAATTAATAATTATGATAGGACTTTTTTACCTATCAGCAAAAGCGCAAGAAACAGCCGTTAATATTAGCATGGGAGCTAACTATGCTAATGATGTGTACTTTAAATTAAGTGATGAGTCTACTAACACGTATACAAGAAGCGATTGGGATATTGCTTTTTTAAGAACTAGTGCTTATTCATTTTCATTGAGAGTAAATGATGGGGCGGGAATTCAAGTGTTTGATGTCTCTAATGACCCAGCGTATTGGAATAGTGTAGATGTACTAAATGAAGGAAACTGGACTGAATTACAAAATGATGAAACTAGTTGGGATACAGGAGCTTTTGATACGGGTTCTGCAGATGGTGCTTATCCTTATGGTTGGGGTAATTATATTTTTGCAACTCACCATATAGAAGGTGATGTGGTATTTGTTTTAAAATATTCAGATGGTACATATATTAAATTCTTTTGTGAAGAATATTATAATGGCTATACGTTTAAATATTCAAGTTGGGATGGTTCAACATGGAGTGCAGATACTACAGTAACCATTCCTAATACTGATAATGTTAACAATAAATTTAATTACTATTCATTAAAAAATAACCAAAGTGTAGTAGCAGAACCTGGTATTGGTAATTGGGATTTAAAGTTTTCAAGGTACACCACAGATTATTATGGTGATGGATCTTTATTCTATATGGTTACAGGTGTTTTACATAGTGATGAAGTTACAGTGGCTCAAAACGAGGAACTTTCTGGTATGCCAGTAAACCCAAGTTTAACCTATTCTGATGAAATTAATACTATTGGTTATGATTGGAAATCGTTTAATGGGTCAGGTTATGATGTAGACCAAACACAAGCATTTTACGTTAAATATGCCGATGATACTGTTTATAGACTTTATTTTACAACATTTGAAGGGTCTAGTACAGGAAACATTGGTTTTAGTTTTGAAAACGTTACCTCATCATTAGGAATTAGCAATGTTGGAGATAGCTTGTCTTTTGGAGTTTACCCTAACCCATCATCAAACAAACAAATCAACTTAATTTATGATGTTAGTGACTTTAATTCAAACAAAAATAAAATATCTGTTTATTCAACCACAGGTAAAAAGGTATTTGAAAGTGAGCTAAATTCAAATTCTGGTTTTTATAATAGGTCTTTCGATTTGTCTTCTCTATCAAGCGGTATTTATGTGCTTCAATTAACATCAGGTAATAAAAGTGTTTCTAAAAAATTGATATTGAATTAGTTGTTTAAAAATCATTGATGTCAATTTTGGTTAAAGCCTAACTTATATAAGTTGGGCTTTTTTAAACTCTAAATACAATGAAATTTAACTAATTAGGTGCAATTTTTAAGCTTGTAGTATTGTCATTAGTCATAAAGGAAATAAAAAATAGTTATTTCTAAAAATAAATGGAAAAGCAAGTTGAGTTTAAACACTTGATAAAATCAAGTATAAAACTGAGAAAGTTTTATTAATTTTAATTAAGATTATTGTATCTCTATGCTACCAAAGACAAGTTGGAATAACCACTAGTAGGATGAATTATTTTTTTCTCTTTTAAACCATATTACATATACAATAGGTATTTGTATTTTTATGCAATTAAATACAAGCAAGTATTGTTTAAAGCGGTTCTTATAGAATTTGGACTTACTACATTTGACTGGATATTAAGAGGACACCTCCCTAAAGGAAAAGACTTTAATCAAATTGATGAAAAATTACTCTTGACAATTCAAGATAAACTTAACAGCAGACCTCGAAAAATAATTGGTTATAAAACACCTCAAGAATTATGGATTTTGAACTGAAAAATGTAGCTTAGTATCATATTTAAAAAAGCAACGTTTGTTGCGTTAGAACATTGAATGCAGCAATTAGTTCAATATTTGGTTAAGTTTCAGAATTTATTGATTTCATATTACTAAACAAATAAACATCCTGCCCTTGCAAATATTTATTCAAACATTACGTGTATGGATTGATATTAGTCCACTACCAAGAAAATTACGCTTATATTTTCTGAAGGAGATTAAAAACCCGTATTTTGTTTTAAGTCAAGCCCTTTTAGCCAATAAGAAAATGAGTAAAGCATCCATATCAAATTTTTTATTATTTTAATTATGCATTTCTTATGTAAAATAGCCAACATAGGAACCAATAGAATTACGTCGATTTTTTGGAATCAAAATTCTCCTATTCAAATTTTTATTCTCATTTTTTTACTAACCACCAGCGCAGTAAGGGCACAGAGCATTAAAATAGACAGCTTAAAGAAAGAGTTGGCCTTTCATACCAAAAAAGACACTGCAAAAGTTAATTTGTTAATCGAGCTTTCTAAAAGTTATTCTACATCAGATATAAACCGATCCAACGAAAAGGCCCAAGAAGCTTATGATTTGGCCAAAAAGCTTAATTACAAAAAGGGAACTGCAAACAGTCTACTAAGATTAAGCAATAATGCCTTAAGAAACGGTGAACGAGATAATGCCGAAAACTATACGCATAAAGCCTTCGAAATATGTAAGGAACTTAAGGACCCGGATTGTATTTATGCTTCCTATACATCTTTGGGGAAAATAGCATACTTAAACGGTGAATTTGATAAGGCTACCGACTTTTATAATACAGGACTTGAACTAAGCATTAAAAATGGTGACTCATTAGTTCAAGCAAATATGTATAACCATATTGGAACCTCCAGATACAGAAAAGGAAATTTTGATGAAGCTATCGAACTGTTTAAAAAGGCTGCTGATATAAGTGAACAATTAGGTGAAGAAAAATTAAACTTGGACATTTTAAACAATATTGGTGCTATTTGCCTTAATCAAGGTAGATATACAGAAGCTCTAACTTATTTTAATAAATGTTTGAGCATACATATTGCAAATGATGAAAAGGAAGATATTGCCGTTTCTTCTTATAACATAAGTGCGGTTTATTATGAATTGAAACAGTACGACAAAACTCTTGACCATCTAGATATTGCACTAAACATTTATAGGGAATTAGATGATAAGAAACAGATTTCCAGAACATTGATTAACAAGGGTGCGGTTTATGCAGATTTAAAAGATTTTGAAAACGCCTTGTTGTATATGACAAAATCTATAAACCTTAGTAAAGAAATCAATGATAAAACAGAATTAAGTGGGGGGAATTTTCAACTTGGGGATTTATACTTTTTAATGGATCAACCTAAAAATGCTTTGAAACATTATAAAGCTTGCTTAGAGATAAGCGAATCTATTGAAGATAAGATCTATAGCTGCCATGCCCATATTGGATTGGCAAAAACTTATGTTTCGCTCAAAAATTATTCCAATGCTATAATACACGCCGAGAACGGAAAAAAAATAGCAAATGAACTAGAACTTCTGCCTCAGCAAATATTGGTATACAAAACAATGGCAACCATATATAGCGCAAAGGGGAACTATAAAAAGGCCCTTGAAAGTCATCAGCAATTCAAATTATTGAACGACAGCCTTTTTAATAAAGAAAATATCGAAAAAATTGCCCAGTTGGAATACGAATACAAATACAAGCAGGCATTGGATTCTGCTAGTATACGCGAATTAAAACTTACCAAAACGGTAATGAGTACTTCACAAGACCTTGCAAAGACCAAACAAAATTACCTTTGGGCCGTTATCGGCATTTTGGTTATCTCTATCCTGTCAGGTTCTTTGGTATTCTATCAAAAATACAAGAACGTTAAAGTAAAAAACCAAAATATTATTACCGAACAAAGGTTATTGCGCTCGCAAATGACGCCACATTTTATATTTAATTCGCTTTCAGTCTTGCAAGGCATGATCTTGAACAAAGAAGAGAAAAAATCAATTACCTATTTATCAAAATTCTCTAAATTATTACGACTTGTTCTAGAAAATTCAAGGGACAAAATAGTTCCCCTCATTCAAGAATTGGATGCCATAGACAATTATATGATCTTACAAAACATGGACGCCAATTCACCTTATGACTATAGTTTGGTGGTGGATGAAAACATAAATATCAATCTCTTTTTGGTTCCTCCCATGCTCATTCAGCCCTTTATTGAAAATGCTATAGAACATGCATTTTCTATAAATCAAGAACATCGGGAAATAGAGGTTCACCTTAGTTTCAACAATCAAAAGTTAAGCTGTACCATAACGGACAATGGTGTTGGAATAGATGCCATGCTCCAAAAAACTAATACAAAAAAGAAGTCGTTGGCCACCACCATTACCAGTGAGCGGCTAAACCTTTTGGCCAAAGATTTCAACATGCCAGGATCCGTATTTGTCGAGGATAGAAAAAAATATAATGAGCAAGGAACCAAAGTTACTTTGATCATTCCCTATAAAATAATAAAGAATTCATGAAAGCACTTATCGTTGAGGACAAAGCCTATATTAGAAAAGGTTTGATAAATATTTTGGAAACGGTTGAAACCAATATAGAAATCATAGGTGAATGTGCTTCCGTTAAAGAAGCAGTGGTGGTCTCGAATGCCTGTAAACCAGAATTGATATTTCTGGATATAAATCTCACAGATGGCACTGGATTCGACTTTCTCGACCAAACCGAACACCTTAGCTTCAAAACCATATTCATTACCGCCTATGAAGAATATGCTTTGAAGGCGCTTAAGGCTGGTGCCGTAGATTATCTTTTAAAACCTGTTGACGTTGAAGAATTGGATTTGGCCTTAAAAAAGATAAAGACCTTACCTATTACCGAACAAAAAGAGCAAATAAATACGGCAAAAAAAGTTTGGTATCAAGATGATGCCACTTTGGTGCTTTCACTCAGCGACAGTTTTCAGGTCATAAACCTGCAAGAATTATTGTACTGCGAATCTGACAAGGGGTATACGACATTCTACTTGGCCAATAATAAAAAATACGTGGCTTCCAAACCCTTAAAGGAATACGAGGAGAAACTTCAAAAAGTCAATTTCACTAGGCCCCACCAGTCTTTCATGGTAAACTTGAAATTCATAGACAAATACGATAAGTCGGGCGTCATCTATTTAAAGAATGGTCAAAAAATTCCTGTTTCCTCCAGAAAAAAGGAAGCTTTTATAACCACTTTTTTGAATTACAATAGTCATTGAGAACTATTGTCCCAATGATAAATATCACCGGAAATAGCTATCTCTCCAAAAACGCATATTTCCTTACTTCGCACGAATAATGATTCCTAGCTCACGAAAATAGATTGGCTATTTCATAGGAAATGTCATTGCCCCATCTTTACCCTGACCAAACCATTTCTTACTTAAGTCCACTTCGAAAATCACACTTTTCCAATGGTGCTTATCAAGAAATATTAATATCAAATATTAATGGAAAACATCAAATCCAAACTAGGCCAAGGAGGCCTTGTACTTGCAACTATGGGCCTAATTTCAGCCCTTTTGTCAATTTTTAATTACAACATCAGATTACTTGCTTGGATAGATGGCTGGGGCAGTACCATGGGATGGGTGCTCAGGGCAGTATTGATTCTAGCAGGTGGCGCGCTGTTTTTCCTATTTGGAAGAGCAGAAGAGGAATAATCAATCAATTTAAAGAATCATATCAATGAAAACACAGCTAGTAATTTTAATGATAGCGATAACGCTGATTTCCTGTGGAGGAGACACGACAAAACTACCTGCCAACGCCGATGGCTTTGCGGGTATTGAG
This sequence comes from Seonamhaeicola sp. NFXS20, assembly GCF_049132085.1. NCBI lineage: Bacteria > Pseudomonadati > Bacteroidota > Flavobacteriia > Flavobacteriales > Flavobacteriaceae > Seonamhaeicola > Seonamhaeicola sp. NFXS20. The sequence continues at coordinate 107,485 of NZ_JAFMPU010000012.1, read as the reverse complement.
AAAGAACTGAAAAGTGAATTTGGGGATAGTGCTTACTATACCGAATTGACCATCATATACAATGAATCGATCGGTAATAGCATTTCGACCACGGTAACCGATGCCCCTGAATCTTTAAAAATGGGGCAATGGACCTACTCGTTGGGCAATTGGAACCAAACTTCTGAAGTAACCTTAGAAATACCAGAGGGTACCAAGGCGGCAGATTTTATGTTTCAATTGGGTGAAAAGATCAGTCTTGTGAAATTAGGAGAACTCGTTGAAAAATCGAGTGAGCAATTAAAGGCCGAGAAAGACATAGAGAACCCCCAACTTAAAATGGCCTTTGTCAAATACCCAAAGAACGGTGATGTGAGTGATGCCCAATACATCGTAAAACTGCAGCCTGAAAACGGGGGGACTTCTTTTACTTTTTCATACAAAATAGACGGTTCATTAATTGAAATGGACTACTAAAATACCGAACCTATTCCTTGCATTAAATTAATTTATTTAACCCAAACAATCATGAACAATAAACTTAAAACTATTTACTTAACTGTAAGTCTACTTTTTCTATGTGTTGCCTGCAACAATGATGATGATGGAGCCGTAACCGTAACACTGTCGGATTTAGAGGTAACCCTAGATGAAAATCCCCAAGAGGGTGATCCCGTGGGCATCGTACAAACCGATGTTTCCACCACAAATTTTAATATCGTCTCACAAGCACCTGCGGGAGCTTTGAATATTGACGGTTCTACTGGAGAACTTACTGTAGCCAATGCGGCCTTATTCGATTTTGAGACGCATCCTACGATTACGGCAACCGTTACCGCGGACAATGCTGAAAATTCGACAAGTATTACCATAAACTTGAATAATGTGAATGAGGTATCCGGTCAGAATTTAGAGGTGACCATAGATGAAAATCCTGCCGAAGGACAAGTTATCGGTAGTCTACAGACCATTGGCAATGCTTCGGGCTTTGCCATTACGTCCCAGACACCGAGCGGCGCTATGGGTATTGATTTCAATTCGGGCGAACTTACCGTATTGGATGCTGCGCTATTCGATTTTGAAACCAATCCTGTATTGACAGCGACCGTTTCTATTGAAGATGCAGATAATCCGGTAACCGTAACCGTGAATCTTGAGAATGTAATTGAAGTAACGGCTCAAGACCTTACGGTCTCCATTGATGAAAATCCAACGGACGGACAGGTTTTAGGAACGGTACAGGCCAACAGCAATAGTACTTTAGCGTTTTCATTTACCTCGCAATCACCCATGGGCGCCATGGCCATTGATGCCGCTACAGGAGAATTAACGGTAATTGACCCCAACCTATTCGATTTTGAGACCAACCCCGTGATTACAGCTGAGATTTCAGTGACAGATGGCGCAGAAACAGCTACGGCCATGGCCACCATCAATCTAAACGATGTAGACGAAGTATCTGCCACAAATACGGATTTGACCATTGATGAAAACCCTTCCAATGGCGATGTTGTGGGAACCATACAGGCCAGTGGCTCAAATGTAACCTATACCATTACATTCCAGAATCCGGCTGGTGCATTTACGATAGATCAAAATACAGGTGAATTGTCTGTAGCGGATGAAACCCTTTTCGATTTTGAAACCAATCCCAATATGTTGGCCACCATTTCGGTAAGCAATGGTACCGAAACGGTTTCCGCCAATGCGTTCGTAGAACTTAATGACTTGAACGAGATTGGGGAATTTAAGTATGGTGGTGTTATTTTTTGGATAGACCCTGCAAGTAACAATAGTGAAGGCTTGGTTTGTGCAATTTCAGGTCTAACCGTTAACGCCTGGGGTTGTTCAGGTATACTAACAGGGGCTTCTGGAAGCGGTATCGGAACAGGAGAAACCAATTCTGAGGCAATTATTGCTGCAGGTTGTATTCCATCTGCCGCATTATCTATTTCCAATTTGGATTGGAATGGTTATGATGATTGGTTTTTACCAAGTGTGGATGAATTCAATGAAATAGCGATAAACTACGACGATTACATTGCACCGACGATACTCGCCAATGGAGGAAGCGCCCTTTTTAGTACAGTATGGACTTCTACAGAAGTTAATGCAAATGATGCTTATATAGCTTTTTTAGGGGGTAGTGCTCCCATAGCCCTTCCTAAAAATAGTGCAAATTTCACCGTATTGCCAATCCGGTCTTTTACCGACTTTTAAAAAAAACTACCGCCACAGATGGTCAAAACCATCTGTGGTTTTTCATTTATAACCAAAATCATACAACCAATGGAGAACTTAATTCAAATAAAACAACCATACAATTCTTTAGACGAACTCTGTGAAGTCTTAAAAAAAGAATCCGGTTTTGAGTGTTCAAAAGAATATGATGTTTGGGAACATCGCACGGACACCAGCGGGCAAATGGCACAATGTATTGTACTTAAAAAAAGTGGCATGCATGCAGTAAAGTTATTTTTTGTGAATGAAAACACGGTGAAAGTAAACCATATCATTCCCAATAAACTAATGCACGCGTATTTCGGGAAAAGTGTAAAGGTTCGCAGAAGCATCTTAGAAGTGATTACTGGAGCCATAAAACAGGCCGTCTTGGTAAAATCGCAACAGCAAGCCTTTGAGGAATTGGAGGGTAAAATTAAAAGTTTAGCGGCCTAAAACAAATAACGTAATCCAATTAATTACATTACAATAATGGATAAAAACAACAAGTATTTTCCACCAATACATCCTAAAAAATCATCGACAAGGCAGGATGAAAAATGGGACGAGGCAGTAGCTCTTTTTAACAGTAAACAATATAACGAGGTAGTGCCTACCCTATTGGATTACGTTGGGAATCATCTTTCCGGCAAAAAAAAAGGTGATACCTACGAAATACCCCATGGGTCGGTAGTGGTATCCATTACCCAAACCGCTCATGAACTGTTGATCAAATGCCCTTTTTTGAATATCCAACATGCCAAAAAAGTACCCATGATGCGAAAGTTGGCGGAACTCAGAATGTATCCGCTCAATTTGACCAATATAGTCTTGGTTAATCATTTGGTGTATTTTTCTTTTTCATGTCCAATAAGTCTTTGTGAACCGTACAAAATCTATGGGGTGCTTCGGGAAATATGCTATTACGCAGATAGCTATGACGACGAGTTTATAGAAAAATTTGGTGCAGCCCACATACAAGAGCCAAAAACAACCCCTTTTCCAGAAAACAGCAAACAGGAAGCTTACGATAATTATCTAAAAATTTTGGCGGATGGCCTACAACGCTTTGACCGGTACATGGAAAAACGGCATGGAAACAATGCATGGTACATGTTGAACATCACCTTAAAAAAGATAGAGTTTCATGCAGAGCCCCAAGGGTATTTACGTACCCTATTGGAAAAGGCGATAGACGGACTTTTTGATGGTAGGCTACCATTTCATGACCGATTGCTGAATGGAAAATCGGCCTTGGAAAAATTGAAAGAACTCCCTAAGGAGCAATTCATTGCCGACCTCTATCAGACAGAAACCTTTATTCCCTATAAATACAGCGGAAAAAAGGAAAACATTAGAGAAAATTGGCAAGAAAATTATGAAGAAGTGCAGGAAATGATCGCCAATTCCAGATTCGAGGATGCTTCTAATCTTATACAGTCCTGCTTTTACAATATGTTCTTTTACAATTTGGTGAACGAAGAAATCAGCAAACCCATCACCGACGCCCTATCACAAGCCAGTGATTTGCCATGGAGCCAAGCGGCTCCCATCCTTTTAAAGGGTATGCAAGCCATCATGGAAGATACGTTTATGGATGCCGATTATGGCATGGACCTTTCAAAACTCATGGGCGAACAAATGAAGCAATCCATGGCGGCCATGCAAAAGATCATGGCAAACTTTAAAACAAATTAAGCACAAGGGATTATGAACAATATAGAAAATTCGATTTTTAAGATAAATACCGCAAACGGCACGGGCACAGGTTTTTACAACAAAGAAAATGATATTATCATCACAAACTACCACGTGGTGGCGGGTTGTCATACCGTTAGTTTGGAAGGGAAAGATAAAAACAGGTACTTGACCCAAGTGCTTTATGTAAATCCGGGAAAGGACATTGCGTTTTTGCGAGCTAACGACCTTCCAAAACCTATTGAAACGGTGGTAATTGAACATCGGACAGAATCAAAATCAAGAGACAAGGTGATTGTCTTGGGCTATCCTTACGGTATGCCATTAACAGTTACCGAAGGTATAGTTTCAAATCCACGCCAAAGTATAGGAGGTAATTATTATATTCAAACGGACGCAGCCATCAATCCTGGAAATAGCGGTGGGCCGGTAATCAATGAAAAAGGGGAGTTAATGGGGATTGTGACCTCAAAATTTTCCGATGCCGACAACATGGGTTTTGCCATTCCCATGGAAACCCTTCGGGAAGAATTAACGATAGTCAATGATATGTCGAATGCCTTTACCCTTGGTTGTTCCAACTGTGGGGGACTTATTGAAGAAAAGACCGATTACTGCCCCAATTGTGGCACACTTGTAGACGAAAAGTTATTCGAAGAAATGGAACTTTCCGATTTCAGTCTAAAGGTGGAGGAAGCCATATCCAAACTGGATATCAATCCCATTTTGGCAAGGTCGGGCAGGGAACGTTGGTATTTTCACCAAGGCAGTGCAGAGATACGCATATTCGTTTATGACAACAATTATCTATTCGCCACCTCTCCCCTAAACGACTTGCCCCGTAAAAATCTGGCCGAGATTTATGAGTACATCCTAACCGCGGATATGGGCCCACATCGATTGTCCATTTCCGATAATCAGATCTACTTATCGTATCGCATCCATATCAGCGATCTGTATTCCGACCATAAAAATGAAATACTGGAATGTCTGGTCCAGCTTGCCACCAAAGCAGATGAATTGGACAATATTTTCGTGACCGATTTTGGAGCGGAAATGACACATTATAGCAAATAGTGCTTCCTAAGTCTAAAATATCACATGAAACAGGTAAACTTGAAAGGATCAATGGTTCCACAATATAATATTTCACAGCATGGCACATTCTTAATAAAGTTTAGTGCTATGCTGTTCATTGCCCTATTATTTGTTTCATGTAAAGCATTAGTGCCAACTTCTGGAGAAAAAGTAGTTTTTAAGACATTGGATTCCGTAATGTATCCATTTCAAGAAATCACGAATGAGAATGTTTCCAAATCATTTTCTGATTTGCTTGAAGAAAAAGAAATCGTGCTTTTAGACGATTGGAGAAAGTCTACATTAATTTTAGCAAATTTTATTCAAGCGGAATGCGCGGGCTGCTCCAACCGAACAGCAGACCTAAAACCCCTTTATAAAGCAGAAAAAGGAAAGTTTATCCATTTTGGAATTCAAACCGAGATGGGTGTTGAAAATTGGGTTTTTAAGAAAAACGGACGATTTCTGACCCGTTTTTATATGTTTCAAGGCGAAACACAAGAAAAAATCAACGAAGAACTAAAAAACATTCGAAATATAGATTATGTGTTGGAAGGAGTTTATCCAATCGAAATCAATACTAAAAGTGTTTACCTAGAACATGTATCATATGCTCATGGTTTAGATGCCGACAATCAATGGTACAAGACCATATATCCAACAAAAATCAGCTATGCTATAGACTTAAAGAAAAAAAATCCCGTTTTAAGATTTATGTTCAAGGGTGGACTGTACTTGTATCAAACACCTAATAAAAATGGGCAAAATCAAATCATCAACTTTGTGGAGCCCTCTTTTTACGCCAATGCTGTAACTATTGATGAGCCTCAATACTATTCTTCCCTTACCGATGCCTATTATGCCAATGCCACATTTTTCTTGTTAGATTTGGAAGAGGAGGTTGAAGTGTCGATACATATTGAATCTAATGTGGAAGGAAAGAGCTTTGATTTTTCAATTTTTGAAAATAATGGCTTTTATACCATGGAAGAATACCTCAACAAAAAGGGAAAATTATTTGGACAGTACAAAGTAGTTTTGAAAAAAGGAGGATATTTGATACGGATTCTTCATGAAAATGCAGATTATGACGAAAAACCTTTGTGTAAAATTAAAATCGATAAAGAAAATATATATTTAACCAAAGCTACGAAATCATTTTGACCATTAAAAACAAACCAACGTTGTGTTCATACTAGTCATTGCCATTCTGATTATTACAGCAATTCTGCTGTTGATCCTTGCTTTTAGGTTTTTTAAGTGGACCTTAAAAAGCAAAAGACGAGTTCAGGCAGCTTTGGTCGTGTTGGTATTTGGTGCGACGGGACTGGTAATCCACCACTTCTTTTTTAAGGATATGCGGTTTATTCAGTCAAACGTATATCCCAATTTGTATTTGGTAAAATATCCGGATAAAGATTATTCCGTAGTACAGAAGACCATACAAGAAAAAATAAAGGCGCACCTAAAGACCGAGCATAAAACCGGAAAACCACTTTCGTATACCGGCGAAAATGGGATTTATTTTTATGAATACGGGGGAATGACCTTTGGTTTTATTGGGGAAGCTGGCACAGGCTATTTTATTGACCATGAAGAGGATTTTGGGGGCTTTGTAAGCGAAGAACTGGGTATGTACCGGGATTACCGCTTGGCAGAGTTTTATTATGACCCATGCCTAAATGATTCAACCTTATACTGTGGCGAAATCAATTATTTTAAAGAAGGTGAATTCTTCAAAGCCGACAGCCTAAAGAATATTTTTTCAAATGGTATTTATCCTAAAACAAAACGTGTAAAATGAAGTTTCAAGTTGTCATTATAGCACTCTTATTACTGTCTTGTGGCCAGGAGGACAAGCGTGTTGAAAAAGAGCAAAAAGCTAAAGATTCGGTGAATACCTTCTTTATGGAAGCTTCAGAAAAATTAAACGCGGACGAATGGGAAGCTCCAGCCGAGAAAAGTACCCAAGAGCCCAAGGACATCAGCATCCATAACCTATATATTGCTATGGCAGATAAGGATGAAGAAGAGTTTCTACGGCAGTTCCCTAAAGATTTTAAACAATTCCAAAGCTATTTTGGCTGGGATGCACCAAATAACGCTCCCCATGAACTTTACGAACACAGTGTACATTATATCGAATACTTGTTTTATCTGTTGCGAACCAACAAATACCCTAGTTATGAAAAAAATATTATCCGTATTTGTGAGAACGGACAATGGGAAGCAGATGGGGTCAACTACTTTCAACATCATGTGCTAAACTATGTAAGGGAACACAAAAAATATTACCTGATAAACGAGCTAAATAAGGAAAAGGCAAAATCGGTGCTATTCTTTCTCTTTGACGGGCCACATCCAAAATTTGATGCTGATTTTGCATCTCATTTAAATACTTCGAAAAAACAGATTTTAGAAGATTTATTTGAAACAGCGTTTTTTGATGACAATGAAAATCCGGACCCATTTCCAGATGACCAAACCAATAGCACCTACTCCTTATCGGATTACATGGAAAACGAGCACTTTTTTATCAGGGATATTGACATCAACAACGATGGTGTACTTGATAAAATAGTAAGTGCAGGGCCTTATCAAGGAGACGAACTATTGCTCTTTACAAATGAAGGGGAAGCATACCAATTCGCTTTAAAAACCACCAATTTCTCTGAAGATGGAGGCAATCAAATTGTTGATGTGGTCGCAGAACCCGATGGTTTTTTCATTAAAACTGCCTTTCCTGATGGCGGACTAAACGAGGCCTACCATCACATAGCCTTTAACAAGAATAGTTGGATACTGACCAATTCGGTCTACAGAACCCGAAGCAGCAATCAAAAAGATGCTTTTATCTATGTATGCGATGTAGCGCAAGGACTAAATATGGCCGGCACCCATTTTTTTGAGAAACTAAAGGGAATGCCCGATGAAGTTGAAAAAGACACTGTTTGCACGAAAGAAATGTTATAGATGCGAATTTTAAAATACATATTGGCCTATCTATTTTGGACGCTGTTGTCGTTGTTCATAGGCATTGGCTATATGCGTTTGGTCTTAGGAGCCAATACGGTAAGCGAAGAAGGATTGGGCTATTTGCTACATCTATTTTATGATATAGGAATGATTCAAGTTGGTCTGTGGGTTGGGAGCGCCATTGCATTATGCTTCGTGTTGTTAGATATTTTTTACCTACGAAAGAAACTAAAAAGCAACCCGAAAAGGACGGTTATCCGTTTGGCGGTATTGCTAATGATCACTGTACTCGTCGCCATAGTGCATTATTTACTCGAAAAAGTCATTGACGTAATATAGCATAAGAAACTAAAAACAGTGGATTTATATAAACCATAATCGGCATTAAATGAAAATTCAATATCACATAGCCTTACTAGTACTTACAATCTCCTGTGGCCAAGGCCCCAAAACGGATAAAAAACCGGAGATCGAAACCCAAGGCGCCGTTGAAGTCATTGAAACGGCTTTGGACACCTTACCGAAGAGCGTGCATTTAGATTTTGCCGAAGTAATTGCCAACAGCCAAACCAAAAAATTGCCACACATCGAAGACACAAATTTTGACAGTTTTATCGATGAAGACGATTATGATGAGGTAGATGCCAAAGCTTTGAAATTGAATCAAATCTATCCTGATTTTAATTCGGAAGGTCATAATTACAGAGCGATCACCATCTATAAGTTACCTATGAATACAAATTTTCACACCATTGTAACAACCATTCAACACGGGGATCATGAAATGGAGACGATTATAATCAATTATGATACGGTGGGGAACATCATAGATCACAAACAAGTAGCTTTCGATGAAATAGCCGAAGGTATGTCCAGGACAGTCTCCCGAATTAGCGAAAGCAAACTAACGATAAACAAAATATTTTGGGGCAACACCAAAGAAGTGGAAGAAATTGAATATGGAATTAGGAGTAATGGTACCATTGAAAAAATAGATGCCAAAAGATTGAACGATTCCTTTAATAATTTTGCACTGATCAATGGCGTTTTAACGGACCTGAATTTGGATTGGGTGCAAACAAAGACCGATTTGATCACTACTCTGGAACATCCAGACAATCCCAACGAAAGCATTGTGGTCATCCCAGAAGTCGTGGATGAAGGCGAACAGTATTTTGACCTCAACAGCCACATTGTTATTGCGGACAACCGTTCTGGAAAAATAATGAACAAGTACTTTGAAAGTCACCAGACCAACCAATGGATTTCTGATGCCATTGAGTTAAATGAAATTCAGATTGCCCCAAATTTATTTGAGATTACTGAAAACAAAGTGGCTTTCGGTTTGTACGTTTCCTACTTCGGACACTCAAGGGTTAATCCATACCAAAATAAAACACTGTCCCTTTTCATGAAATCAAAAGATAGTTTGATCAAGGTACTTGCCAATTATACTGTTGCCATGAATCGTGGAGAATGGGATGGGGATTGTGACGGAAGATTTAAAGATGAAGAAAAAGCGATGGTGATGAGCACTAAGAAGACCAATGACCATCTTGATATTCTGATAAACAACAAGACAACCGAAACCAAGATGTTTAAAGATAATGATGGGGAATGCCAAACAGAAAAATCATTTCAAGTTAAAAACAATGTCTTGAAATTCAATGGAAGTACGTATACCGAACATGATTCTGGGGCTATTTTATTTTCCGAGTACGATCCAGAAAAATTGGAGGGCATTCACATAGACAGGTTTGATGTAGATCACGCCTATAAGTTGGAGGCATTCAAAATAGCAGCAGGAAACTATAAACTAGAAGACGGACGAACCGTAGCCCCAGATACCGAAACGGATTGGGGAGATAGGCTTTTGATGTTGGATGCATCCAACAAAATAGTATACCGATCAAAAGGTATAGGTGACGCCTATCTATTTGAGCCCCATTTTTATAAAAGCAACGCATCGGACAAAGTCATTATTATTTGTCAAATGGCATTTGAATATCCATTTGGAGGTGAGGCTTTTATTCTTGAAAACGGAACCCTGAAGTCTATGGGAACTCTTGACATTGAACCCTATGATGAAAATTTGGATACTTATTTGACAGATGTTTTAGAGATAAATGAAATAGAAGGCAGCCTTGTTTTCGCCCTCAAATCTGAAGAAGTAATTCTTAAGCCTGGTTCAGAAGACACGCTTAAGACCAACAACAATGTCATTTACGTGTATCAAAACAATGAATTGACGTTGAAAACAAACTAGAAATGAATTTTAGGAACATCCCATTTTTGATAGCATTCTTTTTGGTTCAGGTGTTTTACGCCCAAAGTGAACCTATGTTGCCTGAGCTGCCCGCCAAGGGAAGGTCAATGCAAAATATAATCCCGACCCATTATAAAATTTTGTCAAAAGCTTCAGGAGACCTAAACAGAGACGGTTATAAAGACATCGTATTTGCGATCGAAAGTCCCATAGAGAAAAAATATATCTACAAGGACGGTTCTGATAGCGATACGCTACACATTAACCCGAGGGTATTGGGTATCTACTTTGGCAAACGCAATGGAAAATTGAAAAAAGTACTTCAATCCAACGCGTTTATCATCAACCGAAATACACCCACGATGGAAGAACCTTTTAAAGGGCTTCAAATTCTTCCAAATGGAGATTTGCAAATTGAGTTTTATATATGGCCATGTCGTGAATGTACCACATGGTCTTCCCACGAATACATTTTCAGGTTTCAAAATAGCGCTTTTGAATTGGTCGAATATAAGGAAAGTGCAGCCCAAAGGGTGTCGGGAGATGAAATGAATTATAGCATCGATTTTCAAAATAAAACACTGAAAATAATAACCGAAACCCGCAATGAGGACGATGAGCGAGAATATAAGGAGACCTTACAAAAATTTGAGTTAGATCACTTAAAAACAATCCAGTCTTTGGGCAAACCTTTTGAGTGGGAATTTCAACAGTTACGCATATAACCATTTAAAAAAAGTAATATGAAAATCATTATCGCCATTGCAATTCTAGCGCTTATCGGGCTTATTGGCATTATTGTCAACAACCGGATAATTGGTAAAAAAAATCAAATCAAACAAGCTTTTGGCAGCATTGAGATTTATCTTAAAAAAAGGTTTGATTTGATTCCGAACCTTATCGCCATGCTCAACAAATACCTGGCGCATGAGAAGGAAACCTTGCTAAAGATCACAGAACTACGCAGTACTGTTGAAAAAGCCTCTGGGGCGAACGAAAAAATAAAGGCCTCAAACGAGCTAACGCATATTATTGGCGGGTTGAACATCAACGTGGAAAATTACCCTGATTTAAAGGCCGACAAGCAATTCACGAACATCGAACATGAACTTTCTGATATTGAAGACCAGATATCCGCGGCACGACGTGCCTACAATGCGGCGGTCACCAGCTATAACAATACCATAGAAATGTTTCCCGCAAGTATTATCGCGGGTATTCGAAAAGACCAACCCGGTACGCTATTGGAAATTCCTAAATCGGAACAAAAAGAAATCAACGTTAATCAATTTTTAAATTCATAAATCATGCAAATGTTCGAAAACTTACCCTGGTACGGTTATGTGATACTGGCCATCGCTATTGCTTCTTATGCCATTCGTTATTTTAAAATTGGAAAGAAAGAATACGATGCCCCTGCCAAGACGAAGGCAAAATTTAGAAAGTCGCCAAACAGTGACCTCAATCAAGAACAATTATTTGGCTTAGCCTTGTATACGCCCATAGCCGAATGGTGGAAAGCCAACACCAACACCCTATCATTTCTCACTGCCAAAGATGTTAAACCCTATCTGGAAGGTTGGGGCATTGATACCGTGGAAGGGTATTGGGATTTGACCGAGTATTTTATGAAAGATGGTCGGCGATGGTACTTTGATTTTATCCAAGGAATGATTGAAAACGAACCTCAAGAAAAATGGGGCGAACTAATGGATCAAAAATTCGGCAGTAATGAGCGGGCCCATCGTTATTTGAAAACGTTAAGTTCTGGAGAAGCCCTAAACAGTTTAAAGCAAAAAGGCATCATCCTTTTTGATTCCGAATTAGAGCTTGGTGTGGCAGGTTATGATGCGACAGTATTGGTAGGACAGGCACGTAAAGCCTATACCGGCAATCTTATTTCTGAGGAAGAAGCCTGGAAGGTCATCAATTTTGCCAAAGCATTGGCCTTGCAACATTTTTCCTCTTGGGAAGATTTTGGAAAAAGCTTTGCCCTTGGTTTTGCCATAGATATGAGTGCCAATTCCAATACGTACAAAGAAGAAGTATTCCACCTTTACAAACAGGTTTTGGAAAGTCCAGACAGTCCGTGGAACACCATAAAATGGCCCTAATAGTAAGATAATGCAAGAACGCATAGTAACGGCCTATTCCGAAACCAGCAAAGTGTTGGATACACTTTATAAAAAAAAGAAGCGCACCCTTTTTTTGCAAAGAGTCATGTGGGGCATTACCGGTGTGTACCTCATATTTATGCTTGCATTGTTGGGCATACAATACATACCAATGCTCCAAAATACTTCTTTGGCTTTTTTGGATGTATTCAAGAACAGTCACACCGATCCCTACGCATCCCTCTATCCAATAATGGGGCTGATGGTCCTTTTGTATCCGACCACCATCTTTTTTACCAGGGCATTTCAAAAATTCAAAACCACGGAACAGAAAACCATTGCTAAAATAGTCAAAATGCTGTTTCCACAAGTTGAGTTTACCCAAGGTGTAATGGCTCCAACCAATGAAGTGGTAAAAAGCAAATTATTCCCTTGGATAAAGGAAGAAGCACCAGTTTATAGTTACGGACAGATTAGACGAAGAACCAATAATACAGAAATAAACATAACGGACTTGGGCATTGTGGAAAACAATATAGCCAACAAGTTTTGGGGTATATTAATGCGTATTCCCGTTCTAAATATGTTAGGCGTTATGTACCAGACCGTATTCAAGAATATGGTAACCAAAAAATTGGTAGATAACACCAACTATTCTTTTCGAGGTATGTTCTGTTGGTTGCGGTTTAAAAAGAAATTGAACGGCCATACGGTGGTATTGTCCAAAAACAAAATGACAAAATTGGACCGATTGGCCAGTTTTAATTTTAAGGAAGAACAGGAAATACATTTGGAAGATCCAAGGTTTACCAGCAAGTTTATGGTGTACGGTACCGACCAAGTGGAGGCCCGTTATGTTCTATCCGCTTCAATCATGGAAAAAATTGTTGCTTTAAAAGAAGAATTTGACCGACCCATATCGATGTCTTTTCAAAATAGACAAATGTATGTGGCCGTAAAAAATGAGAATGGGCTGTTTTCATTTCCATCAGGAAAGCTGGACAGTATGAAGCTAGTGGAAGAATTGGCCAATGACATTGAAACTGCCTTGGAGATTTCCGAAGAATTAAAGTTGTAGATTGTGTATTCATCTGATAATATGGGAATTTCTTGGTAAAACCGACGCTTTAAGATTAGCTCCAATAAGCTAATTATTATTAATGTTACTTTGCGAAACACCCCTAAGTTTCGCCACTGAATGTACTGTTTTGAATACAGTTTAAAGTTCGGTTAATCCGTTTTTTTTGATTTATAAAACATTGCGTAAAAAATATTCTTCAAGTCACACCGATGCATTTTAGTGTTTTAGATTGGCATATATATGTTTAATATTTTATAGTTAAATTTGACATCTGCGAAGCAAGATTACCAAAAGTTGTCCGTAATTTGGTTAGTAACAAAAACATAGGCAAGGAAAACCCAATAAACATATAAGGGTTGGTGAAAGAGGTTCGAATCCCTCAGTATCTCTTACTATGCTATATTATAAACATAAGCATGTGATTATATTAAAAACCTTATCTTTTAAGGAAGCCTAGAATATAGCAAAAACAACTTGATGCCATAAATTAATTTTAAAGAGTCAAATAAGATATCCTTAAATATAATTTGTATTTTTATTCGATTAAAGGCAAGCAAATATTGTTTTAAAGTGGATCTTATAGAATTTAGTGAACAATTCGTTGAACACCAAAAGATAATAGTACAAAAATACAGTAATTATAAGGGTTGGTGATGTTTTAATTAATCCTGCCACCCCGACTTTTAAGGGTTTTAAACAAAACCAAAAAACAATAAAAAATAGCCGAATACCTTATAAACAAAGGATTTGGCTATTTTTACAAAACAAACCCGCTTAAAACAAAAGTGAGTTTATAGGTGAGTGATTCGGTGAGTTTACCTTTGTCGGTAGACAGGCTCACCAAAACATAAGAATTTTTTGAAAGTGATTTGATTTTCGTGTTACGAACATTTTGTTCAACCAAAACACTTTCAAGATGAAAACTTCAACCACCTTTGGTGTAACCTTTTTTACACGCCTTAATTCCAAAAAGACAGACAATGCCTTAATCTTTGTTCGTATTACCGTTAACGGTAAGCGTTCCGAAATCAGTTTAAAGCGAAATGTTTCCCAAAAGTTGTGGGATAAAAACAAAGGCAAAGTAAAAGGCAATACCCAAGAAGCACGAGCTTTAAACAACTACATCCAACAAGTTAGAAACAAACTATACGATAGTTATGGCGAACTTCAAAAAGAAGGAAAACTAATAACAGTAGCTACAGTCAAATCCTGTTATTTGGGAACAGACGAACAGCACAGAACCCTTTTACAGTTGGTAAGCTATCACAACAAGACAATGCAAGCGGTTCTTAAACCAGGAGCTTAAAAACTATAAGACGACTGAAAGTTATCTTAAAAAGTTCATCAAGAAGATATACAAAGTTGATGACATCCAATTAAAACAGCTTAACTATGCCTATGTAATAGATTTTGAACAGTATTTGCTGAAACTTCCCAATCTCAACAATAATGGCTTAATGGAACATATAGAACGTTTTAAAAAGCTATGCAAATTGGGTGTAAAATAGGAATTGTTGGAAAAAGACTCAGCTATAAATTACCAACTGCATTTTGATAAAGTGGAAAGAGATTACCTGACCGAAGAAGAGCTAAACACTTTAGAAACTTCAACTCTGGAGAAACAAACCCATAAAATAGCAAGGGATATTTTCGTGTTTTCCTGCTATACAGGTTTAGCGTATTGCGATGTGTTCTCTAACCCAAGAGAATATTGTGTTGGGTATCGATGGTAACAAATGGTTAATGACACAAAGGGAAAAGACAGCAACAAAAGTTCGTGTGCCTCTTTTAAATGCTACTTTAAGAATTATCGAAAAATACCACGAGCATCCAAAATGCATCCAAATAGGTAAATTACTTCCAGTATATTCAAATATAAAGATGAATCAGTACATAAAAGAAGTAAACAAAAAACTAAAAATCGAGAAGCACCTAACCTTTCACATTGCACGTCATACATTTGCTACAACGGTCACTTTAAGTAATGGCGTGCCCATTGAAACAGTTTCAAAACTTTTAGGCCATACCAAGCTATCCACACCAGAGTTGTTTAAAAGAAAATTAGTGAGGATATGAACAGTTTACGCCAAAGAAATTGATATAAAAGCAAGCTATGTGTTTTTTGGAATAATGAAGGCCCTAAAATAAATATTAAAAATCTTAATTTTAAAGAAATAAAAAACTAATAATAAAACTTTTTAAAATAAGCACATGAAAAAAATAGTATCACTTATATTAATTTGTTTTTTAGCCCATCAATTGCAATCCCAGAATATAAAAAGGGAAAGTTGTAGATACCGACAATCTCCCATTGGCAGACGTAAACATAACCCTTGTGCATACTAACAAAGGTGCAACAACTGACAAAAAGGGCCTATTTACCTTAAAGGTGCGTTCAAACAATGATACCCTTCAGTTCTCCATGTTGGGATATTCAACTTTAAAATTATCGGTTTTAGAGCTAAAAGACAAAAATTATACAGTTGTACTTCCTGAAAAAGTGGAAGGTCTAAGCGAAGTGGAGCTAAAGGGTAAACGTAAATTGAGGGAAAACTTAAAATATGATAAATTAACGTCTTTAAAACAAAGTATTTTTGACTTTGGGGCTTGCGTTGTAAACAATAAAATCTATATAGTTGGTGGTGATGAAACTTCTAATACGGATGTAGCTAAAAAGGCAGTAAGAAAGGCAAATGAAATGATAAGTGATTTAGATGATTTACTATATCAAATGCGTAGGCATAATGAGTTTTCTTGGAAAGGTTACAGCAAAAAAATACAGGTGTATGATATTGGGAAAGGTGAGTGGACGGATACCTTAAAGTTGGTACACAACCGGGCCTACCACAATTTAAATTATCACAACAATACCCTTTTTGCCTTGGGAGGAAAACGTATATCCACCAATGGCAGGTTCGAGTACTTAAATGAAACCATAGATGTTATAAATCTGGATTCCCTATCCGTAAAGGTTGACCGTACAAATCCCCATCAGGCCATCAATTTCACCTCGGTTGTGTATAAGGATCATCTGGTGGTTTTGGGTGGTTCGTACAAGAAAAGCAGTCAGGGAAAGGAGCTCTATCCGGACGGTGTTCATGTTTACAATTTTAATTCTGGTCTTTGGTACGAGCTTACCAAAATGCCATATCCCAAGGAAGTGAATGGTGTGGTAGTAGGTGATAAAATATACTTGATAGGTGGTTATAATGGGCAAGAACTTTCAACCATTGAAACATTTGATTTGGTCACGGGCATTTGGCAAACCATAGGGCAGTTGCCTATTGCCATCAAACGTCCTGCACTGGCAGTAAACGGCAATGATATCTATATTTACAATAATGGAACTATGATGGTCTATGATACCAAAAAAAACATTTTAACAAACTACCATCTTAACTTACAGCTTCAGGATGCCGGTATGCACTGTTATAACGACACCTTGTATTTAATAGGCGGTTATGAAGAAACGGATTATTCAAAAAGACCTTCACCAAACATCTATACCATTGAGTTAAGTGAGTTTTTAAAAACAAAATCTACTGTATCAAAGATAGATTAACACTTGATATAATCCACTGAAAGAATTTTATGAAAAAAAAATCCCTTTTTACAAACAACCGGATTTTAAAGATTGCGGTCCTACTTGTATTAAAATTATAGCTAAATATTATGGGAAAATTATTTCATTGAATCAAATTAGATTATTAAGCGAAACTACTAGAGAAGGTAGTAGTTTATTGAGTTTAAGTGATGCAGCTGAAAAAATTGGGTTTAAATCTTTAGGGGTCAAAATTGATTTAGAAAAAACCATTGATATTCCTTTACCTTGCATTGTGCATTGGAATAAAAATCATTTTGGAATTACTACATTAGACTGGACATAAAGAAGAGAGAATATGTTTGCTAGTTTTTATTTTAGCAATTATGAGAAGAAAATCTAAACATTACACCTTAGAATTTAAACAAAAAGCCGTTGAGTTAAGTTATGCCAGAGGCAATGTAAAACAAGTATGTGAAGATCTGGATATATTTTCATCAGTACTTTACCGCTGGCGTAAAGAACTAAAGGATTATGGAAAAAACAGTTTTCTGGTCGAGGCAAGCCTAAAATGACCGATGAAGAAAAAGAGATAGCTCGATTAAAAAAGGCATTAAAAGAAGCCGAGCTAGAACGAGATATCTTAAAAAAGGCGATTGGCATCTTCTCCGTGAGCGACAAAAAAAATACAGGTTTATAAAACAGCATTTAATGAAATTTCCTGTTGAGACGATGTGCAAAGTATTAAAAGTTAGTAAGAGCGGGTATTACCATTGGTTGCAAACAGGGCCAAGTAAGTTGTGGATTGAAAATCAGAAGATAAGTTCACTGGTCAAAACCATATTCAAGGATAGCCATGAAAGCTATGGTGCACCTAGAATGAAATCCGAACTGGAATCATTAGGCCATAAGGTATCTAAGCCAAGAGTAGCGCGTATGATGAAGGCCAATGATCTGCTGGCCAAAAGAAAACGCAAGTTTAGAACAACAGATAGCAACCATAGTTATCCAATAGCTCCCAACTTGCTGAATCAATGCTTTGATGTAAAAAGACAAAACCAAGTATGGGTAAGCGATATTACTTATATCCAAACCAAGCAAGGTTGGCTTTACCTTACGGTGATTATCGCCTTATTTAACAGAAAGGTTGTAGGATGGTCTTTAAGTGATAACCTGACTACAGAGGGCACCATTGTAAAGGCATGAATATGGCCATTAAAAGCACAACGCTGACCCAGCCCTTGATATTCCATTCGGATAGAGGGATACAGTATGCCAGTCATAGGTTCACTTCCATAATTAAAAGCTTTAATGGTTTGGTAAGTCAATCTATGATCCGTAAGGGGAATTGTTGGAATAACGCAGTGGCAGAATCCTTTTTTAAATCTTTAAAGGTCGAATGGATTTATATACATAGTTATAAATTAAGATCGGAGGCCGAATTATCCATCTTTCAGTGGATAGAAACTAGGTACAATAATAAACGAAGACATTCCTTTTTAGGAAATAGAACTATTAAAGAATTTGAATTAGATATGTATAACCTTGAACTAGCGGCATAATCATTCAACTAATTGTCCATTTTTTTGTTGCAAGTCCATATCCAAACTATCAATAGAAATAAAAACAATCAATAAAGAAACTACAATAAGGTTATAATTTAAATTTTATTAATTTAATTTAAAATGACATTCATTAGAGTTAATACCTAATAGTACAAATAATATAGGTTTAATTTTTTGTTTGAGGTTTTTCCTAAGTATGCGGAAGGCTTTGTTTATTTGAGTTTCTACAGTCCTGATAGATACCCCCATAAAATTTGCTATTTCAATATTTGTTAACCCCTCTTTTTTACTTAATAAAAAGGTTTCTTTACATTTAGGTGGTAAGTTTTCAATAGCAGTATTTACCATTTTTATTTGATTTGTTAAATCATTTTTTTCATCATTTATTATCGTTTCTAAAGCTTTATAGTGTTCTATTTCAATGGATAGCATTCTTTTGTCTTTTCTCCATTGATCAATAAATTCATTATATACAGATTTGTTTAAAAACCGCTTTATAGATTTAATAGATTGAATTTTTTTTCTGTCTTCCCATAATTTAATGAAAACACTCTGAACAATATCTTTAGCACCATCATAATCATTAGATAGGCTATAAGCATAAACACAAAGAGGTTGATGATAGGTATCCATCAAAAAAACTAATGCTTTATGATTACCTTTTTTTAACTCTTCTTTAAGGAATTCCTCGTTTAAAAATACAGCATTCAAGATAATATGATAAAAATTGCTATGTAAATATATAAAAAAAATAAAAAATGCGTACGTATTTTATGAAATTGATACGTCTTAATAATAAAAGGTAAAAGAACGTGAATAATAAAATTGAAAATTTAATCATAAAATATTTTTCAAAAGTTGCTTCTTTCGATGAATTAATTGAGTTAACAGAATGGATTAGTGATGAGACTAACAGTCAGCTTTTTTCAGATTTTGTTAAAGTTAACTTTCTAATAGATGTAAATATGTGTGATTTTGATACGGAAATCGAGAAAAAGAAAATATTAAAACAAATTAAAGTAATAGAAAAGAATAGACGTTTTGATAAGATAGGATACGTGTTTAAGTATGCTGCAATTTTAATAATTGCAATAGGAATAAGTTATGTCTTTTTTAAAGATTATACTTCATCACCAGAAACAAAAATAGTATCAACTGAACAAAAAACAAAAATAAAACCGGGTGAAGACAAAGCAATGCTTACTTTAGAAGATGGGTCTGATGTTTTTTTGGGAGTAGGAGCTTCTTACCAGACCCAAAATGTTAAAAGTAATGGTGAAGAGATTGTATATAAACCTAGTAAACAAAAAACAAAGCAGGTTGAATATAATTATTTAACAGTACCAAGAGGAGGGCAATTTTTTATCACTTTAGCTGATGGTACACAAGTATGGCTAAATTCAGAATCTCAATTAAAATACCCTGTAAACTTTGTTGAAGGAGAATCTCGTATAGTAGAGTTGGTTTATGGTGAAGCATATTTTGATGTTTCCCCAAGTAGCAACCACAAAGGCTCAAAGTTTAAAGTATTTAATAAATCGCAAGAAATAGAAGTGATTGGAACAGAGTTCAATGTAAAAGCTTATAAAGATGAAAATAATATTTATACAACATTGGTTAAAGGAAAAGTAACTATGAATTTTGAAAATAAAAGTCAAAATTTAATTCCAAAACAGCAATCAAATTTTAATACCATAACAGGAGATTTAGAAGTGAAAATGGTAGATGTTTATAATGAGATTTCATGGAAAGATGGCATTTTTAGCTTTGAAGAAGTTTCTTTAAAAGAAATAATGAAAGTGTTATCTAGGTGGTATGATATTGAAGTTGTATTTGAAAACAAAAATATTGAAAATAAAGAGTTTATTGGGCTTTTAAGAAAGGATCAAAATATTGAAAAAATAATATCCAGAATTAAACATTTTGGAGTCATAAAAGATTATGAATTTAAAGATAAAATTTTGTTGCTAAAATAATAAATATAAAAAATAAAAAAAGAGCGAAGTCTAACATTTAGCGGTGCGTCAACTTCTGCTCTTTACCGTATTTAATTAAACTAATGTCTAACTAAAACTATGCTAATTTATGAAAATTAAATGTAAGAATTACTTTTTATTGATAAGAAAACAGCTTCTATTTGTTATGCGACTATTTATCATTCTATTTTGTACAACTCTTTTTAGCCTCAACTCTGAAAACTCATTTTCTCAGATAAAAATATCTATAAATGAAGATCAGTTGGCAACAGTTGATCAAGTTTTTAGAATAATTAAGAAGCAAACAAATTATGGTTTGATTTACCCTAAAGGTCTGTTTAAAAATCATCCTAAGATTCAACTAAGAAAAGGAGAGATTGAACTGGAAGAACTTTTAAATCAAAGTTTAAAACCAGGTTATTTTAAATTTGAGGTCACAGATGACATGACCATTACTATTTTAGAAAACTCAACTAATCCAAAACCTGATGAAGTCATTACTCTTCAAACATATAGGATTAGTGGTGAGGTAAAAGACGAAGCAGGACTACCGTTACCGGGAACTAATGTTATTGAAAAAGGAACAAATAATGGTGTAACTACAGATTTTGATGGAAAATTTTCTATTAATGTTGCAAATGAAAATGCTATTTTATCTATTAGCTACATAGGTTATGAGCCAGTAGAACTTCCTGTAAAAGGTAAGCATAATGTTTCTATAATATTAAAAGAAAATTTAGCTCTACTTGATGAAGTTGTAGTAATTGGATATGGTGAAGTAAGAAGACAAGACCTTACAGGTGCCGTGTCTAGTGTAAAGGCTGAAGAAAATGTATCCCGTCAATATAACTCTGTAGATATGATGCTTCAAGGTAGAGCAGCAGGTGTGCAGGTATCTTCCAATGCTGGTAATCCTGGACAATCAATTAATGTAAACATTCGAGGAATCAATACTTTGAGTGGGAAAAGTCAACCGCTTTATGTTATTGATGGTGTTATTGTGGATTCTGGAGGTGAAGATGTGCTTCAAGCTGTTGATGATACTAATGAGTACCAAGCCCCTCAAAATGGGCTAACTGGAATAAGTCCTCAAGATATAGCTAGTATGGAAGTACTAAAAGATGCTTCTGCCACTGCTATCTATGGATCCCGAGGAGCCAATGGTGTGGTGTTAATTACTACTAAGAAAGGGAAGTTGGGCGCTCCAACTATTAATGTATTCACTTCAAGCGATTTGTCTGTTATTTCTAATAAACTTGATATGATGAGTCCTATGACTTATACAAAATTTCGGTTAGAACAAGCAGAGTTGAATAATGCCGACCCAGAATTTTATATAGATGGACAAAATATCTATCCTATTACCTATGATGATGGAGAAGCTATTATTGGACAGCAGCCTGTGAGAAAGATTGACTGGCAAGACGAAATGTATGAAACTGCATTAAGCACTAATACAGGAATTACAATTAGTGGAGCAGCAGATGAAACAAAGTATTACTTTTCAGCCAATTATAGAGATCAAAATGGTTTAGTTAAAAACTCAAACTTAAAAAATGGAAATTTAAGGTTAAATCTTTCTAGAGATCTAACTTCAAGACTTGAGATAGATACAAGAATGAGCTTAAATTATAGAGAACTTGATTTTGCACAAGCAGGCAACAGAAGTGGTTCTAATAGGAGTTTTACATTGCAAACACTTAAATATAGACCTTTGTTAACTGGTGATGAGTCTATAGATGTAGAAAGTGAACTGTCCAATCCTTATGCTTGGATAAATGACTATGATGATATTACCGAAGAAATGCGTATACAAGCGGTAAATTCTCTAAAATTCAAAATTACAGACAATTTAAAGTATAGCTTTCTAATTGGTCTAGATTACCGTAATAAGGAAAGATCTGTATGGTATGGTACTACTACCTATAGAGGGAATTTACAAAACGGAAACCTAGGAATCTCTACTTTGAGAAGATATTCATATACAATGAATCATCTGCTATCTTATAACAAGAAGTTTGGAAAAAAACATAGAATAAAATCTACAATTGGATTTACATATGATGCTAATAATTCAAAATATGGTAGATATGAGGTTGCAGATTTTCCAGTTCAGTCATTGCGAACTAAATCTCCACAAGCTGGACAAAATGTTGTTAGACCCTTGGCATTTACGTATTTAGATGAATCGATAAAGTCCCTTTTATTTAGAACCAATTATACACTTAATAATAAGTATTTAGTTACTGCATCTTTTAGAGCAGATGGGTCAAGTAAATTTGCCGATGGTAATAAGTGGGGCTTTTTCCCTGCCGTAGCATTGGCATGGAAATTAAATAATGAACCATTTTTAGATAATGGTCTTTTTGATGACCTTAAGCTAAGAGTTGGTTGGGGGCAAACAGGTAATCAATCAATATCTGCATACAGTACACTTTCTCAATATGGACCTACCACAACTAGTAATTATGTAGATACTAATAATGGTATTATAGTTGGTAATGTTGTATCAGGTATAGCTAACCCTGATTTGACATGGGAAACTACAAACCAGTTTAATTTAGGGCTTGATATAGGTATGAAAGATAACAGACTTACTGCCAATATTGACTTGTACACAAAAAACACTAAAGATTTACTTCAACAGTTAGAAATAGGACCATCTAATGGCTTCACAACAATGCCTGTTAATTTGGGTGAAATATCAAATAAAGGGATAGAAATGAGCCTAAATTATGTAGCTGTCGATTCTCCAAATCTCAATATTACAGTAGGTGGTAACATTGGTATTAATAGAAATAAAATTGAAAAACTAGGATTAGCACCGTCTACTGTATGGATTAACGGTCAGGAATCTGAAAAAGTTTTTTATTTTGGAGAAATAATTTCTACAGGGTCGTTACAAGTTCCAGCAAATATTTTTATGGAAGGTCAACCAATAGGAATGTTCTGGGGATATAAAACAGATGGCATTTATCAAACAGATGAAGATGCAACTGCAGGTCCAACTTTTAATGGAATAAGCAATGTAGCTGGAGATGTTGTTTTTGTTGATCAAAATAATGATGGAAATATTGATGGCGATGACCGTACATTTATTGGAAATCCAAACCCTGATTTTACCTACGGTTTTAATCTTTCAGCAAAATATAAAAGGTTTAATCTTTCAGCATTATTTAGTGGAGTTTACGGTAATGATGTTGCCAACGCTACACTCTCTCAAATTGGATATGCAACTCTTACTAGTTCTAATGCTCTTAATGATGCTTATGTAAATGCTTGGAGAACAGATGCACCATCAAACACTTATCCTAGAATTGGATGGAATTATGGTGAATCTCAGTTTACAGATCGCATGGTTGAAAGTGGAAGTTTTTTAAGGTTAGATAATATAACTATTGGATATGATTTGCCTGTAAAAAATCTAAATTTTTTATCAAAAGCAAATATCTATTTTTCAGCCAATAACCTCTTTACTATAACAAATTATAGTGGATATGATCCTGTGGCTACTAGCTACATGTTTGAAGGAGGTATTATGGGAGTTGATTGGTTAGGTACACCAAATGCTAAAAACTATTTGGTGGGTATTAATATATCATTTTAACATAAAATAGCTAATCAGATGAAATTTAAAATAGCAACTAAAAATATAAATAAGATGAAATTTAAAATATTATTATATATAGCACTAATCACTACAATTACATTGTCGTGTAGTATAGAAGAAGAACCTAAGAATTTTGCGGGAGATACTATGTTTCAGGATGTTGCGGGGGCAAATACGGTATTAAATAGTGTCTATGCGTATGTAGGGAATTTTAAAGCAATGTCAGGTATTTTTCCTCAATTAGTTACAGGTTGTTCTGGTTTATTTGGAATGGGTAATAATGGTTTAGCCAATGTAATAGGTAATTTATCTCCATATTCCTCACACAATTTTGTAACAAGACAATGGGTAGGTTTTTACACTACAATAGGGAGAGCAAATGACTTAATTGATGGTTTAGCCAATGTATCATTGGAAGAGGTTGAAGAACAAAACAATATACTAGGACAGGCTTATTTCATAAGATCTTGGATGTATTTTAACATTGTAAGAATATGGGGAGAAGTTCCATTGGTTGTAGGAAGAGTAACACCAGAAAATGCCAATCTACCCAAATCTTCTTTAGATGAAATTTATGAACAAATTATTAGCGATGCATTAAAAGCAAAAGAATTACTGAAAGATGTTTCAACTCAAGAAGCGGGCAGACCTGGTAGTCAGGCAGCAAGTATGTTACTTGCTAAAATTTATATGACTTTGGCAGGCAACCAAACTGCTTCAGAAACTAACTATTGGCAAATGGCTAAAGAAGAAGCCTCAGAGGTTTATGGACATTATTCACTTGTTTCAGATTTGAGTACACTTTGGTATCCTGAAACAAGTAATAATACTAAAGAGAGTATTTTTGAACTCCAAGGTAACGAAACTTATACTTATCAATGGGAACAATTGTATTCGGCAAATCAGAGTAACTTAGGTAGAAATATGGCAGGAAAAATGTTTGTAAACCTTGAAGTTTATGATAGTCACGTAAATAGATATCCTGATGACCCAAGAATAGCAACAACATTTGTAACCTCGTTTTTAAGATATAAAAGTAGCTCTATTAGTGATACCGTTACCGTAAAAACCTATCCTCATACTTTGCAGAGAGGTAAAATTAGAGAAAGCTACCCATTTTGTTTTAAGTATTTTGTAAAAGATCATACAAAGACGAGTTACTTTACAAATCAAAATTTGGTTGTTTATAGGTATTCCGATTTATTACTAATGATGGCTGAAATTGAGAATGAGCTGAATGGGCCATCTGGTGCTTATACTTATGTTAATGAAGTTTTATCTAGAGCAAGAACATCAGGAGGAGCAAATGCAACAGAACCTGCAGACTGGAGTGGTTTATCACAAGAAGAATTCAGAGAAGCTATTATGCAAGAATACACATATGAATTATTAGGTGAAGGGCATGACTGGTTTAATATACGTAGAAGAGGGTATGATTGGTTCAAAACCCATGTTATTGATGTACATAATAGTCATCCTGTTTATGATTTTAGTACTATATATGACCATGAGTATGAAGATAATCCACGTATTATGCTATTACCATTACCAAGTACGGAAATAGCTGCAAATCCTAATATTTCAGATTCAGATCAGAATTTTGGTTATTAAATATAGGCATTAAGTAAGAGAGAGTTTACTAAAAATGTAAACTAAGTGTGGTTTAATACTAATCGGCAGGACGTTCTGTTCTGCCGATATTTTCAAATCAGCATGTATAATATATACATGTACGTACTAATTTATTATATCTAAAACATTAAGAAGTAATGTTTATAAAAAGAGCCTTTATTTGTGCAATAATATTTGCAACGTTATTTTTATTATCCTGCTCTCAGAAGACAAGAGAAATTGATGCGCCTCCCAATGTTATATATATACTGGCAGACGATTTAGGATACGGAGACTTAAGCTGTTTTGGACAAACTCATTTTAGCACGCCACGAATTGACCAGTTAGCAAAAGAAGGGATGGTTTTTACTCAGCACTATGCTGGTAGTACAGTTTGTGCCCCTTCAAGATCTGCACTATTAACTGGTTACCATACAGGACACACCCCTATAAGAGGCAATATAAGAGTTGAACCAGAAGGTCAGTGGCCTTTACCAGAAGAGTCTTTTACGCTAGCTGAAATGTTTAAAACAAAAGGATACTCTACTGCTGCTTTTGGGAAATGGGGGTTGGGCTATATCAATACAACTGGGGATCCAAATCGTCAAGGATTCGACGTTTTTTATGGTTATAACAGTCAAACCCTTGCACATAACTATTACCCAGATCACTTGTGGCATAATGACCAAAAGGTGATTCTTAATAAAAATAATAATGGAAAAGAAGAACAATATGCGCCAGATCTCATCCATGAGCATGCTCTTGATTACATTCGATTACATAAGGACGTTCCCTTTTTTATGTATTACAGTACACCCATACCGCATGCTGAGTTAAAAACAACCGAAGCTAACATGAAAAGTTTTGTTGGAAGATATGATCCAGAACAACCTTATGAGGGTGTAGACTTTGGAGAAGAAGGGTTTAGAAAGGGGGCTTATGGATCGCAAAAAAATCCAAGGGCTGCATATGCCGCAATGGTTACTATGTTAGATAGACAGGTTGGTGAGATAATGGATACTCTTGAAGAATATGGTTTAGAAGAAAACACCCTAGTAATTTTTACTTCAGACAATGGTCCTCATCAAGAAGGTGGTGCAGATCCTGAATTTTTCGATAGTAATGGTCCCTACAGAGGATATAAGAGAGATTTATTCGAAGGAGGTATTAGAGTGCCAATGATAGCTAAGTGGCCTTTAAAAATTAAAGAAGGTACTAGTTCAAATCATGTTTCAACATTTTGGGATTGGATGCCTACTCTTGCAGATATAGTTGGAGTAGAATTATCAGAGCCAACTGATGGAATTTCCTTTTTTCCTACTTTAAAAGGTCTTGTCGATAGACAACCAAAACACCCATATTTATATTGGGAATTTCATGAATTAGGGGGAAGACAAGCTGTTAGAAGTGGAGACTGGAAACTAGTAAAATATAATGTACTAGATTCAAGTCTCACTACCACAGCTCTATACAATATAGTAAATGATCCATCTGAAAGCATTGATTTAGCTAAAGAAAAACCAAATAAAGTCCAAGAATTATTAGAAATAATGAATCAGGCTAGAGTTCCTTCAGAGGTATTTAGATTTAATGCAAAAACTATAATAAAATAAGACTAATTAAAATGAATAAAATATATATATTACTTGTAATATCATTAATCAATCATAACTTATTTGCTCAGATAGAGAATAGTCATTTAGCAGAGTGGCCTGTTGGTACCTCTCCAGAAGAGATTGGTAGACAAGTAACGATTAAGTTTCTTAATTCCCCTCATTCTCCTCAAGGAATCGCTAAGGCAAATAAGCCAGTAACTAAAATAACTTATAGGGAAGTTTGTACATGGTTAGGGGGGCTCTGGTTTGCAGAGGCTGTTAATGATAAGCAACTGTTATGTCGACTTGAAGATAGATTTACTCCAATTTTTTCCAATGAGGCGCATTTGAAACCAAAACACAATCATGTCGATAACAATGTTTTTGGAGCTTTGCCTTTAGAACTATATAGACAAACAGGAAAAGAGAAATATTTTAACCTAGGAATAAAATATGCTGATTCTCAATGGGAATTACCAAAAAATAGTACTGAAAAAGAAAAAGAGTGGCATAACAATGGGTATTCTTGGCAAACAAGAATCTGGATAGACGATATGTACATGATTACCACTTTACAAAAGCAAGCTTATATTGTTACAAATAATCATAAATACATAGATCGTGCAGCTAAAGAAATGATCTTGTATTTAAATGAAATACAATTAGATAATGGACTTTTTTACCATGCTCCAAGTGCTCATTACAGTTGGGGTAGAGGTAATGGTTGGATGGCAGTAGGAATGGCAGATTTATTAAAAGTATTACCTAATTCAAATTTAAATAAAGAGCGTATAATGAAAGGTTATAAGTCTATGATGAAAGCTCTTTTAGAAAATCAAACAGAAGAAGGTATGTGGCGTCAAATCATTGATGATCAAGATGCTTGGAAAGAAACATCGGCCACTGCAATGTTTACATATGCATTTATTGTAGGTGTAAAAGAAGGTTGGTTAGATGAAGATATTTATGGAGCAGCAGCAAGAAAAGGATGGTTATCCCTTGTAAGTTATTTAGATGAAAATAATGAGTTAACAGAGGTATGCGTTGGTACGGGTATAAAAAATGATAGAAACCACTATTTAAACAGACCTAAAACAACAGGAGATCTTCATGGTCAAGCACCGCTTTTATGGTGTGCAGCAGCTTTAACTGAAAAATCATTATAAACAAAATCATGTATAGAAGTATTAAATTAAATATATTAATATCAGTCGTATTGATATTTACTCAGGCTTGTAACCCCGTTAAAGACGTGGTTAACAAAGATGAAAGTTCTACAATTAATACTGCTGAAGAAATAAAACCTTTTTCTGATTTAGCTACAAAAGGTGGTGCTGGCGGAGAAGTTATAAAAGTAACCAACCTCAATTTATCAGGCAAAGGCTCTTTAAAAGCTGCCCTAGAATCAGATTTCCCTCGTATCATTGTTTTCGAAGTAGGTGGAGTTATTGATCTACAAATGACAAATCTAACTATTTCCAATCCTAATGTTACAGTAGCAGGGTATACAGCTCCTTTTCCTGGTATAACCTTAATTAAAGGTGGATTAATTATTACCACCCACGATGTAATCATTAAACATCTAAAGATAAGACCAGGAGATGCAGGTCAAGAAGTAGCTAGTGGTTGGGAACCAGACGGAATTACAATTTATGGAGAGAATGCACATCATATTCTTATTGATCATTGCTCAATTACTTGGGCTGTTGATGAAAACCTTTCGATGTCTGGAAATCGATTTCTTGGAGTTGGCCATACATCAAGAAATGTAGTACTGAGTAATAATATTATTGCTGAAGCACTTAGCGTTTCTTCACATGCTAAAGGAGAACATTCAAAAGGAACTTTAATATTAGATAACAGCCAAAATGTGCTAATTACAGGAAATTTGTATGCTCAAAATAAGGATCGTAATCCTTTTTTTAAAGCCAATACAACAGGAGTTATTGTTAATAATCTTATAGTAAATCCAGGAAGTGCTGCTATTCGTGCAGGGTATCCCATATCAGAATGGGAAGGGGTAGATATGGTACTTGACAATCCCACTTTAGATGTAATAGGAAATGTTTTGTTTGCAGGTTCTGCAACTGGAAATAAATTCTATCTTTTAAAAGGAGATGCATACGCTTATGGTCAAGATAATATTTTGCAGGGTGATGGATTTAATTTGTTTGAGTTTAGTCCAGAAATAATCAGAAATGATGAGCAATTTTTTAATATAAATGGGTTGTTGGTTATTCCAGCAAATGATGTAATTGATGAAATTGTATTGGACGTCGGGGCATTTCCAGCTTTGCGTGATGAAATAGATGAACGAGTAGTTAAAGAAGCTGTTAACAATAGTGGTAGTATCATTAATAGTCAAAGTGAAGTTGGAGGATATCCCAATTTTAAACCACAGTTTAGACAACTAGATGTTCCAGCAGTAAATGTAGAAACTTGGCTTTCAAATATCGAGAAGAATGTGCTGAGATAAATTTGAATAAACTAAAAATACTAATAAGAATTTAAAATGAGAAAATATATTTATTTGACTTTATTCATGTTTTATGTTGGTTTATCCCAAGCCCAAAATGAATGGAATCAACCATTATTTGAATTTAACAATCTTCCAGATGGAGCAATATATCAGAACACAGAACTTAGTCCAGAAGTAAGAGCCAAAAATGTGGTTGATATGCTCACATTTGAAGAAGTACTTAATATGATTGGCGGCTGGAATAAGTTTTTTGTACCTAGTCTCCCAAGATTTGGTCTTAGAACTATTTTTATGGCTAATGCATCTCAGGGTGTAAATCTTAGAAAGGCCTTTACAAATGAAGAGACTAGTACATCTTTTCCTGGAGCATTAGCTTTAGCAGCAACATGGAATGTACAATTGTCAGAGAAAATGGGGGTTGGTATAGGGAAAGAGTGTCGCATTTGTGGTGTTGATATTTTGTTAGGGCCAGGTTTAAATATGCAACGGTTTTCTGTTAGTGGAAGAAATTATGAATACTACGGAGAAGATCCATTACTTACTTCGCTTATAGGTTCAGGATTTATTAAGGGACTTCAAAGTCAAGATGTTTTAGCAACCGCAAAGCATTTTTTAGGCAATGATCAGGAGTTTTGCCGACACATTACCAGTACTAATATTGACGAACGTACAATGAGAGAAATTTATCTGCCACCTTGGGAACATGCTATTCGTGAAGCAGATGTTAAAGCTATTATGACTGGAAATAATCTAATTAACGGTGTTCCTAATGCAGTTGATGATAAATTACTAAACGGAGTTTTAAGGAAAGAATATGGATTTACCGGAATCACAATGACAGATTGGCAAAACACCAATTATTTCCCTAAGCTACAAGACATGTTTCCTAAATCAGGTATGAGTTTGCTTATGCCAGATTCTGATACATTTTTAAATTTTCTAAAACCTTATTTAATTGAGCACCCAGATAAAAAAACAGAGATTGATTCTTTGCTTAGAATTAAGGTGTACCAAAACCTACTGCCTTTGTTTCAGATGGGGGTTTATGATCGCCCCATAAAAGACAAAAGTTATGTGTCTGATATGGAAAAACATAAGGATTTGGCTAGAAAAATAGGCGAGGAGTCTGTATGTCTTCTTAAAAATGATGACAATCTCCTCCCTTTGAAAGATCCTGAAACTAATATTCTGTTAATAGGACCACCAGAACTTCATAGTGGTAAAGGAAGTGGTTTTGTAAAAGGATATGACCACATTACATATGCAGATGGATTGGATAAGTATTACAAAAATTTTGAATGGACTAATACTCCTACGGAAGATCAGGTAAAGGCAGCGGATGTGGTGATTTATAGTTTAAATAAGGAAGCAGGAGAGGGGCTAGATGTACCTTTTGAGGTTGGTTGGGATCACCGAATTTTATGGACAGCTGCATTAAACCCTAATATAGTTGTTTTGATAAACTCTAGTAATGGCTTACCAATGCCTTGGTTAAATGAAGTAAAATCTGTGCTTTGGGCTAATTTTTTAGGACAAGAGAGAGGAAATATACTTGTTAATTTGATAAGTGGTCAGGTTTGTCCTTCGGGAAAATTACCCTTTACACTTGAGTTTGATTTTAAAGATTCACAAGATCCAGAATTTAATTATATAGGTGGAAAACCTTATTGGTATGGGAATAACAATTTTTATAAAAACTATTGGCTTGGTAAAGATTCTCTTGAAGCTAATAACCATTTTCGTAGTAATATTAAACCTCACCAAATTATTTCTGTAGATTATAAGGAAGGTGTTTTTATGGGATATCGCTGGTATGATAGTCAAGGAATCGATGTTCTTTTTCCATTTGGACATGGGTTGTCTTATACTTCGTTCAAATATACAGATATGAAACTCTCATCTAAGAAAATAGACAAAGATGGGAATATATCTGTAAGTGTTAAATTAACTAATGTAGGCCAGTATGAAGGAGCTGAGGTAGTTCAATTATATGTATCGGATGAGAAGTCTAGTGTTGATAGACCTGTTCGCGAATTGAAACATTTTCAGAAAGTACATCTAAAACCAGGAGAGTCTACCATTGTTACATTTCAACTGAATTTTAAGGATTTAGCTTTTTGGGATGTTGAAACTCATGATTGGAAAGTTGAACCAGGAAATTTCAAAGTACAGTTAGCATCTTCTTCGCGAGATATAAGACAAACACAAGTTTTACAGTATAAATGATGAACATAAATCGAAATATTTTTTTTAGGACGGTTTGTTTTTTAATAATTATAATTTCTTTGTTTGCTTGCAAAAAAGTAGCAGAGGATGAGATAAAAAGACCGAATATATTGTTTTGCATATCAGACGACCAGTCTTTTCCTCATGCTGGGGTTTATGGCTGCCAATGGATAAAAACGCCAGTATTTGATAGAATAGCTTCAGAAGGATTGTTGTTTCATAAAGCATACACTCCAGATGCTAAATGTGCACCATCTAGGTCTGCAATTCTTACGGGTAGAAACCCTTGGCAACTTGAAGAAGCTGTAAACCATGTGCCATATTTCCCTAGTAATTATAGAACATTTCCTGAAATTTTGAAAGAAGAAGGATATCATGTTGGTTATACAGGTAAAGGCTGGGGACCCGGAAATCCAGGAATGTATGAGGGGAAGAAACGAGAATTGGTAGGAAGAGCGTATAATCAAAATATAAAAGAGCCACCAACTTCTGGTATATCAAATATAGATTATGTAGCTAATTTCCGTGAGTTTTTGAAATCAAATAAAAAAGGAGATCCTTTTTGTTTTTGGTTTGGAGCAAAGGAACCTCATAGACCATATGAGTTTAAAAGTGGAATTAAAAATGGAAAATCTCTTAATGAAATTACTTCTGTTCATTCTTTTTGGCCAGATAACGATATCGTTAAAAATGATATACTAGATTATGCTTATGAAGTAGAGTATTTTGATCAACAGATTGGTGAAATGCTTAAAATCCTTGAAGAACAAGGAGAGTTATCCAATACTATTGTTATTGTAACTTCAGATAATGGCATGCCTTTTCCCCGAGTTAAGGGTCAGGAATATGAATTTTCTAATCACTTGCCATTAGCAATCATGTGGCCAGATGGTATTCATAAGAAAGGACTCAATGTTAATGATTTTGTAAGTTTAACAGACTTGGCGCCTACAATATTACGTGAAGCTAGAGTGAGTTCAGATATACTATCTGAAATGGAAATGGAAGGACGTTTTCTTTCTTCTTATTTTAGAGCTCAACCAAATGACAATATTCGTAGTCATGTATTGGTTGGTAAAGAACGTCATGATGTGGGAAGACCAGAAGATTCAGGATACCCTATTAGAGGAATAATCACAGATTCAATGGTATATCTAAAGAATTTTTATTCTAATAGGTGGCCTGCAGGTAACCCAGAGACTGGCTACATGAATTGTGATGGGTCTCCCACTAAAACTTCAATTTTACAGCAGAATAGAATACAGGAGAGTAGAGATTGGCAACTTTGTTTTGGGAAAAGGCCAGATGAAGAATTATATAACTATAAAACGGATTGGGATTGTATGGTAAACCTTGCTAATTTGCCTGAGTATACAAAAACTAAGGAGGTTTTATTTGAGCAAATGTCTAAAGAACTAAAAGAACAAAAAGACTTAAGAATACTTGGAAAGGGAGAAGTGTATGAGTCTTATCCATATGCTGATAATGCTACCTTAAATTTTTATGGAAGATACTTCTCTGGTGAAAATGTTCAAGCCAAGTGGATTAATGAAACAGATATTGAAACTATTAAATCAAAAGAATGAAAAAAAATAGAATATTAAATTTAACATTGGGGCTATGCTTTTTTATGTTTAATGGTTGGTCAACAGAAACATATAAAATTAGTTCTCCTAATGGCAGAATCAATGTAGAAATTGAAATAGGTGAAAGAATTTTATGGTCAGCTAGCGTAAACGAAATCAATATTTTGGATTTTAGTCAGATGGATTTGAAGATAGATGGAAAGTGGTTAGGGCATACCCCTCAGTTAGTGTCTGTAAATAAGATATTTACAGATGAGGTCGTTCATCCAATAGTAGCTGTTAAGTCATCAGTAATTAGGAACCACTTCAATGAATTAGATTTAAAATTTAAAAGCGGGTTTTCGGTAGTTTTTAGGGTTTTTGACAATGGTATTGCATATCGTTTTAAGACTGATATTGAAAAATCTGTTTTCGTGGAAAATGAAATCGTCGATCTTAATTTTTTTAAAGACTATAATGTGCTTTTCCCAGAGGAAGAATCATTACAATCTCATTATGAGAGATTATATATTGAATCAACCCTATCTCAGTTAAATGCTGGTCAATTCTGTTCACTTCCAGCTTTAATTAAAGCAGACAATAATATTAAGATAGGAATTACTGAAGCAGATTTATTTGACTATCCATGTTTATTTTTAGAAGCGTCAGCAAACCAAACTCTTTCATCAAAATTTCCACCCGTAATTTTGAAATCTAGACCAGATGGTGATAGAGCCATTATAATAGAAAAAGGAGGTGAATATATTGCAAGAACTTCGGGTAAAAGAAATTTTCCGTGGCGTGTGTTTATGATTAGTGAAAAAGACTCTGAATTAGTTGAAAATCAGATGGTTTTTTTGTTGTCTAGAGAAAATAAACTTGAACAAACATCATGGATTAAACCTGGACTTGTTGCTTGGGATTGGTGGAATGACAATAATATTTATAAGGTAGATTTTGAGTCGGGTTTAAATAATAAAACATATAAATACTATATAGATTTTGCTTCCAAATACAACATTCCCTATGTTATGTTGGACGAGGGGTGGTCTAAAACAACCACAAATGTATTAGAATCAAACCCAGAAATAGATATAGAAGAATTGGTTGAATATGGAAATAAAAAAGGAGTTAGACTTATTCTTTGGACTTTATGGGGGCCTTTAGATAAGGATATGAGCACTATATTAGATAGGTTTAAAACATGGGGAGTTGCTGGTATCAAGGTAGATTTTATGACTCGTGCAGATCAGTATATGGTTAATTTTTATGAACGAGTTGCTAAAGAATGCGCCGACAGACAATTGTTTGTTGATTATCATGGGGCATTTAAGCCTTCTGGTTTACATCGAACGTATCCTAATGTACTCAATTACGAAGGGGTTAAGGGATTGGAAAATTACAAACTAAATGGATTGATTGATGCCAAACATGAAGTACAAATATGTTTTACCCGAATGTTGGCAGGTCCATTAGACTATACACCTGGTGCGATGAGAAATGTACATCCAAAAGATTTTTTGCAGAGTTATGGAAACCCAATGAGTAAAGGGACTAGATGTCACCAATTAGCCTTATATGTTATTTATGATGCTCCTTTACAAATGCTTGCAGATAGCCCAACAAGATATTATGCAGAAGATCAAAGTACGAAGTTTATTAGCCAAATGAAAACAGTATGGAATGATACTAAAGTACTAGATGCAAAAGTAGGAGAGTATATTGTAGTAGCCAGAAGAAGTGGAGAAGACTGGTACATAGGAGGGATAACCAATGAAAAAGCAAGAAGTTTAGAAATCAATTTATCTTTTTTAGAAAAAGGCACTTATAGTATTGAAGTGATGCAAGACGGTATCAATGTTTCTAAAAATGCGATGGATTAT
Source organism: Seonamhaeicola sp. NFXS20 (assembly GCF_049132085.1). NCBI lineage: Bacteria > Pseudomonadati > Bacteroidota > Flavobacteriia > Flavobacteriales > Flavobacteriaceae > Seonamhaeicola > Seonamhaeicola sp. NFXS20. The sequence goes on along the minus strand of NZ_JAFMPU010000012.1, from coordinate 72,023 downwards.
AGACATCTTACAACAAAGGTGACAAAAAAATCAAAAGTAAATATTTCTATGGCTTCTGGAGGAGGATGGGCAGCAATTATTAAAAGAGTAAAATCATAATCAATGCCGTATAGAAACTCTCGAAAATAATCGTGTCACTTTCTATTATCCTAAAGGTATCTATTTATTAGATTTTTCATGAATAAGTATTTTGTTAAAAATATATCTATCAATTTTTTTATAGTTGGAATATTGAAAATAATTACCAACTTAAACAAATTTATTATGAAAAAAAATGACTGCCTTTTAATAATTATAGCCATATTGCTTTGCTCATGTAGTAATAAATATTCAATAAAAATTGATGAAATACAGGTTGCTACACCTTTTGAAATGCCAAATATTAAAATACCTGATTTTAGTAATTGTAAAAAAATTTCTATTGTAGATTTCGGTGCCGTTAAAGGTGATAAAAACAAAATATCTTCAGCTATAGAAAACGCTATCAATAAAGCAAATAAACTTGGCGGAGGAATTGTTGTTGTTCCTGAAGGAGAATGGCTTACTAAAAAAATACATTTAAAGAGTAATGTTAATTTACATTTAAACAAAGGAGCTGTACTTCTTTTTTCTGAAAATCCAGAAGATTATTTGCCATCAGTTCATACAACTTGGGAAGGTATGGAATGTTATAATTACTCTCCATTAATTTATGCCTATAAATGCAAAAATATTGCAATTACCGGGCAAGGCAAGATTAAAGCGAAGATGGATATTTGGAAAAAATGGTTTGTACGATCGAAAGGTCATAAGAAGAATCTTAAAATTTTATATAATTTATCTTCTAACAATAGTCCGGTAGAAGAAAGGCAAATGGTAAATGATAGTGCTCATTTTCGTCCACAATTTATTCAATTTAATCGTTGTGAAAATATATTATTAGAAGGAATAACTATTTTAAATAGTCCTTTTTGGACTATTCATCCTTATATGTCTAAACATATTGTTATTCGTGATGTTAATGTTTGGGCTAAAGGAAATAATAACGACGGAGTTGACCCTGAAATGTCACAAAATATACTAATAGAGAATTGTGTTTTTGATCAAGGCGATGATGCCATTGCTGTTAAATCAGGACGTAATCAGGATGCATGGCGTTTAAATACACCTACAAAAAACCTAGTAATTAGAAATTGTATGGTGAAAAATGGTCATCAGTTATTGGCTATTGGTAGTGAACTTTCAGGAGGCATAGAAAATGTTTATATGAATAACTGTCAAGTTGTAGATGGGGCAAAACTAAACCACCTTGTTTATATTAAAACAAATGAGCGAAGAGGTGGTTATGTTAAAAATATTTACGTAAGTAATATTAAAGCAGGTAGAATTGACAAAGGAATATTAGGTATAGATATGGATGTATTATACCAATGGCGTAATTTGGTGCCAACTTATGAGCGTAAATTAACTCCAATTGGTAGGATATATCTTGAAGATATTAAAGCAACTGATGTAAAATTCATTTCAAAAATAATAGAACAGGAAGAATTACCAGTTAATACAGTTGTTCTTAAAAGAATTCAATGCGATACAATACAGGGTAATGTATATATAAAAGAAAATGTATCAAATTAATTAGGTTTATTAAAATAGTTAATCTAAAAGTGTTAGGGGGTAGCAATATTAAGGTTTCATTTTTCTTATAAAATAACTTCTATTTCATAGCCATCCTTTGCCCTATTTTAGTTCATTTTTTTCACTTTTAATCAGTTTTGTTTTAAGAATTTTTAGTTGACATACTATTGAATGTATTACTATTTATATTACATTTATGCAACCGATTACATTTGTTTAGTGAAAGTAAGATTCAAAATTATTATAAGAAAGGATAAGTCTAAGTTTAATTAAAATAATTTTGAATATTGCTTTTGTAAGAAACATAAACAATGGGGCTAAATAGAGTTTTAACTAACATTAAATTTAAAAAAGTAGAATGACAAACAAAAAATTTATACATGATAATTTTTTATTAGAAAATAAATACGCTGAAGAGCTATATCATAATTATTCAAAGCATCTACCTATTATTGATTATCATAATCACTTGTCTCCCAAATTTATTGCTAAAGACAAAACTTTTAAAAATATAACTAAAGTATGGATAGATGGCGATCATTATAAATGGCGTGCAATGCGTACGTTGGGTATTAATGAGTTGTATATTACAGGAACAGCTCCAGATGAAGAAAAGTTTAAAAAATGGTCAAAAACTGTTCCTTACACTATACGTAATCCATTATACCATTGGACACATTTGGAGTTGGCTAGGTATTTTGATATTTATGATTTGTTAAATGAAGAGTCTGGGCAACGGATTTTTAATGAAACATATGAGAAATTAAATTCAAAGGATTATAGCTGTCAGCAATTACTCCAAAAAATGAATACTGAAGTAGTTTGTACAACAGAAGATCCTACAGATATCTTAGAATATCATCAAAACCTAGCAAAAAGTGATTTCAAGGTTAAAGTAAGTACGTCCTTTAGACCAGATGAAGCTATATTAATTTCTAACCCTAGTTACAATGAATATTTAAATACTTTAAGCGAAATAACCGGGTTGAATATAAATACGTTTACTGATTTATGTGAGGCATTAAAAAATAGAATTGAATACTTTCATGAAAATGGATGTAAACTGAGTGATCATGGATTAGAACAAATTTATTTTGAAAATTATACAGAAAAGGAAGTAAATACCATATTCAAAAAGAAAAGAGAGAATAAAAAAATTAGTAATGAAGAAGCTTTAAAATTTCAAAGCGCTATCCTTATTTTTTTGTGTGAAACATACCATAAATATGGTTGGGTTCAACAATTTCATTTAGGAGCCTTAAGAAATAATAATGAACGGATGCATCGTATTTTAGGGCCAGATACTGGTTGGGATTCTATAGGTGATTTTCCACAAGCGCAAAAGCTTTCAGCTTTTTTGAATGCTTTAGATAGTAAAAATAAATTAACTAAAACAATTATTTATAATTTGAATCCAGCTAATAATGAAGTAATGGCTACAATGATTGGTAATTTTAATGATGGCAGCATAAAAGGAAAGGTTCAATTTGGCTCTGGTTGGTGGTTTTTAGACCAAAAAGATGGTATGACAAAACAATTGAATGCGCTTTCTAACATGGGACTTATTAGTTGTTTTATTGGAATGCTAACTGATTCGCGTAGTTTTCTATCGTTTTCAAGACATGAATATTTTAGACGTATTCTATGTAACCTTTTAGGAGATGAGATTAAAAGAGGTGAGTTACCCAATGATATGGAATGGATAGGCAAAATAGTCGCAGATATAAGTTACTATAATGCTAAAGAGTATTTCAATTTTTAAAAAGAACTATTTTCATAGACAGATGAAAAATTTAAACAGAAAAAATATTGGTCTTGAACCAAAACTACCAATAAAAATAGTACAATTTGGAGAAGGTAATTTTTTAAGAGCCTTTGTAGAATATGCTATACAAGAACTAAATAAGAAAGCAGACTTCAATGCAGGAATAGCAGTTGTACAGCCTATTAAAAGAGGGTTAATCAATTTGCTAAATAATCAAGATGGGCTATATACCTTGTTTATGAAAGGTGTAAAAAAAGGTAAAGAAATTCAATATAAAGAGCTTATAACTAATATTGTAACATGTGTAAATCCATATAAAGACTTTAAGAATTATTTAAATTTAGCAAAAGAAAAAACGTTAGAATATGTAATTTCAAACACTACAGAAGCGGGTATTGCATACGTAGCTAGTGACACTCTTAAAATGGAACCTCCAAGTTCATTTCCTGCTAAATTAACTATTCTTTTATATGAAAGGTTTAACTATTTTAACGGTGATATTAGTAAAGGCTTAACCATAATTCCTTGTGAACTTATAAATCACAATTCAGAAACTCTTAAGGAGATTATTTTAAAGTATATAGCAGACTGGAATTTAGGTGAAGATTTTAAAAGCTGGATTTTAGATCATAATTCGTTTCATAGTACTTTGGTAGATAGAATAGTACCTGGATACCCTAAAGATGAAATAGAAACTTACAATGCTCAATTAGGTTATCAAGATAATTTAATAGTTGTAGCTGAAGCTTTTTTACTTTGGGTAATTGAAGGTGGTGATGATTTGAAAGCAAAATTACCATTCCATAAAACAAATTTAAATGTTAAGATTGTAGATGATATGCAACCTTACCGTACTAGAAAAGTGCGTATTTTAAATGGTGCACATACAGCTATGGTACCATTCTCATACCTTCATGGAAATAGAACAGTAAAACAATCTGTTGATAATAAATTTACCAGAGCTTTTATTCATCAAGTAGTATTCAACGAAATTATCGATACTTTAGATATGGATAAAGACGAGTTAAATAGTTTTGCTGAAGAAATTTTAGACCGTTTTAAAAACCCATTCATCATACACAACTTATCAAGTATTGCTTTAAATTCAATATCTAAGTTTACCGTAAGAGTATTACCAAGTTTGTTAGGATATGTGAAAATCCATAAAAAAGTGCCAACCCATTTAACTTTTGCGTTTGCTGCCCTGTTACGTTTTTATAAAGGTACATGGAATGGAGAAAGTTTGCCAGTTAAAGATAGTGATGATATTGTGGCATCTTTTGCTAAAATTTGGCAATCAAACAATTATTATGAAATAGCTAAAAATGCATTAAGTATAGAGGCTTATTGGGGTGAAGATTTAACACAAGTGGAAAACTTAACAGAAGCTGTTGGATTAGCTTTAAAAGAAATAGATACGAACGGAATAGAAGCAGGATTTACAAATTATAGCAAAAAGTTCTAGATATTATAGTATAACTATAACAAATTACTACAATGCAAAAGAAAATGATAAAGGTAAATTCATCAGACAACGTAGCGGTTGCCTTGGTTGATTTAAAAGAAGGAGAAGTTGTTTCTTTTAAAGGGCAAGATATTAAAATACTGTCTGATACAAAATCTAAACATAAAATCGCTTTAGAGAAATTTGAATCGGGAGCAAGAATCATAATGTATGGTGTTCTTGTCGGTTCAGCTAATGGTGTTATTGAAAAAGGAGATGTCTTAACTACAGAAAACGTAAAGCACCAAAGCGAAAAAGTATTTGGAAGAACAGAAAATTTTAATTGGACAGCTCCAAATGTAGATAAATGGAAAGATAGAACTTTTTTAGGATATTATAGAGAAGATGAACAAGTAGGAACAGAAAATATTTGGTTGTTTTTTCCCCTAGTATTTTGTGAGAACCGAAATATCGAAATTCTTAAAGAAGTTTTTGAAAAAGAACTTTTAAAACAAAAAGCAAATCTACATCAAATGTTATTACGCTCTTTAGTTAACGGGTATGAAGAAAAAGAGGTTATTTCTAAAACACAAGATGTGTTTGATAATATTGATGTTAAATTTATAACACACCCAGGTGGTTGTGGAGGTATTCGTCAAGATTCAGAAAGTTTAGCAAAATTATTGGCAGGATACGTAAATAACCCAAACGTTGCAGGGGCAACTGTTTTGAGTTTAGGTTGCCAAAATCTTCAAATAAGTATATTTAAAGAGGCATTAAACAATATTAATCCCAACCTAAGTAAACCTATAATTATTTACGAACAACAAAAAATGGGAACAGTAGATGAGATGCTGTCAGCTATTGTTAAAGACTCTTTTGAAGCTATTAAAAAAGCGAACAATATTGAGCGTAAACCGGCACCATTATCAAAACTAAGAGTAGGTTTAGAATGTGGAGGGTCAGATGGTTTTTCAGGTATTTCTGCAAATCCAACATTAGGAGTAGTTTCAGACTTATTGGTAGCTTTGGGTGGAGTTACTGTTTTAGCAGAATTCCCGGAGTTATGTGGTGTAGAACAAGAATTAGTAAACCGTTGTATTCATAATGCCGATGGTGAGAAGTTTTTAGAGCTAATGAAAGCCTACCAAAAATCTGTTATTGATGCAGGTTCAGGATTTGATATGAATCCATCACCTGGTAATATCAAAGATGGCTTAATAACAGATGCTATGAAATCTGCTGGAGCCGCTAAAAAAGGTGGAACATCGCCAATTCAGGCTGTTTTAGACTATGGTGAATATATTAATAAATCAGGTCTCAATTTATTGTGCACACCAGGGAACGATGTAGAAAGTACAACTGGTTTAGTGGGATCTGGAGCTAATGTGGTTTTATTTACTACAGGCTTAGGAACCCCAACAGGAAACCCAATAGCACCAATTATTAAAGTGTCATCAAACACGGAGCTTGCTCAACGTATGCCAGATATTATTGATATTGAAACAGGCGCAGTAATTAGTGGTGAAAAAACTATTGAAGAAATGGCTGATGAAATGCTTGAATTTATTATAAAAGTAGCTAGTGGAGAAGTGCAAACCAAAGCAAAATTATTAAATCAAAATGATTTTATACCTTGGAGAAGAGGTGTTTCTTTATAATTATATAGAGGTTAGAGAATGAAGGCTAATGAGGTAATAAAAATAATAAGTTCTCTTATTTAGTGTTTAATTTAGAAGATGATTTTCTAACAATCAATTTAGGTTCTAATACAATCTTTTTTTCAATTTTAAATTTACTATTCATTTGTTCGAGAAAAACTTGAGCAGCTATTTGTCCCATTTCAAGGGGTGACTGATCAATAGAAGTTATTGGAAGTTCCATGAATTTAGTAAATGGTTCGTTACTAAAGCCAACAACGCAAAAGTCCTTAGGAATTTTAAAACCCTGTGATTTCAGCTCTTGGATAGCTCCTAATGCACTAAAATCACTTGATGAAAAAAGACCGTCAGGAGGTGTTTTCTTTTTTAATAATGATTTCATTGCTTTTACTCCTTCATCTATGTTACTTTTAGTTTGAATAATATATTCTTCATTTAGTTCTATATCATTATCAAATAAAGCTTGTCTATATCCTAAATATCTATTTTTAAATATTTCAATAGTTTGATTGCTTGAAAAATGCGCTATACGTCTACATCCCTGTTCAATTAAATGTTTAGTAGCAAGATATCCACCTTGAAAATCATCTATAGTTACAGAACTAACACCTTCCATTATGTATCTTCTATCAAAAAATATCAGAGGAACATTCTTTTTTATTATAGGCTTAAAGTGTTTGGAATCTTTACTAGATTTAGATATAGACATTAAAATACCATCAACTTGTGCATTTAAAAGAGCATTTATATTTTCAACTTCTTTAGCGTTTTTTTCGTGTGTTTGGCAAATTATTACATGGTAGCCAAAAGGAGATAGTTCATCTTCAATACCTCTAATAATAGAAGCGAAAAAATTGCTATCTATACGAGGAACAATTACACCTACATTATAACTTTTTCCGCTTTTAAGAGCTTGAGCAAGTTTGTTTTGCTCATAATTCATTTTAGCAGCAGTTTCTAACACAAGCTTCTTAGTAGCATCACTAATTTTAGGGTTGTTGTTTAATGCCCTAGAAACTGTAGCAGCTGTAATATTAAGTTTTTTTGCGATATCATAAATAGTTGTTTTTTTATTCATAGATATTTTTTAATAGAAAAAGTGTTTTAATTTAAATTAGGTAGGCTTTTATTATTTGTTTGCTCCTTCAAAATATTTATAATATTATAAAAAAATCAACAAGTAGTTTTAGAGATAATATGAGCAAATTTACATTATTTTTATAATTACCTCTGTTTGTAGTTTAACAAGAATAATTACGGAACAGAGAAAATTTCAAATAAACTTTTTAATAATCTGAAATTAGAAATTTGACATGAGGATGTAAATTTTTTTACTTATTAAATTATATTTAACGAGCAGGTGTAATAAGTGTATATTTTTATAAAAACGATGAACATACCAAATGATATGACTACTAGTGTTTAGTTTAAAAATTAAAGCCTTCGTTTTTAACGAAGGCTTTAATTAAGGATGTTTTTTTGTGATTTTAAATAGCTAATAATTTAACAGATTTTTGGCCTTCAGGAGTTTTAATATTAGCAAAATATAAACCTGGTTTAACAGTAAAGTTTATATCCTCATTCGTTTTAAATGCTTTTACTAAAGCCCCAGTTATACTATAGATATTTATTTCCGAAGTAGTTTTTACATTAGATGTATATATTCTATTTCCTAAGGCATAGACTTTAGTTGGTACAACTGAAGACTTAGAATTTAAGCTAAGAGTAGTAGTATTTAATGCACTAGATGGTGATACTTCAATTTTATATAGGTTATGAGCTTTGTTAAGGCTAAATATATATAAGTTAGTTGCACCTCCAGTATAATTAAATGTATAAATCTGTTGATCACTATTAGTTGTAGGGAATTTACCAACAACACTAGAGCCATCTGTAATATAAAGTGTGCGATCACCAGAACCACCGCCTCTAAACCATATTTTTACCGAACAAGAACCATTAACTGCAAAATACAAATAACGTTTTGTTGGTATATATATGTTATCAATTTCAGGCGTGATTCCAAGGTTTAAACCAGCTCCATTTAGCTTTAATCGTTGTGTACCAGAAAAGCCATCTGCCCAAGATGTTGAATTGCTATCAATTTCCCCTAAATTAGTTATGTTGGTGCCTGGTATTAAAGCTAAATTGTCAATTATTGTTGGAGAAGAGACTCCTCCAAAATTAAGAGGCCAAGTTGCCGAAGGATTTGCAAAATCCCAAATTTTACTTTGAGAGTAAAGATTCACAGTAAAAAGAACAGGTAGAATTAGTAAAATAATCTTTTTTTTCATGTTTAGTAGTTTTAAATTTTAGTAATTGATTTTTTTTACCAAAAAAATGTAATCGATTACGCTAATTTAAATATAATTCTTTAAATAAAAAATATTTTTTAAAGAATACTAACTAGATTTTATAAAACATATTATAAGTATTGAGACTAGATTTACTATGTATTTATTATGTAGTTGGGGGATTAAATAAACGATAATTACTCCCCATTTATGATACATGAGGTTCTCTTGAATAACAGTAAATATTCTGTTTTAATAATACGAAACTTTCTCAAAATGTGATTTTAATGGTTCTAGTTGTAAACAAGGAACTGAGTTAAAAAACAATCAATTTTAAGCTAATTTAGAAACAAAGTTTTCATCATAAGGCAGTTCACTTTTTATTGCATTACTAAATTTATATAGCACAAATTAAGTAAGTATATGTATTATAAGGGTTATGTTTTAAAACTATAAGTAAGTTCTACTAGAGGAAATAGTTGATTAATTAAAATAATTACATTTCAAATCTCTTACTATGATATATTATAAACATAAGCATGTGATTATATTAAAAACCTTATCTTTTAAGGAAGCCTAGAATATAGTAAAAACAACTTGATGCCATAAATTAATTTTAAAGAGTCAAATAAGATATCCTTAAATATAATTTGTATTTTTATTCGATTAAAGGCAAGCAAATATTGTTTTAAAGTGGATCTTATAGAATTTAGTGAACAATTCGTTGAACACCAAAAGATAATAGTACAAAAATACAGTAATTATAAGGGTTGGTGATGTTTTAATTAATCCTGCCACCCCGACAAAAGCTAGTAAATATTTATTTACTGGCTTTTTTTATTTTTGCCATAAATTGTAAATTAAAAATCAGTCTCAAAAATTTTGGGTAATCTAAAAAGGAATAATTCAAGATTTTTATACCTCTAAAGACTTCTAAAAACTTAAATTTTGGCGTTAAAACATTAGTACTTCTTTCTCTGTTTTAAAAAAGTTTAAAGGCATTATATTCTGTTTATGTATTTTATTATATATAAGATGCACGTTTTAAGAGGGAATTTATAGATATAGCTAAATTCTTTCTAGTTTACTATTTTGTATCATCTAAGTAAGTTTCTTTACAATTGTTTAGATTACAAATTCATAAATTTACAAATCAGTAAAATATGAATGTATTTTAATTAAAGAAAAAGACTAAAAAGGTTTCTTTTTCTGGAAGGAACTAAAAGTTATATTATAGTGACATGAAAAATCAGCTAATTTATATTTGTACTCTTATAACATTATTAGGAGTTTCCTGTAAAAATGTAGAGCAGAAGCAACAACAAGAAAAACCCAAAAATGTATTATTCATTTGCATTGATGATTTAAGACCAGAACTCAATTCTTTTGGGGTTTTGTATATAAAATCTCCTAATATAGATGGTTTAGCTGCTCAAGGATACTTGTTTACCAATCACTATGTAAACTCCCCAAGTTGTGGTCCTTCAAGATATACCATGCTTACAGGACAGTATGGTTTTCAATATCGTAGACATCACAACCAACAATTGTTTTCTAGGGTTAAAGATTTAAAACAAAATCCAGAAATCGTAAATCTCTCTATGCCAGAATGGTTTAAATCTCATGGTTATATTACGGTTTCTGTAGGGAAAGTGTCTCATCATCCTGGAGGTAGAGGAGGAGAAAATTGGGATGAAGATTCTCAACCAGAAATGCCAGACGCATGGAGTCAGCATATTATGCCTGTGGGAGCATGGAAAACTCCTAAAGGAACAATGCATGGTTTGGCCAATGGAAAAATAAGAACCACTAAAAGCCGTGATGTATTGGAAACGGTTGAAGGCCCTGACACCTTATATCCAGATGGTCTCATTGCTGATGAAGGGATGAAGCAACTAGAAGCATTAGCTTCTGGTGAAAAACCATTTTTCCTTGCTATTGGTTTAATCAAACCTCATTTACCTTTTGGAGTTCCCAAAAAATATTTGGATATGTATAGTGATGTTGAAATTGCCCCTATTCCACATCCAGAAAAGCCTAAAGGTCCATCATCATGGACAGGTTCTAATGAATTTATGAGTTACAACCGGTGGGGGAAAGACCCAAGAAAAGACATGGATTTTGCTATGAAGCTTAAAAAATATTACGCTGCTTGTGTTACTTATGCAGATAAACATGTGGGCGATATTTTAAATACCTTAAAAAAAACAGGAGCAGATAAAAATACCATTGTAGTGCTGTGGGGAGATCATGGTTGGCACTTGGGGGAACATGCTATATGGGGAAAACACTGTTTGTTTGAAGAAGCATTAAGATCTCCTTTAATTATTTATAATCCTGATATGAACTACAATGGTAAAAAAAGTAATACAGTTGTAGAAACGGTTGATATTTTTCCAACGCTTTGTGATTTAACCCAATTACCAATACCTGATTTTTCTGATGGTGCTTCTTTGGTGCCAATCATGGAAAATCAAAACCTAAAAAGTAGCAAAGCAGCTATAGCTTATACTTCTGGAGGTACTACAATTAGAACCGATAAATATAGGTTTACAAAAAATGAAAAAGGTTTTGTTGAATTATACAATCATCAAAATGATGGAAGTGAAACAGTCAACATTGCAGATAAATATCCTGAAATTGTGAAACAATTAGAAAAACAAATTATAGAGAGAGTTGGAGAAAAAGCTTTTGACTGGGATTTGTAAATAAATATTTAGATAATGAATAAACTTACTCAATGCGTTCTATTTATAGTATTATGTTGGGTTTCCATCCCAAGCATAAGAACTATTAAAATTAAAATATAATGAACCTGCAAAAGCATTACCCTTTGGAAATGGTAGACTTAGAGATGTGGTTTAAGGAAATACGTTATATTCTGAAGAGTTAACTACTACATATAAAGGCGTTTCGGTCACTCTATTAATGGTTAATTAAAATTTTTCAAATAACAAAATAAAAAGTGGTTTAACAGGTTATGGCAACCAACATGTAATTATATGATCTAACGGTTTTAGAAAAAATGTAAAATTAAAAGCAGGTAAAGTCATAGTTTTAATTTTTTTAAGCATGAATAGTGTTAGAGAACTTAATTCTAAAAGCGTAAATTCTTATTTTCTATGGGCTGTTTTTAAGTTTACATGCATTTGAATAATGTATCCATATTTAATATAAATGATATAAGTATTTTTAAAATTAAGAATAGAAATATCACGATAAAATTATGGATAAGCAAAATATCAAATTAAAGCATATACTATTTCTACTGTTGCTTTTTGTTGTTTCTACTCTCGTGATAGATTATATACGCATATCTGGTTATGAAACCGTTAAAATGAATCCCAATAAAAAATATGATAATGCGCAAAATCAAATACAGTGGGAATTAGCAAATGGTAAAACCATAACCAATTGGAATAGACTAGATTCAACATTAGAGTTTATTAAAAAAGAATACGATTGTTCAGATTTTAGATTGGTGAATCTTATTCGCATTTTATATGAAGCCGAAGACAAAATTCCTATAGATTATAAAGAAAAAATAGAAGATGTACTTTTTGGGTTTAGATATTGGTGGGATGTTCCCGGTGTAAATTCTATGTGTTATTGGACTGAAAATCACCAAATTTTATTTGCTTCAGCCGAATATTTGGTTGGTCAAAAATATCCCAAAAAGGTTTTTAAAAATAGTGGGCTTACAGGTAAACAGCATATGAATAAAGCCAAAAAACGCGCTTTAGATTGGTTAGAAATGCGCTGGAATTATGGATTTATAGAATATTATTCTAGCGTATATTACAAGGAGGATATAGGTGCGTTAATTAACTTGATAGATTTTGCACAAGACGAAGAATTGGTAAAAAAGAGTCAAATTATAATGGATTTATTGTTTTATGATGTGGCAGCACAAAATATTAAAACCATGTTTATTTCTACAAGTGGACGAGCCTACTCAAGAAATAGAACAGGGAGTTCGGGGTCTAGATTTAGTGGTATTCCTAACTATTTTTGGGGAGATGAAACTCCTATTAAATCAGGAATTATGTATGGTATGATAAACTCTAAAAAGTATAAATTACCACCAGTGCTAGCAAAAATAGCAAAAGACACATCAGAAGTTATAATAAAACAAAGTAACGGTTTAAATATTTCAGAACTAAAAAGTGAAGGTTATTACGGAACCGATAATAGAAGTATGATGATGCAATGGGGAATGCAAGCCTTTTCAAACCCAGAGGTAGTAAGAAACACTATGGCTCACATTAGAAATTCTGTTTCGTTTTCTAATGCATCTGTAGCGCCATTAAAATCGCTAGATTTATCCTTATTTAAATGGTTTCATTTAGAGCCTGCCATTATGAGATTTATTAATCCACAATCAAATGGTATTGCCATTCAAAAAGGAAATACATACACCTATAAAACTAAGGATTATACAATGTATTCCTCACAAAATTATCATCCAGGAACATACAGTTACCAACAACATGTTTTTGGTATGAACATAAATAATCACTTTGCCATTTTTCATACGCATCCAGCTATAAAAAAAGATAAAAAAAATCATTCACCAAATTATGAAGTAGGTTACGGGCATTTACCACACGTGGCTCAAGATATAAACATAAGTTTAGCAATTTATAACATTCCAGAAAAAAAAGGAATGATGGAAATGGATTTAATGGGCTTTACTAGAGCTTATTTTCCTAGTAAAAAATTTGATACTACTATTGTAAAAAATAATTATGTATTTGGAAAAAAAGGAGAAACTTACTGTGCTTTTATTGGATTAAATAATTTTTATTATGCAGAAGATTCTGATGATGATATTATTCAATCTGGAAAACAAAGTTTTTGGATAACTGAAGCCGGATCTAAATCACAAGATGGTGCTTTTAATGATTTTATTAAACGTGTAAGAACAAATAAATTTAAGTTTAATATTAAAAATTTAACGCTTAAATATCAATCAAAAGGAAACACATATACACATCAATTTAAAGGTGAATTTAAAATTAATGATACAGTAATAAACACCAACTATAAACGATTTGATTCACCTTATGTTAAAGCTAAAAGGAAAGCTAAAACTTTAACCTTCAAATTTAATGATGATACCCTTTTTTTAGATTTTAAGAATCAAATACGAAAGTTTAGCGATTAAATGTAATATTTTAACTTTCAAAAATTCTATTTTCTCAGATTTCATGTTTATTATTTTTACAAAAACAACTAGTTGGTACTAGTTGGTTTTGGTATATTTTTTTATATTTGGAAATAATTACACTAAGACTTTATGCACTTTAATTGTCGCAAGAAAAATCTCTTTTTTGTTCAGTGTTTTGTATAAAAGTTTTTATTCATTTCTAAACTATAAATGTAATGAGATATAATTTTTTTCTAATCGGAATAATAACATTTTGTTTTATAGCCTGTGGGAATAACAAAGGAGAACCAAAGAGAATGTTAAATGCTTCTAAAATACAAAATTCAAAGCCAAATATAATCTACATTCTTGCAGATGATCTTGGTTATGGTGATTTAAGCTGCTATGGACAAGAAAATTTTACAACCCCTAATATTGATAAGTTGGCAGCTGAAGGGATGCTTTTTACTCAACATTACTCAGGTAGCACGGTTTGTGCGCCATCACGTTCAGCCTTATTAACAGGAATGCATACTGGCCATACGGCTATTCGGGGTAACCGTGAAATAAAACCAGAAGGTCAGTATCCTATTCCAGATAGCACTTATACGCTAGCAGAGTTATTGAAAAAAGGAGGTTATGTTACTGGAGCATTTGGTAAATGGGGCTTAGGATTTCCTGGTTCTGAAGGCGATCCTACAAATCAAGGTTTTGATGTTTTTTATGGTTATAATTGCCAGCGCTTAGGGCATCACTATTATCCCTATCATGTATGGTCTAATAAAGACTCTATTGTTTTAGCAGGAAATGCAGGACATAAAACAGAGCAATATGGCCCACAATTAATTCATGAAAAATCTATCGAATTTTTAGAAAAAAATAAAGACACCACTTTCTTTATGTATGTTCCAACTATAATTCCTCATGCCGAATTGGTAGCACCAGATTCAATTATGGATAAGTACAGAGGTAAATATTTACCGGAAAAAGAATTTAAAGGAGTTGACGAAGGACCAAAATACAGACAAGGTAGGTATGCTTCTCAAAAGGAATCTCACGCAGCTTTTGCAGCTATGATAGAGGTAATGGACAATCATGTTGGAGAAATTATGGCTAAGGTTAAAGAATTAGGGATAGAAGATAACACAATAATAGTATTTACTTCAGATAATGGCCCCCATAAAGAAGGTGGTGCAGATCCCGAATATTTTAATAGCAATGGATCTCTTAAAGGCTTTAAAAGAGATTTGTATGAAGGTGGTATTCGTGTGCCTATGATTGCAAAATGGCCAGAGAAAATTAAACCAGGAACTAAAAACAATTTAATCTCGGCCTTTTGGGATGTGTTTCCAACTTTTTCTGAAGTTGCAGAAATGCCAGTTCCTAAAAATTTAGATGGCATTTCATTTTTGCCTGCTTTATTGAACAAACCCGAAAATCAAAAACAGCACGAGTACTTGTACTGGGAATTTCATGAAAGAGGAGGCAGGCAAGCGGTTAGAAAAGGAAATTGGAAGGCTGTAAAATATAATGTCTTGAAAAATCCAAACACACCTATGGAACTATACGATTTATCTAAAGACATCGGAGAAGAACATAATGTAGCCAGTAAACATCCTGAAATTGTAAAGGAAATGGAAAACATTTTTAATGAAGCTAGAACACCCTCTAAAGTGTTTACCTTTAACCAAGTTTCTTTTTAAAATCTAAACTAAATATTCAATTATATATAATGAACAAATTAATTTACTCGTTAATGCTTGTTGTTTTGGTTATATCTTCAGGAATAGCACAAGAAAAACCAACATATTCAGCAGGAAAATGGGAAAATCCCGAATGGGAAAACCCTGAGATTTTTCAAATTAATAGAGAAAAACCTACAGCGTCATTTTATAGATATACTACTGTAGATAATGCTTTAAAATATGAAAATTGGAAAAACTCAACACTTTACAAATCGCTAAACGGAACTTGGAAATTCTATTATGCAGATAGTGTTTCTGCTAGACCAACCGATTTTTATAAAAATGATTTTAGTTTAAAAGACTGGGACCAAATACAAGTGCCTTCTAACTGGGAAATGCAAGGTTTTGGTATTCCAGTATACACTAATAGGCATTATATGTTTCCTGCAAATCCCCCCTATATTCCGCATAATTTTAACAATGTAGGGAGTTACAAAAGAGCATTTGAAATTCCTGAAGATTGGAATGAGAAAGACATCTACCTACATTTTGCGGGTGTAAGTGGCGCCATGTACATTTGGGTTAATGAAGAGTTTGTTGGTTATAACGAGGGGAGTAAAACACCTGCTGAATTTAAAATTACAGATGTTGCAAAACCAGGCAAAAATACGGTTTCAGTTCAAGTACTTCGGTGGTCAGATGCTAGCTATATGGAAGACCAAGATTTTTGGCGTTTAAGCGGAATTGAACGCGATGTGTACGTATATGCAACTAGTAAGGTAACTGTTAGAGATTTTAGGGTAATTTCAGATTTACAGAATAATTACAATGATGGAGTTTTCAAAGTCAATCTTCAGATAGATAACAATTTTAAAAAAAATGCAGAAAGAACGGTTGAAGTAAAATTAATAGATGGGGAAAAAGAAGTTTATAGAGCTTCTAAAACCTTAAAATTGAAGAAAGGTGAAAATAAAATTGATTTTTCTAAAATTATAAAAGATGTAAAAACTTGGAATGCAGAACAACCAAACTTGTACAGTTTACTCATCAATTTAAAAGATAAAAAAGGAAATACAACTGAAGCAACTTCTATAAAAGTAGGTTTTAGAAATATTAAAATTGAAAATAATCAGTTTTTAGTAAATGGAAAAGCGGTATTGCTTAAAGGAGTTAATTTACATGACCATAGTGATACCGAAGGGCATAGGGTAACAGAAGCGTTGACCATGAAAGATTTGATGGTTATGAAGCAAAATAACCTAAATGCCATTCGTTGCAGTCATTACCCTAAAGCCCCACACTTTTACAGAATGTGCGATAAATACGGGTTTTATGTTATTGACGAAGCCAATATTGAAACCCACGGCTTAGGAACCACAAACCAAGGTTTAGATAAAAATTTTAAAGCACAAAAAATTCACCCTGCCTATTTGCCAGAATGGAAAGCGATGCATATGGATAGAACGATTAGAATGTTTGAGCGAGATAAAAACTTTCCTTGTATTGTTACTTGGTCTTTAGGAAACGAAGCCGGTAATGGCGAAAACTTTTTTGCAACATATAAGTGGCTAAAAGAGCAAGATGCTACTAGGCCAACACAATACGAAGGCGCTACAAACTATGCTAATACAGACATTCAAGCACCAATGTATTGGACCATTGAACGCATGATTAAATACGCAGAAAATAACCCAACTCGACCATTAATTCAATGCGAATACGCTCATGCTATGGGAAATAGCGTTGGTAATTTGCAGAAATATTGGGATGTTATTGAACAGTATGATATCATGCAAGGCGGCTTTATTTGGGATTGGGTAGACCAAGGTATTCTAACTAAAAATGATAAAGGTGAAGCGTATTGGGCCTATGGCGGTGATTTAGGCGGGCACGATTTGCAAAATGATAAAAACTTCTGTCTAAACGGAATTGTAAACCCAGACAGAACACCGCACCCCGCTTTACATGAAGTTAAAAAAGTATATCAATACATTAAATTTAAAGCGTCAGATTTAAGCAAAGGTGACATTGAAATCACAAATAAATATGATTTTACCAATTTAAAAGATTATCTGTTTACTTGGGTGCTATTAGAAAATGGAAAACAGATAGCAAATGGTCAACTACACAAGCTTAATGTTAATCCTTATCAAACAGAATTGGTAAACATTAATTTACCAAAATTATCAAATTCAGAATATCATTTAAATATTTATGCTTTAAATAAAATTGAAACCGATTTAATGCCAAAAAATCATGTGGTTGCATACGAGCAATTTCAATTATCACCATCTATTTTTAATACAGAAATCGTGCCTTCAAAAGAAAAAATAGAAGTGTCTTTTAATGAAGAAGAGATTACAATTTCAAATAACAATTTTGAACTGAAATTAAATCGTTCAACCGGAAAAATAACGTCTTTAGATTACGGTAACGGTAATGTGTTAGTTGAAGGTATTTCACCCAATTTTTGGAGACCTGTAACCGATAATGATTTTGGAGCTAAAACACCCAAAAAATTAGAGGTTTGGAAACAAGCAACCGATAATCAGTCTTTAGTTGAAGTTAAAATTTTTAACCGTAACAAAGAGCTTTCAAAATCTAAAAAAGTAAAGGGTGCTTTGCAAATTCAAACGGTTTACAATTTACCATCGGTAAAAGGGCAGATCGCTATTAGTTATGATATTCAATCTTCTGGGGAAATAATTGTGACTAATAATTTAAGCAGAATTAGTAAAGATTTACCACATTTACCAAGGTTTGGAGATAATCTCATTATTAAAAATGAATATCAAAATGTAGAATGGTTTGGAAGAGGACCGCACGAAAATTATAACGATAGAAACACAGCCGCTTTGGTTGGTCATTATAATGCTAAAGTAGAGGATTTGTACTTTCCGTATATCCGCCCACAAGAAAATGGATACAAAACCGATATACGTTGGGTAAGTTTTACCAATAATCATGGAGTAGGATTAAAAATTGAAGGTTTACAATTGCTAGGTTTTAGTGCTCACCATCAATATAATAGTGATTTTGATGCGGGAAAAGAAAAGCAGCAAAGACACACTACCGATATTGTAAAACGCGATTTTGTAAATGTGAATATAGATTATAAACAAACTGGTGTTGGAGGCGATAATAGCTGGAGTGCTAAAGCTTTGGCACATAAAGAATTTAGAGTGCAACCAGAAAATATGAGTTATGCTTATAAAATTAAACCGATTAGAGAAAGCAGGTAGTTTATTAATTATCAATTTTTTTATTGGCCTTCGTTATATTTAAATTAAAGGCATAAGGTTTTAACCATGTTTTTGAATAATGTATCCATGTATATAAAATTAAACAAAGTTATTTTTAATACTAGAAATAAAATGCTTTTTAAAGAATTGAATCGCAACCTTTAAGAGAGTTTAAATATTTATTTTTCTGTTTTCTAGTTTTAAAATATTTTACAAGTATGAAGCTCAACAGCTAGTATTCGTTATGTAAAATCGTCTGCTATTCCTAGTGTTAAAATTTCACTAGTTTTTTTCGAATATATTGTTTTTCAAATCCAAAAATAGAAAAGTAAATAATAGGGTTTCTGTTTCAAGTATTAGAACTCCGTTAATTTAAAAAAGTATAAAAACGTAGTGATTATAGGAATTGTAAACAAAATTTTAAATTCTACATGGAGATTGAACTATAAGTTATAGATAATGGACAATTATTACAAATGAAAAAACGTGATTTGATTAATTTAACCGATATAAAACAATTTAAGTTTTAATTAAATAATTTTTGTATAAATTATTAAATAAGTTAACACAATGTTGAAATTAGAAACATCTTAAAATTAGAATTAAAATGATTTCAAAAATAAATTTTGTGTAATATGTTAGCCAATGCTAAATATTGTATTACGTGTTTAATTACTGTTTTTTTATGTCTTTCAGCAAGTTCTCAAGAGCCAAAAAGTACGCAAAAAAAGCCCAATTTCATCATCATATTTACAGATGATCAAGGCTATGCAGATTTAAGTTGTTTTTTGGGGGCTCATGTAAATACACCAGAAATAGATAAAATGGCTGCTGAAGGCGCCAAATTAACCAGTTTTTATGTAGCAGCACCATTATGCACGCCGTCAAGGGCAGCATTAATGACGGGCAGTTACCCTAAACGCGTGGGAATGGCAAAACGCGTATTACTTGCCGCAGATTCTTTAGGATTAAATCCAAAAGAGGTAACCATTGCAGAAGTACTAAAATCTGCTGGATATAAAACAGGCATATTTGGTAAATGGCATCTAGGAGACCAACCCCAATTTCTCCCTACAAAACAGGGCTTCGATGAATTTTTTGGTATTCCCTATAGTCACGATATTCATCCATATCATCAAAATCAAAAAAAGTTCAATTTTCCATCGCTTCCATTATTGGATGGTGAAACGGTTGTAGCATTAGACCCTGATTCCGATTACCTGATTAAGAGAATAACCGAAAGAACCGTGAGTTTTATTGAGCAGCATAAAGATGAACCTTTCTTTGTTTATATGCCACACACAAGTCCGCATCGTCCGCTGTTAGCTTCCCCTGAGTTTATGAAAAATGCACCAGAAGATGTGAAAACCATATTAAAAAATGAAGGAGAAAGCGTTGATTATAAAACAAGAGACAAAATTTATCCGCAAACCATTGCTGAAATTGATTGGTCGGTTGGCAAAATTTTAGATGCTATAAAAGCTAATGGATTAGATGAAAATACCTTTGTGATTTTTACCTCAGATAATGGCCCTATGGTAGGAAGCGCAGCTCCTTTAAAAGGCAAAAAAGGAAGTACGTTTGAAGGTGGCATGCGCATGCCAACTGTAGTATGGTGGCCAGGTAAAATTCCTGCCGGTTCAGTAATTAATGAATTGTTAACAGCCATGGACTTACTACCCACTTTTGCAAAACTTGCAGATGCCAAAATACCTTCAGATAGAATCATTGATGGTAAAGAAGTGCTTCAAGTCATTCAAGGTAAAAGTAAAACACCTCACGAGCTATTTTTTTATTACAGTAAAGATAGGTTAGAGGCAGTACGTTCAGGAAAATGGAAACTTCGAATAGCAGGAAAAGAGTCACCAGCCCTTTTTAATTTAGAAAATGATATTAGTGAATCTAATAACGTTTTAGTATCACATCCAGAAGTTGAAAAAAGACTTCGTTCGGCTGCAATCAATTTTGAAAATGAACTAAAAAACAATTTAAGGCCAGCAGGAGTTGTTAAAAACCCAAAACCATTATCAAAATAAAATAGTATTAAACTCAAAAAAATGAAGAATATCGTACTCACACTAATTTTTGTTCTAAGCTTGTTCGGTTGCAAGTCATCCAAAAACCTGGAAGTCACTTCACCAGATAGACAAATTAAAATAGTGATAAATAATCAGGAAGGTCATTTAAAATACAACCTTTATGATGGTGAAAAGGAGATGGTTTTAAACTCTGAAATTTCCATTCTTCAAAATGTAAAAGTGGAAGTTTTGGAAAGCAAGGTACAAGAAGTGAATACCACTTGGAATCCCGTATGGGGACAGTTCAGTAAAATTCAAGACCATTACAAAGAATTGGAAGTATCGTTGGATTATGAGGGCACACTAGCAACACTTCTGGTAAGGGCATATAACGGTGGAGTTGCTTTTCGTTTTAAGGCAGAAGGGATTTCACCAGAAAATAATGCAGCATTCTTCGTGGAATACGGTATGCCGCATTCCAGTGGCGTGTACTCTCCCGCAGGCGAAGGGCAGCCTTATGGTCCTATCTCCATAGCTGATTTAGGACAAGCTAAAGCCAATGGTAAAAAGCATAAAATTAAAATGCCTTTGGTAGTCGAGCATGAAGAACATAAGTTTTTATCGCTTTTGGAGTCCGATTTAATTAGTGCTCCGGGGTTTGATGTCATTAAATTCAATTATGATGAACAGAAGAAAACACTGGTTGCAAACAACCCATTTAAATCCGAAGAGAAACGTTTAATCACACCTTGGCGCCTTATTCTTTTGGAAGACCAAATAGGTGATTTGTTAACCAATACAGTACCTTTAAATGTGGCGGCACCCAACCAAATTCAAGATGCCTCTTGGATTAAGCCCGGAAAGACCCTCTGGGATTGGCGCGTACATGGTTTTACAACAGAAGATGGTTTTACATACGGTATAGACAACGAAAGCTATTTCCGATTTATCGATTTTGCCGCAGAAAATGGT
This sequence comes from Seonamhaeicola sp. NFXS20, assembly GCF_049132085.1. Taxonomy (NCBI): domain Bacteria; kingdom Pseudomonadati; phylum Bacteroidota; class Flavobacteriia; order Flavobacteriales; family Flavobacteriaceae; genus Seonamhaeicola; species Seonamhaeicola sp. NFXS20. The sequence goes on along the minus strand of NZ_JAFMPU010000012.1, from coordinate 50,179 downwards.
ATAGAATATTTCTTAATTGATGATGCTTGGTACACCAAGGTAGAACCAGGAAAAATGACCATGTCTGATAAGTTAGATTTAGATAAAGTAGCTGCCTATGCTGAAGAAAAAGGAGTAGAGCTAATTTTATATTACGACAGACGTCAGGGTGATTATGGCGACGAAGCTTTGTTCCCATATTATCAATCCTTGGGAATGAAAGGGATAAAATATGGATTTATGGGTACAAACGTTCCGTTTACTAGAAACGCTATACAAATGAGCGCCAAAAGCAATTTATTGATTGATTTTCATGATGGTCCTGTGCCATTTACAGGGGTAACCAGAACCTATCCTAATGCCATTACAAGAGAATTTTGCCATGCACAACAAGATTCCAGACGGGCTTTTACGCCTAAAACTTTCATTAGAATGGCATTGATTAACGCGCTTCAAGGGCCGTTGGATATGAATAATGGTGTTTTCGATATTTCCAGTGTAAACGCCGGAGAAAGAGAGAAAGGTCCTAAAAAGCTTCACTCATTACATACCACGGTTGCCGCCGAAGCTGCTAGAACCTTGATTATATTTAGCGGTTTGGTTTGTATTCCTGATGCGCCTGAAGCTTATACCAAAAAGCAGGATTTATTTGAATTTATTCAAGAAATGCCCGTTGGAAAATGGGACGAAACCAAAATTTTACACGCCAAAATGGATGGGTATATTTCTACGGCAAGACGCCATGGCGAGCAATGGTTTATTGGGTCGGTGCATAACGATGGTGGCACTCTCGATATTAATTTGGATTTTCTTGAAGACAATAAAAGCTACAGAATCACCTATTACGAAGATACTGAAACTACCAATAGTAACTCGAATCCTGAAGCATACCAAGTTAGAATTGGTACTGCAAAAAAAGGTGATGTAGTAAAAGCTAAAATGGTTGCTGGCGGTGGCCACTGTATGTGGATTAGACCAGAATAAAAAATGAAAACTCTAATGAAAAAAATAATTTACATAACCACAATTTTAGCGGTATTAAGTTCTTGTAAAACAAAAACTCAAGAAATAACTAAAACGGCCAAACCAAATATTCTTTTTATTGTGGTAGACGATTTGGGGTATGCCGATTTAAGTATTATGGGGAGTAAATACTACGAAACTCCAAACATTGATGGTATTGCCAAAGCGGGTAATATTTTCACTAATGGTTACGCCACTTGTGCCGTTTGTAGTCCATCAAGAGCTAGTTTGTTAAATGGTCAGTTTACGGCTAGACATGGGTTGACGCAATTCGACGGAGCACCAACGGGATTGGAATGGAAAAAAAAGAACAGGCATACTAAATTATTGCCTCCAGAGTATAAGCATCATTTAAGTCATGATGACATTACACTTCCAGAAGCATTAAAGGAAAATGGTTATAGAACCTTTTTTGCTGGAAAATGGCATTTAGGAAGCGCAGCAGATAAGTCTTTGCCAACCGATCATGGTTTCGATATTAATATAGCGGGCTATGAACGTGGCGGGCCTTACAGTGGGGGGTATTTTTCACCGTTCAACAATCCTCAAATGGAAGATCATGAAGACGAAAAAGGCATGTCGTTTTCAATGAAATTGGCGAAAGAAACTTCAAAATTCATTCAGAAAAATAAGGACACTACATTTTTGGCTTATTTATCTTTTTATGCAGTACATTCCCCTATTCAAACCACAAAAGAAAAATGGGAAAAGTACAGAGATAAGGCAGAAAAAATGGGCATTGCTGAAAAAGGATTTGAAATGGAACGCATTTTACCTGTTAGAAAATATCAAGATAATCCAGTCTATGCAGGCTTAATAGAGCAAGTTGATGAAGCTGTTGGAAGCGTTCTTAAAACTTTAAAAGATAATGGTTTGGATAAAAACACTATTGTGGTGTTTACTTCAGACAATGGAGGAGTAACATCTGGTGATAATTTTTCTACCAACCAATTAATGCTGAGAGGCGGAAAAGGTTACCAATGGGAAGGTGGTTTACGTGTACCTTATTTTATTTATGTGCCTTGGATGCAGCAACAAGGCAATAGAATTGATAAACCCGTTTCTGGAGCAGATTTATACCCAACCTTGTTGGAGTTGGCAAATATTCCTTTAAAGCCTAAAGCGCATGCCGATGGGGTTAGTTTAAAGCCGCTTTTAAACGGAGAGGAAATTGATGACAGACCGTTGTTTTGGCATTATCCGCATTATGGAAATCAAGGAGGCGAACCGGTATCTATCATTCGAAAGGATAATTGGAAACTCATTTATTATTGGGAAGATAATCACATAGAATTGTATGATTTAAATTCAGATTTAAAGGAAAGCAATGATGTATCTAAAGAAAACAATGAGTTAGCAGAAAACTTGCACGCACAATTGATGGATTGGTTGGATTCTATGAACACCCAATACGCCACCGAAGACCCCGAATGGGATAAAGAAGCTCGAAGAAAACGGTTAGAAAGCCATAGAACCAAACTCATGCCGCGACTTGAAAAACAAAGAAAACAAATGCTAAGTCCAGATTGGCAACCTAACGATGATTGGTGGGGCAGTGAAGTGAAATCAAATGATTTAAAGGTTAATTAAGTATAGAATAACATTATGAGGTTACTGTTCTTATTGGGTTGCTTTTTTTTGGTTAGCTCTTGCATCGTTTCCAAAAATAACATAAAAACGGAACGACCTAATTTTGTTATCATCTTTACCGATGATCAGGGTTATGGCGATTTAAGCTGTTTTGGAGGCCAACATGTTTATACACCTCATATAGATAAAATGGCAGAAGAAGGTGCAAAACTAACAAGTTTTTACGTTGCGGCTCCATTGTGTACGCCGTCACGAGCTGCACTTATGACGGGATGTTACCCACGACGGGTTGGTATGGAACCGCCTTCGAGTTTAGTTATAGATTTACCCAATGTTCCCGATGGCAAAAGGTTCCCTGTTTGTTTAGCGGGTGATGGCAATGGACTAAACCCCGATGAAATTACCATTGCCGAAGTGGCAAAATCTGCAGGATATAAAACAGGTATTTTTGGAAAATGGCATTTGGGAGACCAACCTGAATTTTTACCCACCAAACAAGGTTTCGATGAGTTTTATGGATTGCCGTACAGCCACGATATAGCACCCACACACCGACGACAAGAATTTTTTAAGTTTCCGTCGCTACCTTTTTTAGAAGGTGAAGAAGTTGTTGAAATGGATCCTGATCCCGACTACCTCACACGGCGGGTTACCGAACGAGCAGTTAAATTTATTAAAGACCATAAAGATGAAAACTTCTTTTTGTATGTACCGCATCCTATACCTCACGGACCACTGGCAGCATCAAAAGAAATTAAGAAAGAATACAAGAAAATTTTGGAAAGCGGGGTTTCGGCCGACTCCAATTTATATTCTACCGCGATATATGAGATTGACTGGTCAGTAGGTCAAATACTGTTAGCACTAAAAGAACAGGGGCTTGATGAAAATACCATCGTTTTATTTACGAGCGATAACGGAGCTGCTGGTAGAAAAGGCTCCACAAAACCATTACGAGGCCATAAAGGGCAAACCTTAGAAGGAGGAATGCGTATGCCAACCGTAGTTAGGTGGCCTGGAAAAATTAAGGCGGGTACTGAAATTGATGAGCTTTTAACCGCTATGGATATACTTCCAACTTTTGCAAATTTGATGGGGACAGAAGCGCCAACAGACCGTATTATTGATGGAAAAAATATCATACCGGTACTTCTGAATGAAGCCGAAAGTCCGCATGAATATTTCTTCTATTCACATTGGGGGACTTTAGAAGCTGTAAGGTGGCAAGATTGGAAACTCCGAATCATAAATGAAGAAGAAGCTCTTTATAATTTAAAGAATGATATTTCTGAGGAAGTAAATCTTATCGAACAATACCCTGAAATTGTTTCACAACTTAAAAAAGCCATGCTAGATTTTGATACTGAAATAACAAATAATGCGCGTCCTGTAGGGCATGTTGAAAATCCGAAACCTCTAAGTATCCGTTAAAAAATATAACTAAATGAGACTAGATAAATTAAGATTGTTGATGTTACTCTTTTCGAGTAGCATACTAGCGCAAAACACAGATTGGCCGGTACTAAAAAGCTACGACCAATACCATACCGACCGCATTGCTATGCCTGTTGGAGGCATAGGAACAGGAACCATCTCGTTAACAGGAAGAGGCGCTTTGGAAGATTGGGAAATTATGAGTCGCCCCGCCAAAGGTTTTAATCCGTTATATACTGGTGTAGAAGTTATCAATCGAGCACCATTTTTCTCAATTTATTTAAAAGAAGAAAACAAAGAAGCCCAAGCACTTTTATTGGAAGGTCCTGTGCCTATTAAATACGACGAAGGGTTTTATGGTTCTAAGGCTCCCAATCACGGTTTACCTCGTTTTAATAAGGCTACTTTTCAAACCGCATATCCATTTGGACAAGTTTTGTTAAGCGATGAAAATTTGCCTGTAACAGTAACTGTTGGAGCCTTCAACCCCTTAATTCCGGGGAACACAGCAGATAGTAGTTTGCCTATGGCTATTTTAAGTTACAAGGTGAAAAACACGAGCGATAAACCCGTGACAATTTCTTTAGCGGGAAACATTCCTAATTTTATAGGATATGATGGTAAAGAAGGAAAACCTTATCAAAACATCAACACCTATAAGGAAGAAAATGGTTTGAAAGGCATCCATTTTATGGCTGGAGAAGAAGTCGATAGGGAAAGCTATCAATACGGTACGTTTAGCCTAACCACAAACAGCGAAGGCGAAATATCTTACCGTACCGCATGGAAACCTGGTGATTGGGGGAACAGTACTTTGGAATTTTGGGACGATTATACAGATGATGGTTTATTAGAAGAAAGAACTTCCGAACAAAAAAATAACATGGGTTCGTTAGCTGTAAAAACTACTTTGAATCCTAACCAAGAAAAGGATATTCGCTTTTTTATCACTTGGCATTTCCCAAATCGTCCAGCCTGGGGTAATCAAAAGGCTAATGTGGGCAATTACTACGCTACACAATATGCCGATTCATGGGAAGTGGCGCAGAAACATATCAACAGAATTCCAGAATTGGAACAACAAACCCAATCTTTTGTAGGGGCGTTTATTGGTAGTGATATCCCAGAAATTGTAAAAGAAGCCGCTTTGTTCAATTTGGCGCATTTTAGGACGCAATTGGCTTTTAAAACCAAGTCGGGATACTACTTGGGTTGGGAAGGCATCAAGGATAACGATGGCAGCGGCACGGGAACATGTACACATGTTTGGAATTACGAACAAACTATTCCGTTTTTGTTTGGCGATATCGCCCAAAATATGCGCGAAGTAGAATTTGGTTTTGCTACTGATGAAAACGGATTGATGAGCTACCGTATTCATTTACCTTTGGAAACTAAGGCCACAAGTTTTGGTTTGGCTGCTGCAGACGGACAAATGGGAAGTATTATGAAGTATTATCGGGAGTGGCAACTATCAGGTGATGAAGATTTCTTAAAAAAGAACTGGAAAAATGTAAAAAAAGCTATGGAATTCTGTTGGATTCCTAAAGGTTGGGATCCCGATAAAGATGGGGTAATGGAAGGAAGTCAACATAATACTATGGATGTCGAGTATTTTGGTCCAAATCCTCAAATGGGCTTATGGTATTTGGGAGCTTTACGTGCAACCGAAGAAATGGCAAGCTACTTGGGAGATGAAAAATTCGCAAAAACATGTCGCTCATTATATGAAAACGGTTCGAAATATATGGATGAAAATTTGTTCAATGGCGAATACTACATCCAAGAAATTGTGCCACCAAAACATTTGGACAGCATTGCAAAAGGACTTATTCGTGTAAAAAGAAGACTCGTTCCTAACGACCCACAATATCAGTTAGGTGAAGGTGTACTTGTAGATCAATTGGTAGGGCAGGTGATGGCTCATATTTTAGATTTGGGCTATTTGGTAAATAAAGACAATATCAAAAAGACGAACGAGTCTATTTTAAAATACAACTACCGCGAAAATTTAATGAAGCACCCCAATTTTATGCGCTCTTATGCTTACGGAAATGAATCGGCTTTGTTGATGGCTCACTATCCCAAGGACAGACCCAAACAACCATTCCCTTATTTTACCGAGGTGATGACCGGTTTTGAGCACACAGCTGCAGTTGCAATGATGTATGAAGGACAGACGGAAAACGCATTGAGAACCATACAAGATATCCGAAATCGTTATGATGGCAAAAAACGAAACCCCTTTAATGAAGCAGAATATGGGCATCATTATGCCAGAAGTATGATGGCTTGGGCAGGTGTTTTGGCAAGTACGGAATTTCACTATTCGGGAGTTGAAAAGGCTATGCGATTTACCTCAAAACCGGGCACCTATTTTTGGAGCAATGGTTATAGTTGGGGCACCTGTGAAGTAAAAAAAGGGCAGGCAAAAATAAACGTGCTTTTCGGGCAATTGGAGCTTAAAAGTTTTACGCTACAAAATATTGGAAAAAAGAAACTGAAAGCCAAAACAATGTCAAAAGGAGAAAGTTTAACTGTTGATTTTTAATGGTATGAAAAACTTAAAAATAGTATTTGTTTTATTGGTTTTGGTACTTTTCTTATCAAGTTTTGAGCAACCGAAACCTAAAATTTTAATCATTGGTGATTCCATCTCTAATGGTTATATCCCTTTTGTTAAAGAGCGATTGAAAGACATTGCCGAGGTGTATCATAACCCTGGAAATGCAAAACACACAGGTAACGGGTTAAAGTATATCGAATCTTGGTTAGCTGAGGGCGACTGGGATATTATTCATTTTAATTGGGGCTTGTGGGATTTGTGTTATCGGCACCCAGATTCAAAAGTTCAAGGAAAAAGAGATAAGGTAAATGGAACCATAACATTCGGGGCAGAAGACTATGAAAAAAATCTCGAAACCTTGGTTAAACTCATTAAGAAACATTCTGATGCGGAATTAATTTTCGCTACAACAACCTACGTCCCCGAAAACGAAGCAGGACGGTTTTCTGAAGATGCTATAAAGTACAATGCCATTGCCAAAAAAATAATGAAAGCTAATGGTGTAAAAATCAACGACATTTTTGAAGTTTCGAAAAAAATTCATGGCGACTATGGAAAAGGTAACGACGATGTACACTATACTGAAAAAGGCTATGAATTATTGGGTGAGTATATTTCGGAATTTATAAAACAAGTCATATAGTAATTTCGTCGAAATCCAATTTATGTTAAAAAAATACTTAAAATCAAACCTCAAAAAACACAAAACAAACTCATGAAGATGAAACAACTCATATTTTTCTTATTGTTCATTTCAATAATAACAGTACAAGCTCAAAAAGCTAATAAAAACCCAAACATCATCTACATCCTAGCAGACGATATGGGTTATGGCGATGTAAGCTGTTTTAATCCAGAGGGAAAAATCCCTACGCCACATTTAGACCAAATGGCAGCGAATGGTATTAAATTTACAGACGCTCATACATCTTCGGCCGTTTGTACACCAACACGTTATGGTATTTTAACCGGGCGTTATAATTGGCGCTCGTCCTTGAAAAAATCAGTGCTTGGTGGGTTTTCCAAATCTTTGATTAAACAAGAACGAACCACAATTGCCGAAATGCTAAAATCACGAGGTTATACCACGGCTTTTATAGGAAAATGGCATTTAGGTTGGGATTGGGCTATTCAAGAAGGGGCAGATGAAGCTGCGAGAAATAAATGGGAGGCTCAACTTGCTGTTGATTATACCAAGCCTATTGAAAACGGTCCAGCAACGCACGGTTTCGATTATTCCTTCGGTTTTTGTGGTTCTCTTGATATGGCTCCGTATGTGTATGTAGAAAATAATGTTCCAACGATGGTACCCACCAAAACTACCGTGTGTGTAGATGAAAAAGGATTTTGGCGCGAAGGACCTACCTCAGATGATTTTAATCATACTAATGTCCTTCAAGATTTAACAAACAAAGCTATAGATTACATCAGTCAAGAAACTAAAAAGAAAACACCTTTCTTTTTATACTTCCCTTTGCCAGCACCACATACACCTATTTTACCAACCACCGAGTTTTTAGGAAAAAGCAACACCAATTTGTATGGCGATTTTGTAATGCAGGTGGATGATGTGGTACGCCAAATTAGGGAAGCAATTAAAAAGCAAGGTATTTCAGAAAACACCTTATTAGTTTTTACAAGTGATAATGGATGCTCGCCAAGAGCTAATTTTGAAGAGTTGGCAAAAGTAAACCATAACCCAAGTTATAACTTTAGGGGTGCGAAAGCCGATATTTTTGAAGGTGGTCATCGTGTACCTTTTATTGTGGAATGGCCTGCCAAAGCTCCTAAAAATACTAACTCGGATAAAACTATTTGTACTACCGATTTTTTTGCTACTTGTGCTGAAATCTCAGGATATAATATAAAAGATTCTGAAGCTGAAGACAGTTTCAGTATGTTACCGTTAATAACAGGTGAAAGTAATAACGAAATTCGCGATTACACCGTTCACCATTCCATTAATGGGTCTTTTGCCATTAGACAAGGAAACTGGAAACTAAACTTATGCCCAGGTTCTGGTGGATGGAGTTATCCAAGGCCGCAGGACATTAAAAATGAAAAATTAGATTTACCTAATATGCAACTGTATAATTTGAAAGCAGATATTGGCGAAACCAGAAATCTAATAAATATATTTCCTGAAAAGGCAGCAGAATTAAAAGCCGCTTTAAAAAAAATTATTCTTGATGGAAGAAGCACACCAGGAGCTGTTCAGGAAAACGAAGATATGGAAGGATGGAAGCAAATCCAGCCAATAATTAACTAAATAAAATTTTCAAAAGTAAAAACCACTCAAACTAAACTATATAATGCGAAAAGTATTTCTTTTTATTGTTGGTATCTCTTGTATATTGTCGTGTTCTGAACAAGCCAAAGTTAAAAAACAAGATGTGCCATTGAAGGCAATTCCATCAGCGTTACTTGTGTCAACCTTTAGTGGGAGTGGGGTGGTTTCTGTTCAGAAACAAAAGTTAACCCCAGATTTTTTAGGGATTATTTCTGAAATTAAAATACAATTGCCCAAGTACAAAAAAGGCATTTACTACCGTCCGTTTTCAGAAAAATTGGCTGCAGGAAATAGGGTTGAGCCGCTTTGGTTTGATGATATTGCAGCATTAGACGGTTACAAGTACCAAAAGCCAAGAATGGATAGCCATATTAACCTAGGGGCGTTTATGATGTTACAAAAAGAAAATGGAGATTATTTAGCGCTCTTACCATTGGTGTCTAATCGTATAGGAAATACGTTTTCCATTCGTGATAAAACAGTTTATTTAACGGTTGCTACCTATGGTACAGATACCGAAAATGTAGCAGTGCCTCTAATGAGTTATGGAGAATCTAAAAATCCGTATGAAGCCGCTAGAATGGCTTGGGAAGGAGCAATGAACACCGAAAAAGTAAAGGAAAACATCAATTGGAGGTCTGATAAAAAGTATCCTGAGGCTTACAAATACTTAGGCTGGTGTTCTTGGGAACATTACAAGCACAAGATTAACGAGGAGGTGGTTTTGAATGCTTTAAAAGGCATGAAAGAAAGCACAATTCCTTTTAGGTGGATGTTAATCGATGATGGTTATTTAGACCATAAAGGCGGCCAGTTGCTTTCTTTTAGAGCCGATGAAAAGAAATTTCCAAACGGATGGGAGCCTATTACCAGTCAGAAAGATGAAAAAATAAAATGGATGGGTATTTGGCGAAATTTCAATGGCTATTTTGGTGCTGTATCCCCAGAGCACAATATGCCAAGTTTAAATGAACATTTGGCAGAACGCAATCCTAGTGGCAAAAGAACCATTTTAACCCCAAAAATTTCAGAAGAATCAGCCAATGCGTTTTTTCATGAAATGACAAAAAACACCAAAGACAATGGTTTCGATATCATTAAAGTCGATTTTCAATCAGATAATTTCCGTAACAACACAGGAGCAAGTAATGCTATTTTAGGTGTGCATTACAACAACATCGCCTTAGAAGAAAACTGCAAAGAAAAAGATTTGATGTTGCTAAATTGTATTGCCCAACAAAACTTTAATGTGTTTAATCACAGGCATAGCGCCATTATCCGTGGAAGTATAGATTATAAAACCACTAAAGACCGATTGGATTTAACCTTGGTGCAAAATTTTGCCAATGCCTTTTGGTTAGGGCACACACATTGGCTAGATCAAGATATGTTCTTTGCCAATTTTGAAGAAACCGCACAGTTAATGGCAGTAGCTAGAGCCATGTCAGGTGGACCTATTTACCTTTCTGATGTGCCAGAGCATATAGACGATACCGTTTTAAAACCATTAACTTATGCAGATGGACGTATTTTAGGAACATTAGCACCAGGTGTTCCTCTTCCTGAAAGTTTAATGCAAGACCCCTATTTTGATGGAAAAGCATTTAGAGTCATAGCACCATTAAAAAACAAAACCGCTGCTATTATGGCTGTGAATCTTAGTCAAGATGATAAGGAATTAACAGCACAAGTTTCGTTAAAGGATTACCCGTTTGCTGGTGGCATGATGCAACCTTATCAAGGTCTTTGGGAAGTGCCAAAAGAAGGTATTTTACTTTACGATTATTATAAAGGTTCAGCTCTAATTCTTGAAGATAATTATCAGTTTAATTTGGGTTCCAGAAAGGAACGTTTGTTATTGTTAAATCCAATACAACACGGTTGGTCTATCATTGGTAGGCCCGATAAATACCTTTCGGCAGCCACTTTCGAATTATTGGAAATAGATAATAAGTCAGTAAAAATTCAAATGGTTGAAGATGGTCCGTTATTAATTTGGACCGATAACAAAATTCCATATTCAGAAAACTTTGAATTCACAAAAGAGGAAAATGGGTTGTGGAAAGGCGATTTAATGAAGCCAAATAGTGATAGAATCTATAATATTATTGAAAAAGTTCAATAGCTAAAAAGACATGATAAAACAGATTGTAACCTTATTATTGATTATTATAACCTCTGTAAAAGTTCATGGGCAGTTTGTGTTGACTTATGATGAACCCGCCAGTAAGTTTACTACTGAGCAAAGGCAAAACTACAATAAGCTAGGTTACATGCAAGAGGCTTTGCCCTTGGGTAATGGTCGATTGGGAGCTATGTTCTCAGGAGGCATTGAAGAAGAACACATCATGCTGAATGATATTACCCTTTGGATGAACAGTAAAAGGGGGTTGGATTCTGTAGCACAATCGGGAACCAGAATAGGCGCTTATAAAAACTTTGAAAAAGTTCGAGAGGCATATCGAAACGAAAAGTATGGCACTTCAGAAGGTAGTATGGAGGCCATGTCTACCAAATATCTTAGTAGTCATCAACCATTAGGGAACTATGCACCTTTTACCGACATATATATTTCAACAGAACATAGCCCAGAGGAAGTTTCAAATTACACACGTTCTTTAGATGCTTTTTCAGGTGTTGGATATGTTAATTATAGTATTGGTAAGGCAAATTTCACCAGAGAATATTTTTGTAGCCACCCCAACGATGTGGTCGCTATACGGTATACCGCCGAAAATTCAGTAATGAACCTTACCATTAAGGTGAGTTCTCTGCATAAAATCACCAATTTAAATGTCGAAGGAAATGTGCTGATTTTAAATGGTGAAACGGCCATGGAAAAAGATCCGGTACAATTTCAAAAAAGGATTTGTGTAGAAGCGGATAATGCAAAAATTACTTTCCAAGATGGAACATTAAAAGTTGAAAACGTAAAAGATGTAAAAATTTATGTGTCGGCATACACCGATTATATGCCGGTTTATCCAATGTTTAAAGGTCGTGATTTTGAATCTGATACAAAAACAACCCTAGAAAATGCCGTAAAACTAGGTTACAATACGCTTAAAAGTATCCATCAAAAAGATGTTTCAGACTTAATGGATAATTGCCAGTTAAACTTGGAATATGAACCATCTAATGTAACCACCGATGAGTTGATTAAAAAAGGTCCAAGTTTAGAATTGGAAAATCTGTATTTTAACTATTCGCGTTATCTACAATTAAGTTGTTCACGCGCAGCCCCAGTGCCGTCAAATTTACAGGGGCTTTGGAATGGGCATTTAAAACCGGCATGGAATGCCGATTATCACACCGACATCAATTTGGCCATGAACTATTGGATGGTAGAAACTGCTAATCTACCAGAATCTTTTAGGCCTTATGTAGAATATATGAAGATAATTGCCAAGTCTGGGAAGTACACGGCGCAAGAATCTTTTGGTATTAGCAAAGGCTGGAGTATGGGGCTTAACGGAAATGTGTTTGGGTTTACAGCACCCAATAAACATGGTAGACGTATGCAGCAATCGGGTGTATGGTTGTGCCAGAATTTATTTGAGCATTATGCCTTTAGTCAAGATAAAACTTATTTGGAAGAAGTTTACCCCATTTTAAAAGGCGCAGCCGAGTTTTATATGGAGTTTTTGGCACCATGGAAAGATGGTACACTAGTGGTGTATCCAACATGGTCTCCAGAAAACGCTTACTTGGTAAAGGAATTTGGAAAACTAAACAAGCAAGCTTATGGTGCTTCTTTCGAGCAACAATTGGTATTAAATCTGTTTACAGATTGTATTGAAGCTTCAACTATTTTAGAGCGAGATGAAGCTTTTAGGGAAAAACTACAAAATATCATTCCTAAACTTTGTCCGCAAAAAATAGGTCAGTATGGTCAGGTGCAGGAATGGCCAGAAGATTGGGACAGCCCAACAGACCAGCATCGGCATATTTCGCACTTAATAGCCTTGCATCCAGGGCGCGATTTTTCACCATTAACTACCCCCAAATTAACCAATGCCGCTTTGGTAACCATGAAACACCGTGGCGACATTTCAACAGGTTGGAGTACGGCGTGGAAAACCAACTTTTGGGCAAGATTGCATAATGGGGATAAGGCTCATCAATTTTACAGGTTTTTAACTTCAGAACGTGTCTATCCAAATTTGTTCGATTTTCATCCTCCTTTTCAAATCGATGGAAATTTTGGTGGTGTAGCAGGTGTATGCGAAATGTTACTGCAAAGTCATTTACGAAGCATTGATAATTTAGCAGAAAACATCAAAAATGCCGCTTTCGTAGCCTATAAACAGGATGAGGACAACCCAAACCATTTTGTTCCAGTTGCTCCCGATGAAAACTTAGCTAAAGCACCCTATATTTTACATCTATTACCAGCATTACCTTCCACATGGCAGAAAGGAAACATCAAAGGCCTAAGGGCCCGTGGTGGGTTTGAGGTGGATATCACTTGGGAAAACGGACTATTAAAACAAGCTAAAATATATGCTGCAAAAGGTGGTAAATTCAGAATTTATTCAAATAACCAATTGAGTGAAACCTTCAGTTTGAAACAAGGTGAAACTTTGGTGTGGAAAAATAATTAAGATTAAAAAACAAATTGATAATGAAGCGCTCAAAAAATATACTTGTACTACTGTTTTTGGTGTTCATAACCATAACAGCTTGTAACACTAAGCCAGATGCCATTAAAAAACCTAACATTGTTTACATTATGATGGACGAATGGGGGTATTATGAATCTTCTGGAATGGGACATCCTATTTTGGAAACCCCCAATATTGATAAATTGGCCTCCGAAGGTATGCGTTTCACTCAATTTCTGGCAGGTGGAAATGTTTGTGCTCCTACAAGAAGCACCTTCATTACCGGGCAACATACTGGACATACCACGGTTAGATCCAATAGTGGCGGATTGGCATTGGCGGAAGATGATGTTTCTATTGCCAGTATGTTAAAGGAAGCTGGATACACTACGGGCGGATTTGGTAAATGGGGCCTTGGGGATGTTGGAACCACAGGTGTCCCCGAAAAACATGGTTTTGATACGTTTTTTGGATACTACCACCAGGTACATGCGCATACATACTACCCTAGATACTTGGTTCACAACAGTAAAAAAGTGCCCCTTGAAGGAAATACAGGCGATTTTTTAAGTGGAAAAACATTTTCTCATCACCTTGTTCACGAAAAAGGATTGGAATTTATTCGTTCTAAAAAAAGCGAACCCTTTTTTGCCTATATGGCTTGGACACCACCACATGGGTATTGGGCAATGCCCGATGATGAACCCGCTTGGCAAAAATATATAAACAAAGAATGGGACGCTACCAACCAAAAAGGAGAATACGATGCGCAGATGTATGCTGCCATGGTTGAAATGGTAGACAGGCAAATAGGTGAGATTGTATCCTTGTTGGAAGAGTTGGGGATAGCAGATAATACCATCATTTTTGTGTCTGGAGACAATGGCGGCCAGCCTTATTTTAAGAATGAAAATCACCCGCACGGTTTTTTTGCTCCTAATTTAAACCCAGAAACAGGTAAGCGTTTTAGAGGGGGAAAAGGTAATTTTTATGAAGGTGGTCTCAGAATTCCTTTTATAGCATATTGGCCAGAAAAAATAGAAGCAGGCAGTGTTTCCAATCATTTAGGATATTTCCCGGATATCATGCCAACCCTTGCCGATATTGCTGGGGCTAAAGCTCCCGCTTCAACCGATGGTATTTCTATTGCTCCGACATTATTTGGCGACACATCAAAAGGCTTTCAAAAACAACACGACTACCTATACTGGGAAGATCCTAAAAGTATTGCTGTTAGAATGGGAGATTGGAAAGCCATTAAACCCAATAAACAAGCAGATTATGAATTGTATGATTTGAACTCTGATATTGAAGAACAGCATAATCTAGCTACTGAACATCCCGAAATTTTGGAAAAAATGCTGAGCTATGCCCAACAGGCACATACACCGCCAAAACAAGGTAAGGTTTTAGATACTTCTGCAGGCTTTAAAGGACATAAAAAAGATTAAAAAACAAGATGATATCCAGACCAGAAAATAAAAAAATACCTATGTATAAAACCATATTAGCCATACTCGCCATAGCTCTTTGTATTTCATGTTCAAATTCAGAACAAAAAAAACAAGACCAAAAAAGTAAAGAACAGCCTTTAAAAATTTGGTTTGAACAGCCTGCCCAAAAATGGAATGAAGGATTGCCCATTGGAAATGGAAGTCTAGGAGCAATGCTATATGGCACTCCTTCAAAGGAAACCATTTGTTTAAATGAAGAAACCATCTGGACCGGTGAGAAACTTTATAATCGGGATAAAAAAGCAGGGCCTGAAGTTATTAAAAAGATTCAGCAATTAATTTTTGATAGGAAATATGTTGAAGCCGAAACCTACCTTACTGAAAACCTTTTGGCCCAACGGTTTCCTACTGGAACCATGACCAACCAAATGCTAGCAAATTTCATTGTTGAACGTTCTGGCTTTGATAGCATAAGCAATTTTCGACGTGAATTAGATCTTAATAAGGCTTTGCAGACCACTTATTTTGAAAAAGATGGAATTACATTTCGAAGAGAAAGTTTTTCGAGTTATCCTGACAAAGCGGTACTTATAAAATATTCCGCAGACCAAAACAAAGCCATTAACTTATCGGCTCACATAAAACGTACAGAAAACACGCAGTTTCGGCTTAGTAAAAATAGCATTCATTTTTCAGAACATGTGGGTAATGGCTTAGGCGTAAAGTTTCATGCCATTGTTTATTTTGAGGCCAAGGGAGGTACTTCTGAAGTTAAGGATGGTAAAATAGTAATAACCGATGCAGATGAATTAATTGTTCGTATTGTGGCTGCCAGTGATTATCGAGGCGAAGACCCAAAAAAGCTTACAGAAGCGAATCTTGAAAAAATACTGAACAAGGACTACGAAAGCTTGTTTGATAGACATAAAACGGACTATCGTTCACTCTTTAAAAGACTAAATTTTAAAATTTCTGAAGGCATTGGAGAAGATCTCCCAACCGATAAACGTTTGCAGCGCGTAAAAGATGGAGCTGTTGATAACTACCTTACCCAACTGCATTACCAATTTGGGAGATATTTACTTATCAGCAGTTCTCGACCAGGAACCTTGCCTGCCAATTTACAGGGCATTTGGGTAAACGGATTTAAACCGCCGTGGAATGCCGATTACCACATCAACATCAATATCCAGATGAATTATTGGATGGCTGAAATGACTAACCTTGCCGAATGCCACGAACCTTTTTTAAAGTTTATTGGAGATTTGCGCGAAATGGGTAGAATTACCGCTCGTGAAACTTACGGAAGTCGCGGATTCGTAGCACATCACACCAGTGATGCTTGGAATATGACGGCTGCTTTTGGAAGGGCACGATATAGCATGTGGCCAATGGGTGCCGCTTGGTGTTGCCAGCATCTGTTTACGCATTATGAGTACACCAAAGACAAAAAATATCTGGCAGAACATGCTTACCCTATTATGAAGGAAGCGGCTGAATTTTTCGTAGATTTTATGATTACGGACCCCCAAACAGGGTACTTGGTAACTTCTCCTTCAATATCTCCAGAAAATGATTTTATAACAGAAGATGGCGAGGTTGCAACAGTCTCTATGGGGTCTACCATGGACCGCTCGATTATTTTGGAATTATATCAAAACTGTATAAAATCTGCCGAAATCTTGGGAATCGATGAAGACTTCCAGAATACATTAAAAAAGCAGATTGCAAAAATTCAACCTTTACAAATAGGAAGCGATGGCCGTTTAATTGAGTGGATGGAGGAGTTTGAGGAAAGAGACCCAGGGCATCGTCATATTTCACATTTATATGCGTTGCATCCTTCTAATCAAATTTCAAAAGAAAATACGCCCGAGTTGTTTGAAGCTGCTAAAAAAACCATCGCCCATCGTTTGGCTAATGGAGGTGGACATACGGGCTGGAGTCGTGCTTGGATTATCAATTTTTGGGCTCGTTTGTTGGAAGCCGAAAAAGCACATGAAAACATTATAGCACTACAGCAAAAATCTACTTTACCAAACCTCTTGGATGTTCATCCACCTTTTCAGATAGACGGTAATTTTGGGTTGGTTTCGGGTATTACAGAGATGCTGATGCAAAGTCATGATGGAAAAATTAATTTACTACCTGCACTACCAACTGCATGGCCAAATGGAAGTATTACAGGACTGCGAGCACGTGGTGGATTTGAGGTGGATATTATTTGGGAAAACGGGAAACTGGTAGAAGCAAGAATTCAAGCCACTCAAAATGGAAACTTCAGAATTTTTTCAGAAGGAAAACTAAGTGAAGTCATTACATTGAAAGCAGGAGAAATCAAGGTTTTTAAAAACGAAACAAAAAAATAAATGATTAAGATGAAGCATCTAAAGTTAACAGTAATCTTTCAGTTTGTATGTATTATGGTAGTTGCTCAAACCAAGAACAACGATTGGCCCGTATTAAAAGCATATGACCAAGACCATATTCAAAAAATAAAAATGCCTGTTGGCGGTATTGGTACAGGAACCATTTCACTTACGGGACGAGGTTCTTTGGAAGATTGGGAAATCATGAACCGTCCTGCAAAAGGCTTCAATCCTACTTTAGAAAATTGGGGTCCGGCCAAACAAAAAGGGCCTTTTTTTGCCATTTTCATAGAAGATGCTGAAGGAAAAAAACAAACACGTTTGTTAGAAGGCCCACCCGATGAATCCTATTACGAAGGGGCTTGGGGGGCTACATCAAACCATCACGGTTTACCGCGATTTAGTAATGCTATATTTAAAACAGCTTATCCGTTCGGGCAAGTATGTTTAAGTGATGATGGTCTTCCTGTAGAGGTTGTTGTTGGAGCCTATAATCCACTGATTCCTGGAAACATAGACGACAGTAGTATTCCTGCGGCAATTCTAAATTATACGGTAAAGAACACCAGTGCTAAGGAAATTATCATTTCCATCGCTGGTACAATTCAAAACTTTATTGGTTTCGACGGCACTCGAGGGAAAGCCATAAAAAATATCAATACCATTCGCGAAGAAAACGGCATTAAAGGCATTCACTACACCAGTAATGGCGTAGACCCTGAAAGCGAACAATGGGGCACCATGAGTTTTGTGTCCTTAAACGAAGGTACCACCACCTATCGAACCGCTTGGCAGCCAAAAACGAGCCGATGGGATAAAAAACGCCTCGATTTTTGGGACGATTTTAGTGAAGATGGCCTGTTGGAAAAAAGAGAAAACAATAAAGCCAATGCGCCAATGGGGACCTTGGCAGTAAAAACGACTTTAAAAGCAGGTGAAGAAAGAACTTTTCGTTTTTTAATCAGTTGGCATTTCCCAAACAGACAAACTTGGGATAAGCCAGGGTTTCAAAAATTAATTAAAGCCACGGTTGGAAATTATTACACCACGAAGTATAGTGATTCATGGGATGTAATCACCAAAACCTTACCTCGTTTGGATGCCTTAGAAAACAACACTAAAACCTTCGTCAATGCACTTATTAAAAGTGATATACCTGAAGAAATAAAGGAATCGGCACTTTTTAATTTGGCACATCTTAGAACCCAATTGGCTTTTCGTATAAAAAGCGGACAATTATTGGGTTGGGAAGGACTTTTTGATACCTATGGGTCGTGTTTTGGATCTTGTACCCACGTTTGGAATTACGAACAAACCACAGCCTTTTTATTTGGAGAGTTAGCCAAAACCATGCGTGAGGTAGAATATAAATATGCTACTGATGATGAAGGGTTGATGAGCTTTCGCGTGTATTTACCTTTGGAAGAAGGACAAAAATGGGGAAAGGCAGCAGCCGATGGACAAATGGGATGCATCATGAAATTTTATCGCGATTGGCAATTATCTGGAGATGATGCCTTTTTAAAACAACATTGGCCAAAGGTAAAAAAGTCGTTAGAATTTTGTTGGATTCCCGGAGGTTGGGATGCCGATAAAAATGGCGTGATGGAAGGTTCGCAACACAATACCATGGATGTAGAGTATTTTGGGCCCAATCCACAAATGGGCTTTTGGTATTTGGGTGCTTTAAAAGCTTCTGAAGAAATGGCCAATTATTTAGGTGAAAAAACATTTGCGAGAACTTGCAGAGAGCTATACGAAAATGGCTCGGAATGGATGGATGATAATTTGTTCAACGGTGAATATTACGAACAGCACATTCAACCGCCCATGTCTGCAGATAATGTAGCGCCTTCTTTAATTGGTGCAACTGGCGGAGATAAAAGTGTCGATCTTACTTCTCCCGATTTTCAGTTGGGAAAAGGGGTGTTGGTCGATCAATTGGTGGGTCAGGTGTTTTCGCATATTGTTGGTTTGGAGTATTTAGCTAAAGAGGAAAACATTAAAAAAACGCTTGAGTCCATAATGAAATACAATTATGTTGAGAATATGACCTCTCATGCCAATTTTCATCGTTCGTATGCTTTGGGCAACGAGTCTGCTTTATTGATGGCGGCCTACCCCAATGAACGTCCCGAAAAACCATTTCCGTATTATACCGAAGTCATGACGGGTTTTGAATATACCGCTGCTGTTGGTATGTTACAGGAAGGCCTAATGGAAGACGGGTTATTGTGCATTAGAAATATTAGAGACCGTTACGATGGCAAAAAAAGAAGTCCGTTTAACGAAGCCGAGGCAGGACACCATTACGCTAGAAGTATGATGGCTTGGGCCGGAATTTTGGCTATTACAGAGTTTCGGTATTCTGCGGTTGAAAAATCCATGAGTTTTACATCTAAGCCGGGAAAATATTTTTGGAGCAACGGCTACAGTTACGGTACAATTGAAGTAAAAGATAAGCAAGCTAATATTTCTGTTGTTTCAGGAAGCTTGGAGTTGGAGCGCTTCACTTTAAACGGAGTTGGTACCAAAAAAATGAAGAATAAAACCATAAAATCAGGAGAATCAATCAACATCAAAATATAATAGAAATATGAAAATCAATTTTAAAAAAGGAAGTACTTATTTGTCGGTTGCTATATTATCTATTTTGCTTTTCACATCTTGTGGCAATAAACGAACCAAAAAAGCAGAAACGCCACAAGAGGTTTCAACCAATGAAAGTAAGAAAGAAGCGGTAAGTTTTTCATATACTGAAGTTACAGGAATAGGAAAAGATTCCGTTTACAACAGAAGAGATCCCAGCGACATAATTAAGGTTGACGGGAAATATTATGTGTGGTACACTAGGATGGATAAGCCTGTAAGGTCTGGATATTGGGGTACTATTTGGTACGCTACTTCGGAAGATGAAGGCCACACGTGGCAAGAGCAAGGGATGGCTTTAAATGTTGGCGAAAAAGGTACGTTTGATAGTCACTCGGTATTTACCCCAAATATTTTGGCATATAATAACAAATACTATCTCTACTATACAGGTGTGCAACCAACTCCCGGAAATCCTGACGGCAGGTTTGAAGGTAATAGCACAACCGATTTTACGGGTATAGGTGTTGCGGTTTCCGACAGTCCAGACGGCCCATTTAAACGGGTTTCGAAAGAACCTGTGATTGCGCATAGCGAAGTCTCTTCAGATTTTGATAGCTATCGAGTAGACGATGCCAGTATGTTGGTTCGAGATGGAAAAATTTGGCTGTATTATAAAGGAAGATGTATCGAGCATGGTAAGGAAGGGCCGAAACGTACCCAAATGGGCGTAGCTATGGCCGATACACCCGAAGGCCCTTTTGTAAAATACTCAAAACCTTTAATAGAAAAAGGTCATGAGGTGTTAATATGGAATCATAATGGCGGTGTAGCCTCTTTGGCTTCTCTAAGTAAATCTATTCATTGGGCAAAAGATGGTTTAGATTTTAGTCCACTTCAAGAGAATTTAGCAAATATACCGATGGCTCCTGGTTTATACCGTCCGCATTTAGAAAATGGAAATACCGCAAGTAGCATTCCTGGATGGGGAATTTGTATGAGACAAAGCAAAGGTGAAGCACATTTGTTTAGGTATGAGATAAATAATTATGTAACTATAACGAAACAAAAACTAATGACACCTTAATTTATAGAACATGAGAATTGGATTAATTTTAGTAGGTTCATTCTTGTTTAGTTTATGCTCATATGGACAAAACGAGGATAGTAGCAAACCCAATTTTATTATCATTTTTACCGATGACCAAGGATATCAAGATTTGGGTTGTTTTGGTTCTCCAAACATTAAAACGCCTAACATAGATAAAATGGCATCTGAGGGAATGAAGTTTACAAACTTTTACGCACAAACCGTTTGTGGACCTTCGAGAGCGGCATTAATGACGGGTTCGTATCCTATGAGAAATGCACGTAATGACAATGGAGATAACCCACATCCTAAATTGGCATTAAGTGAAGTTACCATTGCCGAGGTGTTAAAACCCGTAGGTTACAAAACAGGTATGATTGGAAAATGGGATTTGGCAGGACATAATCCAGAAAAATTTAATCCAGATTTATTACCCATGCATCAAGGTTTTGATGAGTCTTTTTTTACACCAGGAAGTAACGATGCAAGGGTGCATTTAATCAGAAATAACAAGTTGGTAGAAAAGAATGCAGACATGTCTACATTAACAAAAAGATATACCAACGAGGCTATTCATTTTATAGATAAAAACAAAAAACAACCTTTTTTTCTATATCTAGCGCATACCATGCCACATACCCAATTAGCCGTTTCTGATGAATTCAAAGGAACATCAGAAGGTGGTTTGTATGGTGATGTTATTGAAGAAATAGACTATAATGTAGGTAGAATTTTAGATCATTTAAAACAAACAGGATTAGATGAAAACACTTATGTAATCTTTACAAGCGATAATGGACCTTGGTGGATTAAAAAAGACCATGGCGGGCATGCAGAACCTTTAAGAGGCGCAAAAACATCGGCTTGGGAAGGTGGTTTTAGAGTTCCTGCCATCATACGTGCACCGGGAAAAGTCCCTGCAGGAAAAACTTCAGAAAATATTGTAGCAACTATAGATTTGTTACCAACCATTGCAAAAATAGCAGGGGCTGAAGTTCCAAAAGATAGAGTGATTGATGGAGTAGATGTTTCAGAAATTATTCATGGAACATCAATGGAATTGGATAGACCATTTTTTTACTACCAACATCATATTTTAAGAGCTGTTAGAAAAGGGAAATGGAAGTTGCATCTACCTCATGAATCTTATCCAACATCAATAGTTTCTAGAAAATGGCCAATTCATAGTGCTCCAAAAGACAGAGTATTATTTACCAAACCAATGCTTTACAATTTAGAAACAGATATTGCTGAAACTATCGATGTTGCTGATGAAAATCCTAAAGTGGTTGCAGCGTTACTTAAATTGTTAGATTGGGCAAAACAAGATATTGGAGATATAAACAAACGTGGAGAAAATGCAAGGCCACTTGGAAACGAACCTTATCATACACCAAATGAATTAATTCCTAATTGATAAAAAATAATGAAAATAGAATTTAGAAATATTAGCGTTTTAATTGTGTTGCTGATTAGTGTAATATCTACTATTCATTCGCAAGAAAAACCAAACATCATCATTTTGTTTGCCGATGATTTAGGGTATGGAGATTTAAGCTGCTATGGAGCACAAGATGTAAACACACCCAATATTGATCAGTTGGCTAAGGAAGGATTGCGATTTACCGATTTTCAGGTAGCATCATCCGTTTGTAGCCCATCAAGAGCAGCATTGCTTACAGGTCGTTATCCTATGCGAAACGGATTTCCCGTAGCTCAAGGAAAAATAGAGAAACACAAAAATTATGGTTTACATCCTGATGAAGTTACCATCGCCGATTTACTTGTAAAACAAGATTATGCTACCATGGCTATAGGAAAATGGCATTTAGGATTTAATGAAGGACATCAACCTACAGACCACGGATTTCAGCAACATTACGGTTTGCAATCCAATTGGCATAAAAGTCATCCAGATTTAGACGACCTGTACCACAACGGAAAAGTAATAAAGGAAAACGTTGCTTTCGAAACTTTAATTGGAGATTATACTAATAAAGCCATCGAATATATCGAAGAAAATAAAGAGAATCCATTCTTTATATATCTAGCTTATCATTCGGTGCATTCACCTATCAAACCTAGCAAGGAATTTATTGGAACTTCAAAAGGAAGTTTGTACGGAGATTATGTTCAGGAGTTGGATTACCATGTTGGTAGATTAACACAAGCACTTGCTGATAAAAAATTAGATGAAAATACCATTGTTATTTTCTTGTCAGATAACGGTCCCGCTATTTGTCACTTTGGAGGTTCGGCAGGACCTTTAAATGGAGGAAAATATACGACTATGGAAGGTGGTTTCCGTATTCCAGCCATCATAAAATGGAAAGGAAAATTTGCAATAGGAGTAAATGATACGTTTTTATCATCTATGGATGTATTACCAACATTGGCTTCTTTGGCTGGAGCAGAGCTTCCAAAAGATAGAGTGATTGATGGAAAGGACATTACTTCTATTTTAAAAACAGGAAAAGGAATCTCTCCACACAAATATGTGTACTACTATAATGGAATCAATTTACAAGCCATTAGAAAAGGACCATGGAAGTTACATTTACCCAGAACTTCAGCAGATCAACCGTTTTGGTCTAAAAACAAAAACGAAAAGCCATTTAACGGAAGTAACTTAAAAAATATTGGTTGTAGAGGATTAATCGCTTTAGGTCGTCCGTTATTATTTGATTTGGATCACGACATGGGAGAGTTAACAGATGTTTCTAATAAGCATCCAGAGGTTGTAAAAGAATTGCTAAAAGAAGCAGAAAGAGTAAGAAAAGAATTAGGAGATATTGATGTGATAGGAACCGATCAAAGAGTGCCTCCGTTTGAAAATATTCAAGAAAAAAATTAATGCTGAAGATGTTAATAAAATTCAATTCCATAAAAACCATATGCTCATTAGTTACTTGCATGTTTCTGTTTGGTTATACCTGTGCTCAAAAACCAAATGTTATAGTAATTATGGCTGATGATTTGGGATATGCAGATGTAGGTTATAATGGGTGTAAAGATATTCCAACACCCAATATTGATAGACTAGCTAAAAATGGAGCAATTCTTACATCGGGTTATGTGTCAGGACCAATGTGTGGGCCTTCACGTGCAGGATTTATAACAGGTAGAATGCAATCTTCTTTTGGATGGTATGGAAATCCAGGTACACCATTAGATGAAAAACAAGGTTTACCAAACAATGTTAGTACTGTTGCTCAATATATGCAAGAGCAAGGTTATGTAACAGGGGGAGTAGGGAAATGGCATATGGGAACCGCTCCTCATCAACATCCAAATAATATGGGATATGATGATTGGTATGGTTTTTTAAGTGGTGGACATTTATATTATCCCATGGATCATCCATCCTATAATGGGAAGTACCTCAATACACCAAAACCGTGGACAATGAGAGACATGCATCATACCTTACCAATTATACATAACAATCAACCTGTAGAATGGAATCAGTATTTAACTCATGAGTTAACAGATCAAGGGGTGGATTTTATTAAGAAAAACAGGAACAACCCTTTTTTCTTGTTTATGTCATACAATGCACCGCATGAATATTTAGAAGCTCCCGAAGAAACTATTGCTAAGTTTCCTGAAGAAAAAATGACAAAGATTCCAGGAGTAAAACCTAAAAATCGTTCTGTATATGCAGCAATGACTTTTGAGTTTGATAAAGGAGTTGGAAAGCTAATTGCAACTTTAGAAGAATTGAATCTTACAGAGAATACTATTGTTTGGTTTTTAAGTGATAATGGTGGAATGAAACGTACCAGTGATAATAGACCTCTAAAAGGAGCAAAATGGAGTAGTTATGAGGGTGGACTTCGTGTACCACTAGTAGTAAGTTGGCCTGGTAAAATTAAATCGGGAAGTGTTCTAAATGCTCCTGTTACTACATTAGATATTGGAGCTACATCGGTAGCATTAGCAGGTGGTGATATTTCTAATAAAGAATTAGATGGAAAAAATATCACAGCTTATATTACTGGAGAAACCAAGGAAGAACCTCATGAGGAATTGTTTTGGAGAATAGGTAGAAATGACAAAGAAAATAGTGGTGTTCTTAGAGTGGGAGACTATAAATTGATTGTAAACAACAAGAAAGTAGAATTGTATAATTTAAAAGAAGACTTATCTGAAACCAAAGATTTGTCTGAAAGTCATCCTAAAATGGTTGAGCAAATGCTAACACGGTGGAAAAAATTGAACATGGATAGTAAACCTCCACTTTGGCAACCTCTAAGTAAAAAAGAGGAATTATCAGATGAATACCAATACAAAGATTACGAATGGCTGAAGGGAAGCCCGCATTACAGAGTCAACTAGAAATTCAAAATAAACTAAATTATAAGATATGACTATGAAAAACAATGTTTTTTTTACACTAAAACTAAGTGCCTTGTTAACGTTATTGTGCTCTATTGGCGCTTTAGATATTGAAGCACAAAGCAAACCAAACGTCGTTTACATTTTGGTAGACGATTTGGGTTATGGCGATTTAGGTTGTTATGGAGCCACCAAAGTAAAAACACCCAATATTGATAAACTGGCAAACGAAGGGAAAATATTTACCGATGCGCATTCGGCATCTGCAGTGTGTACTCCGTCTCGTTATGCTTTGCTAACAGGACAATATCCTGTTCGTGGTAATAATGGGAAAGGCATTTGGGGACCAGCCGCTGTAACTTCAGAATTATTAATAAACACGGAACAAATTACCATTGCTGATGTGTTTAAAAATAGCGGATATAGTACTGCAGCTTTAGGAAAATGGCATTTAGGCTTTAAAAAAGGAGAAAATGACTGGCAAGAACCGTTAAGTCCAGGTCCTAACGATTTAGGTTTCGATTATTATTATGGCGTACCTGTTGTTAATAGTGCGCCACCCTATGTATATGTGGAGAATACAAGCGTAGTAGGAGGAGACCCTAATGACCCCTTGATTTTTGTAGGCAGAGGAAAGGACAAAGAGGTCACTCCAATTACACCTATTCCACCAGAAGCGTCTCAAAGAACCCAAAATATGTTTAAAGGTGCTGTTAAAGCACACAAGTTATACAACGATTACACGGTTGGTCAAGTACTGGCTGGTAAAGCAGTGGAATGGATCACGAAACAAACAACAAGCAATAAACAAAATCCATTCTTTTTATACTTTGCCACCACACACATTCACCACCCTTTTACACCAGGGACAAATTTTCAAGGAAAAAGTGATGCCGAACTTTATGGCGATTTTATTCAAGAATTGGACTGGATGGTAGGTCAAGTTACGTCTACTTTAGAAAAACAAGGTGTTGCAGACAATACATTAATCATTTTAACAAGTGATAATGGAGCGATGTTGAATTTGGGAGGTCGCAACGCTGTTAAAGCAGGACATAAAATTAATGGCGATTTGTTAGGATTTAAATTTGGTGTTTGGGAAGGCGGACACAGAATTCCATTTATTGCCAAATGGCCAGGGAAAATTGAACCAGGAACCGTGTCCGATCAATTAATTTGTAATGTAGATATGTTGGCAACATTTATGGCGGTTACTGGGCAAAATCCAAATAGCTTGGATAATTCAGATAGTATAAATGTATTGTCTGCATTTATTGATAACTCTAGTGAACCTATTCGAAATGAATTACTTCTTGCTCCTCATAAGTCTACACATTTATCGCTTCGTAAAGGAAAATGGATGTATATTCCAGCTAAAGGGAGTGGTGGGTTTCATGGATCAAAACCACATCATCATGCATGGGGCGGCGCAGCAGCAGTAAATTTTGTAGGAGGAAAAAATAGCGACATGGAAAATGGAAAGCTAAAAGAAACGGCTCAACCAGCTCAATTGTATGATTTAGAAAAAGATAAATATCAAACTACAAATGTATACAATCAGTTTCCCGAAGTAGTTAAAGAAATGGAAAGCATTTTAGATACTTATAGACCTAAAAAATAATTTTATTAATGAAAAACAAAGATATATTCACTATTCAAAAATTAGGAATTTTGATCTTGTCACTAGGATTGATGACCTCTTGTAATTCTAAAAAGAAGGCAGAAACAGAAAACAAAACTATGGATACAGAAGAACATCAAAATAAATCCTCTAAAAGGGCTACTTATGGAGATGATGTGCGTTTTATGAAAAATTACATTGATGTTATTGAACTTGCCGATAACACCAATCAATCTAAAGTAGCTGTTTCTGCTGCTTTACAAGGTAGAGTAATGACTAGTTCTGCTTTTGGAAACGAAGGAAGAAGTTATGGATGGATCAATCGTGAGTTGTTTGAGTCTAAGGAGGTTCAAGAACACATCAACGTATACGGAGGAGAAGAACGTTTTTGGTTAGGGCCAGAAGGCGGGCAATATTCCATTTTTTTTAAAAAGGGAGCTAGGTTTACCCTAGACGATTGGTATACCCCAAAATTAATTGATTTAGAACCATTTGAAGTGAAGCAAGTATCACCAACTTCGGCTACGTTTACAAAAAAAGCTTCTTTAAAAAATTACTCAGGTTTTCAGTTTGATATGGAGATTGAACGTAAAGTTGCCATTCTTTCAAAATCAGCTATTCAACAAGAATTGGGATTGAAGGAGTTGTCTAGTGCATTAAAAACAGTGGCGTATCAAACCACAAACACATTAACAAACATAAGTCAGGAAGCTTGGCAAAAAGAAACAGGGTTGTTGTCTATTTGGTTGTTAGGTATGTTTAATCATTCACCAAACACCACTATTGTAATTCCTTATGTTCAAGGAGATGATGCTGAATTAGGAAAGGTAGTAAACGACACGTATTTTGGAAAAGTACCCGCAGATAGATTGGTGGTAAAAGAAAATGCTATTTTCTTTAAAGGCGATGGAGAATACAGAAGTAAAATAGGTTTAACCCCAATGCGAGCTAAAGATATCGCAGGTTCTTACGATTCAGCCAATGGTATTTTAACCATCGTAAAATACAACAAACCTAAAAATATTACAGATTACGTAAACTCGATGTGGGAAATTCAAGAGGAACCTTTTAGTGGTGATGTGATTAATGCCTATAACGATGGCGCTCCCAAACCAGGAGAGAAACCATTGGGACCTTTTTACGAGTTGGAAACTTCTTCTCCCGCTTTAGCCTTAAAGTCTGGTGAAAGTGCAGAACATATTCAAACAACTTTCCATATTGAAGGAGATGAAACCACACTTAACCCTGTTATACAGAAACTTTTTGGAGTTAATATTAACGATATTAAAAACGCTTTCAAATAATTATAAAATGAACTTTAAAAATTCACTCGTACTTGCAGTAACTGCTTTTATATTGCTGTCCTGTAATTTAGAAAAAAAGAAGGACGAAACCGCTCAATTACCTTACGATGGTAGCTGGGAGTCCCTTCAAAAAATGCCAGTACCCAATTGGTTTAACGATGGTAAAATAGGAATTTTTATTCATTGGGGACCTTATAGTGTTATTGGTCACCGTAAAGGCGGAAGAGGGTATGCTGAACATGTTCCTAAATTGATTTATAAAGATTCAACTTATTATTATCCTTATTTAAGAGAGCGTTGGGGAGCAGCACCACCAGAATTTGGTTATAAAGACATTATTCCAGAGTTTAAAGCAGAAAAATGGAATCCAGAGGAATGGGCAGAATTGTTTGCTGAGGTTGGAGCAAAATATGTAGTGTTAACAGCAGAACATCACGATGGTTGGGCCAATTGGGATTCTGATTTAACTCCTTGGAATGCCATGGATAAAGGACCTAAACGAGATTTGGTAGGAGATTTAGGAAAAGCGGTTAAAGCCCAAGGTTTAAAATATGCTCCATCATACCATAGAGAACGTCATACCAGTTTTTTTACCAAGCAACAATATAAGGTTCATCCAGAACCACAAGAACATATTTTAGAAGAAATTAAAAGAAATCCTGAAGCAGAGTCGTTGTATGGACCTTTTGGTTTTAGTAAAGAAGCTGTTGATGAATATGTGGCACGATGGAAAGAAATCCAAGACAAATATCAACCTGACTTTTTATGGATTGATGACATTCCCATTTTTACAAGAGATGGAAATAACACACAAGTAGAACCCAAAGTATTTAAGCCAGAAATTAAATATTACTACGACCAATGTAGATTGATGATTACGGACTTTATGAACAATGGAGCACAAAATAATCAAGAGGTTTATGTAAATAACAAAGGAAAAAACAGAAACTGGCCAGATGGCATTGGTTGTTTAGAAAAGGACAACTTAAAGTTAAAAGTGATTGGTCCTAAATGGCAAAGTTGTACTACGTTTGGAACCTCGTTTGGATATTTAGAAAACGATACTTACAAAACGGTTGAAAGTGTTATTCATGAAATGGTAGAAGTGATAAGCCGTAATGGAAACTTTTTAATTAACATAGGGCCAAAGGCCGATGGTACTATTGTTCCTGAGCAAGAAGAACGATTAAGAGCCATGGGAAAATGGTTAGCTACCAACGGAGCTGCCATTTATGGAACGCGTTATTGGAAAGAAAATCATCAAAAAAATGGAAACTTAGCTTTTACCACCAAAGGAACAAAATTATATGCCATTGCTTTGGATAAACCTGTGACTCCAATTTTAATAGAAGCCACCAAAGGTTGGACAAATAAGGATGTAAAATCGGTAAAGCTTTTAGGAGCAGATGCTGAGGTTGCTTGGAATGTAACCGCTAATGGTTTGGAAATCATTCCACCATCAGATTTAGGAAAAAGCGAATATGCTTGGTCTTTTGAGATAGAAACAAACACCAATCAGCATACTCCAAACGCGATTCAAAACGATGCAAGTAAAGCACTAGAAGGAACTAAAAAAGTTGACCTAGATGGAAACCATTAAAACAAGTAATGATTTTAAAATGAAGTATACGTTTTTAAAAACAATATTATTCACATTTACCCTAAGTTTTATTTTTTCAAACAATGCTTTTGCTCAATTTAAAGATAAAACAACCGTAGTGGGTTGGGTTACAGATGCAAATAATAATCCTTTAGATGGTGTTACCATTAAAGCCAATGGAGAAGGGGCTAAAACAAAAGCTGATGGAAAATTTGAATTGATACTGCATAAATCGCATTCAAAAAAACTAGAATTGCGTATTTCTAAACTAGGGTTCAAAGAGCAGAAAATAAAAATTAATACATCAAAATTAGCTAAAGATTTAAAAATTCAATTGGTTTCAGATGGAAACAAACTGGCTAAATACCAAATAGAAAAAGTCAGTATAGAACCAGAAGTGCTTTCTGTTATGAAAGAAAAATGGGGAGAAAGTTTTATACATGCTCAATATCCTAAGCAATTTTTGAATAACATTATTACTCTAAAACCTGGAGATGATGTGCAAACAGCTATTGATAAAGCTCACGAAAGCGGTGGAGGAATTGTGTACTTAACAGAAGGAATTCATACTACAGATAATTTAAAAATTAAAAGTAAAGTAACGCTTTGTGGAGCTGGAAGAAGTAAAACGATTTTAAAACACACGGGTAAAGGCCATTTTATAGATCAGGCAGAACAAAAACTTACCGATATTGTTTTTAAAGATATCACACTTCAAGGCGGAGAATACACAAAAAGCGGATTAAATTTACGTGGACAAAATGATGACAGACATGAACGTTTTATGTGGCAAAATGTAAATGTTACAGGAATTAATTCGCACGGAATAGGCATCAGTCGTGTGAACCATATCATCATGGATAATAGTCATTTTCAACATAATGGAATTAAAGGTAGTTTACACCATAATGTGTACTTTTTGTTTGTGAGCTATGTGTTGCAGTCCGATTGTGATATGTCTAACCCTGTGGAAGGAAAATCAAACAAATACACTTCCACATCGCACTTGTTAACACAGCGTTGTGTCATGAAAAACGGAAAAGGAAATGGAATTCAAGCCGATAATGATCAAGGAGGTTATTTGTTTTTTCACAAACATCATTTGTCTGGTTTTGCTCGTGTGGCCATGTGGTTTCCTTGCGAAGAGTATTATAACAAATTTCAATACACCGAAGATCCAAAATGGGTGCCTCAAAATGTTATTTTAAATCGTTGTGAAGTCATCAATAATGGTTACGGTGCTATGTGGAGAATTGTAAGAGGGAAGTCCAATGTTATCAATAGTTATTTTGATAACGAAAAAATAGATATGGGCTTGCTAAAGTGTAATGTAAAAATGGATAAAAACAGTGTTTTTAAAAAAGGCAATGAGTTTTATGAAGATGTAAAAGAGTGGCCTAAAGATTTAAAATTATTAGGATAGTTAAATATGCTTTTAGAAAACAAAATTAAATATAGATGAAAATTAAAAGCATATTTACTGTTATAATAAGTACTTGGTTTCTATCTGCTTGTGCCCAACAAAAAAAGCCGAACATCATTTTTATTATGGCCGATGATTTGGGTTGGCAAGATGTAGGTTTTATGGGGAGCCAATGGTTTGAAACGCCAAATTTAGATGCTTTGGCCAAAGAAAGTATGGTGTTTACAGATGCATATATGTACCCAACTTGTTCGCCTTCTAGAACAGCTTTGTTAACAGGAAAGCAGTCTTTTAGAACGGGTGTTTACAATGTACCTGTGTTAGAAAAAGGAGATGCTGAGCACAATATTTTTTCGCGTTGGACAGTAGATTTAGAACATATCATGTACGCTCAACCACTTAAAGAAGCTGGTTATAAATCTATTCACTTGGGTAAATGGCATGTGGTAGGTCCAAATCCAAAGGAAGAAACAAATTATCCGTTTAAAAAGCCTTTAAAACAACCTGCAAACGGAAGTTTTGATTGGTTACAAGAACATCAATCAGCAGAAATTCAACAATACTACCCAATAGGAAAAGGGTTTAATAAAAATGTAGGAGGTACGTGGTGGGGCGATCCAGCCCGTGGTTATGAAAAAGGATACAAAGCAGAAAGTGGTGGCTACAAAGCTCCGTTTAAAAATCCGTTTATAGAAGATAAAAAAGAGGATGAATGGTTAACCGATAGACTAACAAATGATGCGATTGATTTTATCAAAAGAAATAAAAACGAACCCTTTTTTGTGAATTTACATTACTATGCACCACACCGACCAACGGTACCAAGAAGCAACGAGCAATATCAAAAGTTTTTAAACAAAACACCAGATGTTGTAACAGGACAAGGAGAAAAACGCTTGGAAGAAATAGCAGGTTATGCTACGATGATTGCTTCTATTGATGAAAACGTACAACGTATTTTTGATTATTTGGATGAACAAGGTTTACGAGAAAATACCATTGTAATATTTACATCAGACAACGGATTTAATGGGTTGCAAAGTAATACAAATAGTTTAAGAGGAGCCAAAGGAACTATTTACGAAGGTGGCATTCGTGTGCCTGCTTTTGTAAACTGGAAAGGGAAAATTGAGTCGGGAATTTCAGAAACACCTATTTGTGGGATGGACTATTTTCCAACCTTTTTGGAGTTAGCAAACATAAAAGATTATAAGGGAGTGTTAGATGGAACTTCTATTGTTCCCTTGTTAAAAAACAATTCGTTTAAGGAAAGAGCTTTGTTTTGGCATTTGGCAAGTACCTATAAAAATCCGCCATGTTCTATTATTAGAAAAGGCGATTGGAAATTGATTCAGTTTTTAAACGATGGGAAATTGGAGTTATATAACCTTAAAGACGATTTAAAAGAAACTTATAACCTAGCGGAAGAAAATGTTAAAGTTACTCTCGAATTATTAGATGAGCTTATAACTTGGCGAAAAGAAAATAATGTACCATTGCCACCTGCTTCTGTTTTAAAATATTAGGTGAAATATTCTATATCTGTATGAAAAAAATAATAAAAAATGTATCGGTAGCGGCTATCATAGTGCTGTTAATGTCCTGTAATAATAAGAAATCAAATTTAGCAGAGGATTGGGTTATTGATTCTCAGCAAGATTGGGAAGCTAATATTGATAATCTGTCTAATATTACTATAAAAGATGGAAAGTTAGTGCCTACCGAGGAGGAGGCTACTTTTCAAAGTAAACTAAAAACATTTTCTAATAAGCAATCAGTAAAATCTATAACCTTATCACAGTCTTCAGAATGGCTTAATTGGAAACCAGTAGCTAATATTGGTCCGTCTAATTTAGCCGATGCTCCTGTTGCTTTACAAATGGGAGCGGGCAATTACTGGTTATTTGGTAGATACACTAAAAGAAAAAGTCAAAAAGAAGGTACTTTTCAAGCAGTTGATACCATTTTAAAGGGTTTTGATGTTACATTAAAAACAACACCGTTTAAAAATCAGTTTGATGCCCCCGGAGGTTTAAAACCAAGTAAAGGAGGATACCACGCGTGGCAAAGTACCGATTTAGTAAACTGGGTACACCATGGTCCGGTTTCCGAAAGTTTTTCTAAATGGGTAACTACTGCTGAATATGTAGATGGAAAACTGTATTTATATTACGATTTTCCAAACGATCAAGACCCACATCTTTATATAGATGATAATTTAACCGATGGAGAACCTGGTGAAAATATGGGAATGGCATTTAAAGACCCAACTCACGGTTCAGATTGTGCAGTAATTAGAGATTTAGAAGGGAATTTTCATTTAATAGTTGAAGATTGGTCTCCCATTGATGCTTCTACACATGCATGGGATTCACCACTATCAATACATGCGGTAAGTATAGATGGAAAGGGCAATTTTGAAATTTTAGATCCTCCAGTAGATCAGCGTACAAACCCTACAGGAGAGTATGCAGAATATGTGCACCCGCATTGGCATAGTGAAGATCCAAAGAATTATCCTGGTAAAAAAGCTACTGAAGATATTCCTCAGCATAGAGTAAAAGCAGGACAAATTCGTGCTTATGGTAAGTATGAAATTCATGAGCCAGAACAAAATGCTTATGGAGATTGGGCTTCAATTTCAATTGGTGGGCAGTATTATTTATTTGCAGATTTTGATCCTGCAAATGGACATGGGAGGCAAGATATGAGTGTGGCTTGGTTTACATCAGATGATATTAATAAACCTTTTACTTTCTGCGGAAACATTGGTCAGGGGCATCCAGACCCCGATATTATGTTTGCTGAGGGGAAATTTTATTTGGTTACTCAATTAAATACAGATTTTGTTAGTGATGGACCATGGGTTGAAACTGTTGAAGTACGCGTGGGGGTAGATACTACAAATGACGGACAGATTAACAAATGGAGCGATTGGAAAGTAGTAAAAGAACAATATGATTATATTGAAGGGTTTTCTAAACAAATTAAAAGAATTCCAGCAAGGGTAGATGTTTCTGATTTACCTGAAGGTTTTGGGTTTCAATTAGAAATAAAAATAAGCGATACATCAGAAAATCAATCAAAACCTGTTTTAGATAAGTTAATTGTTGATTTTAAGGAATAAAGTCAAATTTTACTAAGTTAAAATCATGACGATTTTGATAATCACCGTATTGACGACTCATGTTTAATAATTAGAAATGGAACCTATTTGTTGTACTACAAAGAGTTCCAAGAGCATACCGCCCAGAGGTATTTACAAATAGTAACAAAGGGCAAGTAATAAATTGGGGTTAAATATTGCTGGGAAATATCCCAATTTATTTAAGGAACGATTTGATTTAGATGAATAGAACCAATAAATTTTATTTTTTACTACATTATAAATAAGTTAATTAGTAATTATTTTCTACAGCGTCTTTATAAGCTTCTTGTGCATGATTACTATTGGTATGGTACTTAGTGTTTTTTTGTAACAAGGCTTTGTATTGTTTTATTAGTCCTTGTTTTTTGCAAACTAGTGCAAGTTGGTGTATTATTTTTTCATCAGGGATAACTTTATAACCTAGTTGTTTAGAAATTTTAGAAATATGATTGTCTATTAAATCTGGATTTTTCATGGCAGCTTTTACAGGTAGTTGGTAATCTTTAAAAATATAACGCAACCCATCATATTCAGCAGGAATAACAACCGATCCATGATCTTCACCGTCATAAATTTTATAATTGAAACTAAAATTCGCAGGTTCTGGTATTGCATTCAATTTATCAAATAACTTTAAAATGGCTTTGTGATGCGCTTCACCAGAACCAGGGTCTGTGGCTTTTGCAATAAAAATACGCTTGTTTTGATGCGCTTTGGTTACCCAAGAATCACTCATATTTTTCAGAATATTTTCGTTATTCCACCACATACTAGGGTCTATTGCTATGTAAGCATTAAAATACTGAGGTGTGTTTACAAAACAATTTACAGTAGCTAAACCGCCAAACGAATGCCCGCTTAAAATAGAATAGTTAGTAGTTCTGTAGTTATTGTTTATAAAAGGTTTAAGTTCTTTTTCTATAAAACTCATAAAATTTTTGTTTCCACCACTTGTAGAAAAATTGGCTCTTTTCCAATTTTCAGGAGTTTTCATATGGCTTGGTGTAAGTTCATTACTTCTATCTTTTTGCAGTATACCAACCATAATAATTTCTGGAGTGCTAGCATAAACGTTTCTGGTTAGCCAATCGTTTATTGCAGAAAAGTTTTTAAAATGCGTATCGCCATCAAAAAAATAGCAAACCGGGTACTTTTTTGGTGCATAAATAGTATCATTATAACTACTTGGTAGGCTTACCCAAATTTCTCTGGTATCGTTTAGAATTTCAGAATTTAATTTAACTTTTTCACCTAAAATAACATTGTTTTGAGCAGTTATTTTGCTTGATATAATTATTGTAAATAAAAGGCTAATGGTTAAAAATTTATTTTTCATGTTATAATTTAGAAGTTAGTTATTTTTTTAATTGGCTAGGTAGATAATTGTACTTTCGTTTAAAAGCAACTGTGAAATGTTGTGGGTTTTTATATCCAATTTCATAAGCTGCTTCAGAGACTGTAAATCCTTTTTCTCTAATAAGTTTTTTGGCTTTTTCCATTCGTAAGTCTGTAATATAACTAAATATGGGTTTTCTATAAACACGTTTAAAATTCTGTTTTAGTTTACATTGGTTTAAACCTGTAATTAAGGAAAGTTCAGGAATTGTTGGCGGGTTTTTTAAGTTGTTTTCAATAACTTTTCCTGCTTCAATAATTTTTAAATAGTCTTTTTCTTCAATTTTAGTTTCAAAATTATTCTTGTTTTTTAGGTAATTAAAAAGAATGGTTAGGATTTCTGTAACCTTCGATTCTAAATATATTTTTTTAATGCTATCTTCAAATTTGCAATTAATTATATCTTGAATTATGCTGTGTAAAATAGGTGTAATAGGCTTGCTTTGTTGCCACATTAAAAAAGGAATATCTTTTTTTAATGCTTCGCCGTAAGAAGAACTAGCTTCAGAAAAAGCATCAGCAAAAACACGCTTTAAATAGTCTT
Organism: Seonamhaeicola sp. NFXS20; assembly: GCF_049132085.1. Classification (NCBI taxonomy): domain Bacteria; kingdom Pseudomonadati; phylum Bacteroidota; class Flavobacteriia; order Flavobacteriales; family Flavobacteriaceae; genus Seonamhaeicola; species Seonamhaeicola sp. NFXS20. The sequence continues at coordinate 13,818 of NZ_JAFMPU010000012.1, read as the reverse complement.
TAGTAAAATTAATTTCTACACTTTTCCTAAATGGGCTGTTATAAGTAAGTGTACCTTTTACTTTAGGTAAGAAAAATAAATTATAATGTCCGTCAGGTATATCAACAGCTAAACTTTTATTGTTTTTTGGGATGTATTTACTATTGCCTTGAATTTCAAAATGCATTTTCATAAAAGGAAAATCATGTTCAACTTCAACAATAAATGGCGGATTAATTTTTTCGTTAATAATCCTTATTTGTATACCATTTAAAAGTATTTCTTTAATGTTAAGTTGTAAATCAGAGTTTTCATAATTAATTTGTTCTTCAATGAGTTCGCTAGTTTTTTTATTTAAAGCGAATTGCTTAACAATTTCTTTTTCGGTATAATAATCGCTACGGAATACTGATTTCATAATTATACTTTTCACGTCTTTTTTAATCCACTTTGCGTTGTATTTTTTTTAGAGACTTCAAATAGATTTGCATTTATTTAAACTAAATCTAAATAACAAAATTAAATTTTTATTTAACGTAAGTCAAAAATCGATGTTAATGTTTAGCTAAAATTTTAACATAAACAGATATTTAAAAAAGAATAAATGGGAAAGTATGTAGGTGTTTTACTTTTATACGTTTGGTCACACTTTAGTTTTGGGCAAAATGCTAAATTAAATGGTGTTATAAAAGATAATGAGGGGTTACCGTTAATTAATGCAACTGTGTTTTTTAAAAATACTAGTACTGCTACATATACAGATTTTGATGGTAAATATATATTAAAATCTTCTCCTGGATCTTATACTGTAATATGTTCGGCAGTTGGTTTTATTAAAAAAACTATGACTGTTGTTCTTGATAAGAACGAAACTAAAACTATAAACTTTAATTTAGAGTTAGATCCCAATTATGCTTTAGATGATGTTGTAATTATAGGTAAAACTGAAGTTAGAAAAATTGAAGAATCTGGTTTTAATGCCGTAGCTATTGATGCCAAACCGTTTCATAATGCCACAGTAGGCATGTCTGAACTTTTAGAACAAGCTTCTGGAGTTAAAATACAAGAAGTTGGTGGTTTAGGCTCTGAAACTAATGTAACTATTAACGGTTTAAGCGGTCGTCATGTTCGATTTTTTATAGATGGTATGCCAATGGATGCCATGAGTTCTGCATTCCAAATTAATAATATTCCCATAAATTTAGCCGAACGCGTAGAAGTTTATAAAGGTGTGGTTCCTGTTAATTTTGGGTCTGATGCTTTAGGTGGTGCCATTAATATTGTAACTAGAAAAGCCGAAGGCTCTTACGTAGATGCATCGTATTCTTACGGTAGTTTTAACACGCATAGAAGTTTTGTAAACGCCGGATATACTTCAAAAAATGGTTTTACTGCTCAAATTAGTGCGTTTCAAAATTATTCAGATAACGATTATTATGTAGATGCCACTATAAAAGACTTTGAAACTAACTTACTATCGCAAGAAACTCAAAGCGTAAGACGTTTTCACGATGTTTATCACAACGAAACGGTTATAGCCAAAATAGGGTTAGTAAATAAGCCGTTTGCAGACCAATTATTATTTGGTTTTTCTTTAGGGCATGAGTACGACGAAATTCAACATCCTGCATATTTAAATTTAGCATTTGGTGAAAAGTACCAAACCTCTACACTTATTATGCCCTCTTTTTTATATAAGAAAGACGATTTATTTATTAAAAACTTAGATTTTAGTTTTGCTGCAAATTATAATTTTGGCGGCGGACATAATTACGATTTATCCGATAGAGAATACAATTGGTTAGGCGAGTGGGTAATTTCTAATTCACTGGGAGAAAGTAGTTATTCCGATTTTATTTATGAAGACAATAACGGTACCATAAACTTTAATTTAGATTATCAAATAAATGATAAGCATAAGCTAACCGTTAATAATATTTATAATTTCTTTTCTCGTGAAGCCGATGAAAGAAAAGCAGAAGACGATTATATAAACGATGAACCTCGAGTTAATAACCGAACTGTTTTAGGGGTTGGTTTAACTAGCGATTTTTCATCAAAATTTAGTACATCTGTATTTGGTAAAGTATATTCTTATCACGCCTCTGCTTTCTTAAACTTATCGCAATTAAATGGTATAGATAATTTTGAAATTGTTACCAATGGAGATACTAAATTTGGTTACGGTTTTACTACAACATACTTTATAAATAATAATTTACAGCTAAAAGCTAATTTTGAAAATACCTGCCGTTTACCTGTAAGCGACGAGTTATTTGGAGCCGTTTTTGGTTTTTATGTAGCCAATTTCGATTTAAAACCAGAAACCAGTCGTAATTACAATTTAGGTTTCAATTACAACACTAATATTTCTAATAACAGTGTTTTAGGCTTCGATGTAAATGCATTTTATCGTTATACTTCCGATTATATTCGGTTAAATATTACTTATTCTCAAGGCGAAGGGACCTACGAAAATACCGAACTCGTAAAAACACCAGGAATAGACATGGAAATGCGCTATTCTTATAAAAATCGCTTTACATCTGGCGTAAGTTTCTCGTATTTAGAACCTAAAAATTATACCGAAGGTTCAACCTATTACAAATCTACATTACCAAACCAACCAACTATGTTTGGGCAATTTAATGCTTCTTATTTTGTAAATAATTTTTGGTTAGACCAAAGCAAATTAAGTTTTAATTATACATTACAATATGTAGATGCTTTCTTATACGATTACGATGCATATCAAGCATCAAACAGAGCAGAAGTACCCGAACAAGTAAGTCACGATTTCTTTTTAACCTATAGCTGGAAACATGGTAAATACAACCTGTCTCTAGATTGTAAAAATATTCTAGACGAAAAACTTTACGACAATTTTAGCTTACAAAAACCCGGACGCAGTTTTTCTGTAAAGCTTCGATATTTCATTGATTAACTTTAAATTACTAATATATAAATTATGAAAACACCTATTAAATATTTAAAATTTGCTGTTATAATAGCAGCGTTAAATGTTGTTGCTTGTTCTAGCGACGACAACTCTGGCGGTAGTGATGACGATGATGATACAACAGTAACATCAACTTACGTTATTGCAGCATCATCTAGCGAAAACGATTATATTGTATCTGGAGATGATATTTCTGCAAGTGCTGTTTTTGATGCAACATCGGTAGATGCTGTACAATCACCAGGAGATAGAATTTGGTCGTTTTACCAAGATCAAGTTTTATACGGTTTCTTGTATAACCAACAAGATGCAGGTACTACAGCTTCATATATTTTAAATGAAGATGGTACAATTACCAAAAGAAATGAACTTGCCCTAGATGTATCAACCCATATAAAAGAAGAAGTTGGAGATTATTTAATTTTAGGATATTCAGATAGATTATCTGATACTTCTACAGATCAATTAGGATATTTCCATAAAGTAGATCCAACAACAGATGTTTCAACAGAGTTTACTATTGTAACAGACGATTTACTTGAAGAAGGCGAAGCGGCTTACTTTACAGATTTAGCATATTACGAAGGTTATATTATTGCAGGAGCAAGAAGTATAAATTCAAGTGCATTTACTTCAGATTATTATAACAACACTTATGTAGTAGTTTTTAATGATGATTTTACCTTAAATCAAGTAATAAAAGATGAAGGAAGAACAGGTTTTGTTGCAGGACAAAAATACTCGCAAGGCGACACTGGTTTAGAGGTTGTAGATAACGGTGATTTATACGTGTTCTCTTCAGGACAAACAAGTTATGCAGATCAAGATTTAGTAACTGTGCCTTCAGGAATTTTAAAGATTAATCAAGGTGATTTTGCTTTTGATGATGATTATTTCTTCAATATAACAGAAGCTTCAGGTGGTTATAACTTATTCAGAACGTATTACATGGGAGGAAGTACTTTTATCTTAGCTATGTATCCTGGTACAAATGCCAATGCAACTTTTGGTATTGATGCCGATCGTTTTGCGGTAGTTGATGTTGAAGCAGAAACCTTTACATGGGTAACTAATTTCCCTGAAGATGCTTTACCAAACTGGGAATTTAGAACACCTTACGCAGATGTAGATAACGGTAGATTACTAATTACAGCAGTGCCAACCGAAGGCGAAAACTATTTATACGAAATAGATGCAGCAACAGCAACGGCAACACAATTGTCTAGTATTGAAGCTGAAAGTGTAAAAATTATAGGAAAACTATCGGTTACAGAATAAAAAAATAAATCATAACCTTTTTCATAAATAGCTCCAACTTTTAAGGTTGGGGCTATTGGTTATTTTAAATATTACTTTTTTTGAACGTCATAAAAAACTATAATACAATAAAACTATTTGGGTTAGCAGCTTTGGTACTTGTCTTGGCTATTGTGTCTTTATTTATAGGTGTAAAAAACATTTCACCATTACAAGTGTTAAACTGGAATAAGCAAGATATTATGTTGCTTACCATAAGCCGTTTTCCAAGAACTATTGCGTTATTAATAACCGGTGTTGGAATGAGCATTTGTGGCTTAATAATGCAACAAATCACTCAAAATAAATTTGTATCGCCAACAACATCAGGAAGTTTAGATGCGGCTAAACTAGGTATTTTAACAACCTTAATTGTAATACCTCAAGAACAAGCATTAGTTAAGTTAATAGTATCGTTTTTAGTAACGTTTTCGGCAAGTTTATTATTTATAAAAATCATAAATAATTTAAAACATAAAAGTATAGTTTTTGTACCTATTGTAGGATTACTTTTTGGAGGCATTATAAACTCAATAACGTCGTTTTTTGCCTATAAATTTAATATTGTACAAGATGTTGGGGCTACTCGCGACATGTCTGGTTCGTGGTTAATGGGCGACTTTTCTGGAATTTTACAGGGTAATTACGAGGCTGTTTATTTATGCTTGCCAGCTGTAGTAATAACTTATGTTTATGCCAGTAAATTTACGGTTATAGGTATGGGTAAAGAAGTGTCTTTAAATCTAGGTTTAAACTATAACTCTGTTTTAAATATTGGTTTATTATGTGTGTCGTTAACTATAAGTGCAATTGTTGTTACTGTTGGAATAATTCCATTTTTAGGTTTGGTAATCCCTAATATTATAAGTCATTTTAAAGGTGATAATTTAAAAGCTACTTTGCCATATACCGCATTATTTGGAGCTGCTTTTTTATTGGTTTGCGATATCATAGGACGATTAATAATTTTTCCTTTTGAAGTACCCATTGGTTTAATGATAGGGCTTGTTGGCGGCTTTAGTTTTTTAATCTTATTAATAAAAAAACAATGACAGCCATAACAAAAAAAATGAGTATTCTGTTGCTATTAACCTTGGGGTTAATTGCTTTGTTTTTGTTTATAGGTTTGCCAAATAATTGGGATTATGCTTTAGAAAAACGAAGTGTGAAAATTGTAGCTATTATTGTGGTGTCGTGCGCTGTGGCAACGGCATCAGTAATATTTCAAACATTAACAAGTAACCGTATTTTAACACCATCTATTATGGGGTTTGAAGCGGTTTATTTTCTGTTTCAAACCGTGATAATCTTTATTTATGGCGATAAAACATTTCGTGTAATAAATCAGGAAAACAACTTCTTTTTATCGATTTTGTGCATGCTGCTTTTTGCTTTTGTAATTTTTAAGCTGCTATTTAAAAAAGAGAAAAATAACTTATACCTGCTCTTATTAATTGGTTTGGTATTGGGCACGCTATTTCAAACCGTGAGTTCCTTTTTACAACTAATTATAGACCCTAATGAGTTTTTAATGCTTCAAGGCAGTTTGTATGCGTCTTTCAACAGTATAAATTACGATTTATTGTGGTACGCTAGTGGTACCTTATTACTATGTTTTGGTGTTGTGTTTTGTTTTACAAATCACTTAAACGTGATGTTATTAGGTCGAGATCAATCTATTAATTTAGGTGTAAATTACTTTAAAAAAACACAGTTGTTTTTATTTTTAATAGCGATTTTAGTTTCGGTGTCAACAGCTTTAGTTGGCCCAATTACTTTTTTAGGCGTTTTAGTAACTAATTTAACTTACGAGCTTTTTAAAACCTATAAACATCAAATTTTAATTCCTGCATGTTGTATGGTTAGTATTGTTTCAATATTACTTGCGCAATATGTTGTAGAGGAAGTGTTTCAATATAACTCTACCATAAGCATCATTATAAACTTTGTAGGCGGTATTTACTTTATGTACTTACTTTTTAAAGCAAAAAAGCTATGATTTCACTAAAAAACATATCAAAAACATATAATAATACTCCAGTTGTAAAAAACGTAACCTTAGAGTTGCCTAAAGGAAAAATAATATCATTAGTTGGTAGTAATGGCGCTGGAAAAAGTACACTTTTAGGTGTTATAGCTCGAGTTTTAAATCCAGATGATGGTCAAATTATTATAAACGAAAAAAATATTGAAGACTATAAAACACGGCTTTTAGCGCAGCATATTTCAATTTTAAAACAATCCAATCATTTAAATTTAAAACTTACGGTAAAGGAATTAGTTGCTTTTGGGAGGTTTCCATATTCTCAAGGAAAATTAAATACCACAGACCAAGAGAAAATTAATGAAGCTCTAACTTTTTTAGAGTTAGATGATTTAAAAGATAGATATGTAGATGAGTTGAGTGGCGGACAAAAACAACGTGTATTTCTAGCTATGGTTGTAGCTCAAGATACCGATTATATTTTGCTCGATGAGCCATTAAATAACCTTGATATGAAGCATTCTGTACAAATAATGAAAACCTTGCAGGCACTTTGTAAACAGAAGGGTAAAACTATAATTATGGTGGTTCACGATATAAATTTTGCTTCACAATATTCACATTATATCGCAGCATTAAAGTCTGGTGAAATTAAATATTTTGGCAAAACTCAAGATATAATTGAACCCAAAAAACTAAAAGATGTATTCGATATAGATTTCGAAATTTTAGAACATAACAATAAAAAAATTTGTAACTATTTTAATTAAATAACAATGTATAAATCAATAAAAAATAAAGTAATAATTCTTTTAAGCGCCATGGTTTTGGTTGCTTGTAAAAACAAAGTAAAACAGGACGAGGCTAATAAACCTGCTAAAGAAACCGTAACTATAACACATAAATTAGGAACTGTTAATCTGATGAAAAATCCAGAACGTGTGGTTGCTTTAAATTATGCGGCTTTGGAAAATTTAGATGAATTGGGTATTAATGTTGTTGGTATTCCTAAAAGTCATGTGCCAAAGTATTTACAATCTTATAAAGATGATGAAAAGGTTGCTAATTTAGGAACCATTTTCGAGATAGATTTTGAGAAACTAAATAGTTTAGAACCCGACGTTATTTTTATGTCTGCCAGAATGGAGAAGCATTACGCAGAACTCTCTAGAATAGCTCCAACTATATTTTTAACATCAGAGCCAAGCGATTTGTTAGGGTCTTTCGAAACTAATATTTCAATTTTTGGTAAGTTGTTCGATAAACAAGAAGAAACAAATAATTTAGTAACCAGAGTAAATCAAAAGGTAAAAGCCTTAAATGCTAAAGCGCAAGCATCTGGAAAAACAGCTTTAATCATTTTATACAATAATAGTAAATTTAGTGCCTTTGGAAAAGCATCACGCTTTGGCGTTATTCATAATTTATTTGGTTTTAAAGAAGCTTTAGAAAATTTATCTACAAACAGACACGGACAAGCGGTGTCAAATGAATTGATACAAGAAGCAGATCCAGATTACTTGTTTATTGTAGATAGAAGTGCTGTAGTTAATAAAAAAGCAACTAATAAAGCTGAAATTGAAAATGCTTTAATACAACAAACAAAAGCGTATAAAAACGGAAATATTGTTTATCTAGATCCTGAAGCTTGGTATTTATCTGGCGATGGTATTGCATCTTTCGAGATTATGATTAATGATGTAAGCAGTAACATTTAATTAATTTTTTATGTCTAAAATTGTTCAAGATGTATTTACAGTAGTTTCAAAAAACTTTGTAACACCAAATTATATTCGTGTGGTGCTCACAGGCAATGTAAGTTTGTTTAAAGGTGCAACCTTAGGCGATAATAATAAAATATTTATCCCGCCAAAAGGCATAAAAAAGGTGCACATGCGAAGTTATATTGAAGAAACCAACGAATGGATTTTACCAGAATTAGCCGTAAGACCATTTATGAGAACCTATACAAACCGTGCAATTAATTTTGAAACTAACGAATTGGTTTTAGAATTTGCAAACCATGGGGAAGAAGGGCCAGCATCGGCTTGGGCAAATGCAGCACAAATAGGAGATGAGTTAGGTGTAGCCATGAAAATAAGTGGTAAACAGCTGTTCCCAGAAGTTAATAACTATTTACTCGTAGGCGATGCTACGGCAATACCAGCTTTAAGTGTAATTTTAGAAAACCTACCTGCAACTGCAAAAGGGAACTGTATAATTGAAGTTAAAACTAAAGAAGATAAGCAAAGTTTAAAAACCAAAGCTAATATTAATTTTAAATGGATTTATAATGAAAACCCAGGCGATGGAAATGCATTGTTTGATGCCGTAAAAGCAGTAGAACTTCCAGAAACTTCAAAGTTTGGATTTGTGGCTTGCGAATTTGCAACTGTAAAACAGATTAGAACCTATTTAAGAAAAGAAAAGCAATGGGAGCAAAACGAACTATTTGCTTACTCTTACTGGAAAAAAGGAATGGCAGAAAACGAATCTGCAAAAGATAGGCAAAAAGAAAAAGCGAACTTTTAGTTATAATTAAGTTATTATTGTGCTCGAACACATTTTTTAGTGTTTTTCCTTTCTTATACAATATATTTTGAATATGTTAGCTAAAATATTTAGCACACATAAAAAAATTAAATGAAATTATATAATGTTAAATGTATTAAAGATAATACATTAGTAATAAATGGTAGTGGTGATAGTCCGTTATGGAACGAAGCATATATTTTAACAGATTTTATTTCTCCTTGGGATACAAAAAATCCTAAAAAAATTGAGTTTAGATCTTTATGGGATTCTAAAAACTTATATTTTTATTTTAAAGTTTTTGATAACGAAATATATATTGATACAAAAGACAACACTAAACAAAGTATTAGTAAATCTGATAGGGTAGAACTGTTTTTTAAAATAGATGATAAACTTAACCCTTACTATTGTTTAGAAATAGACCCTACTTCTAGAATTTTAGATTTTATAGCATATCCAGAAAGAAAATTTGAATTTGATTGGCAATGGCCGAAAAACAATTTATTAGTGAAATCTGAAATTAAGAATGATTTTTTTACAGTTGAAGGTTCTATAACATTAACATCATTACATAATTTTAAATTAATAAATAATAACAAAATAAAAACTGGAATTTACAGAGCTAAATATAACAAGAATGAAAATTCACAATATGAACCAGTATGGATATCTTGGGTTAACCCAAAAACTAAACAACCAAATTTTCATGTACCACAATCATTTGGTGAGTTAAATTTATTAGAGTTATAGCTAATTTAAGTAGTCTTTTACATTTTCAGAATTTATAATGTATAAAGGAAGGTATACTTCTTTTGATATTTTTTTATCAAAAATTAAATGCTCTACTAACAAAGACAATCCCATATGTGCTTGTTTTTTTGGGTTTTGATGTATTAGGAACTTAATTATTTTGTTATTTAAAAATTCTATGTTTGGTTTTAATAAATCATAACCAATAAAAGCTATATCGTCTCTATTTTTTTTAGATATAACCTCGGCTATTTGATAAGATTTAGAAGTTGTTACAAATATTCCTTTTAAATCAGTATGTTTATCCAGAAAATCAGATAAACTATTATTAGCATTTTCAGATTTTATATTTAATGTTACTAACTCAAATTTTTCATTCATTTCATCAGCAAAATAACTTCTAAATCCTTTTTCTTTTTCTTGCATATGTTGGGCATTATCAAATTCTTCATCTATATGTATAATGGCAATTAGCCCCTTTTTTAAAAGTAAATCCATTAAACTTGCAGCAACTCTGCCACTTCTAAATAAATCTTGTCCAACAAAACTATTAATGATCCTAGATTTAAGTTGATTATTAAAAGTACCAGAAATAATACCTAAAGAATTATAATTGTCTATAACATTAAGAGATTCTTTATAAAACAAAGGCACAAGCAAAACAGCATCTGGAGATGTTTTTAATAAATTTTCATTAGTCTCTATAAATGACGAGGTGCTGTTAGGGTCAAAAAAATAAGATTCAATAGCAACATTAAAGGTACTAAACTCATTTTTAGCTTCATTAATTCCTTCAATGCAGGGTAACCAATAAGGGTCTAAATCTGGGTTAGGTAACAAAACAGCAACTCTATAAGTTTTATTATTTTTTAAGTTTCTTGCGATTAGGTTAGGTTTATAATCAATTTCATTTAATACAACATTTACTTTATCTAAAGCTTTTTGAGAAACTTTTCCTCTTTTATGTAAAACTCTATCTACAGTTCCTTTTGAAACACCTGCTAGTTTAGCTATATCCTTTATTGTATATTTTTTCATAAATCAAATATAAAAACTTTTGTTCAAGCAAAGTGTGTTCGATAACAATTATTTTGTGTGCTCGAGCACATTTTTTGCTAAATTTCTTTTTTTTATCAAATTACATTTATACATTAGCAAAATATAAGTGCTATAATAAACTATAAAAGCACTTATCTAAACAATTATAAAATACAGATTATGAGTAATATAAAACCAACTTTAGTCATTTTAGCTGCAGGAATGGGGAGCAGGTATGGAGGGTTAAAACAACTTGATACATTTACACCAGAAGGTGCAACAATAATAGATTATTCTATTTACGATGCTCTACAGGCTGGATTTGGCAAATTTGTATTTATAATTAGAAAAAGTTTTGAGAAAGAGTTTAAAGAACTATTTAATAAAAAACTAGCAGGTAAAGCTAAAATAGAATATGTATATCAAGAAATTGATAGTGTGCCTAAAGCATATCAAAATCCAGAGAGAAAAAAACCTTGGGGAACTGGTCATGCCTTATTAATGGCTAAAGATGTTGTTAATGAAAATTTTGCAATTATTAATGCAGATGATTTTTATGGTAAAGAAGCCTTTATTACTATGGCTAATTATTTAAAACAAACAGATAAGGAGTCTTATAATTTTTCAATGATTGCTTATTATCTTAAAAACACAGTGTCAGACTATGGTTATGTGTCAAGAGGAGAATGCCAAATTAATGAAAATAACTACCTAACAGATGTTACAGAAAGAACACATATTGAGAAAAATAATAATAAACTTTTTTGTAAAGATGATAAAGGTAATTTAGTTCAGATAGAAGGAAATACTATAGTATCAATGAATTTTTGGGGATTTACTCCAAAATGTTTTGAATTTGGAGAAACGCTTTTTAACAAGTTTTTAGAAGCAAATAAAGAAAATCTAAAAGCAGAATTTTATATACCATCAGTAGTAAATGAAATTCTTATATCGGGTAAAGCTACAGTTAAAGTTTTAAAATCTAACGCAAAATGGTTTGGTGTAACATATAAAGAAGATAAAAAAATTGTTCAAAACGAAATTGAAAAACTAATAAACAACAAAATTTACCCCACTAAACTTTGGTAATTATGACATTAAAAGAATTAGAATCTATTAGTAATCAATTTTGTAATCTAGATAAATTAGTTGCATTCAAGCCATTAGCATCTGGTCACATAAACGATACTTTTTTAATAGAAACCCAAAAGAAATTATTTTTTGTATTACAGCGTATAAATCATGGTGTTTTTAAAGATGTTCCTAATCTAATAAAAAACAAAGTACTTGTAAGTAAACATTTAAAAGAAAAATTATCGCATTTATCGCAAGCAGAATTAAAACGCAGAGTACTTTCATTTGTAGAAACAATAAATGGTGAAAACTACTATGTTGATAGTTATGGAAATTACTGGAATATGATGGAGTACATCAATGATAGTATTACTTACCAAACAGTGAAAAGTAAAGAAATTGCATTTGAAGGCGGGAAACTAATAGGAAACTTCTTAAACTTAACAAGTGACTTTAACGCAAGTAAACTAGTAGAAGTAATACCCAATTTTCATGACATGTCCTTTAGATTTTCTCAGTTTGAAGCCTCTTTAAAAAATGCCTCTAAAGAAAGATTAGATAAAGCAAACAATTATATTGATATAGTATGGGAACTAAAAGAAGAGATGCATATTCTTCAGCATTTAAAAGAGACTGGTAAAATAAAAGTAAGAGTAACTCATAATGACACCAAAATTTCTAATGTACTTTTTGATAAAAATAAAAAAGGACTTTGTGTAATTGATACAGATACTGTAATGCCAGGTATTGTTCATTATGATTTTGGAGATGCTATAAGAACCATTTGTAATACAGCTAATGAAGATGAAAAAGACCTAAATAAGGTAAGTTTTAATTTAGAGTATTACAAAGCTTATGTAAAAGGTTTTCTAGAAGAACTAAATTCAGCATTAACACCTCTCGAAATTAAATATCTGCCTTTAGGAGCAAAAACCATGATTTTTATTATGGCGTTACGATTTTTAACAGATTATTTAAATAATGATACATATTATAAAACATCATATCCAGAGCATAATTTAGATAGATCAAAAAATCAATTTAAATTAATTGAAAGCCTAAATGAGCAATTTAATGAAATGGAAATCCTTAATAATATCAGTGTAAAATGAAAAACTATGTAGTTACAGGAGGAGCTGGTTTTATAGGAAGTCATATTACTGAATATTTGTTGCAAATGGGGCATCAAGTAACAGTTATTGATAATTTAAGGACGGGCTTTGAAAAAAACCTTAAGGGTTTGAATGCTAGGTTTTTTGAAGAAGATATTAGAAATAGGACACTAATAAATAAAATAATGAAAAATACAGATTGTATTTTTCATTTAGCTGCGTTAGTAAGCGTTCCAGAATCTATAGAAAAAATAAACGAGTGTGTTGATATTAATACTAAAGGCACAATTAACATTCTTGAAGCTGCTAAACAAAACTCAAACTGTAAAGTTGTATTGTCAAGTTCTGCAGCTAACTATGGTAATAATCCTATATTACCAAAGTTAGAAACCATGAATCCAGAACCTATGATACCTTATGCCATTACAAAATTAGATGGCGAATATTATTTAAAAATGTATTCAAACTATTATAGTGTGCCAACAACATCTTTAAGATATTTCAATGTTTTCGGACCAAGACAAAACCCAAAATCTGCTTATGCAGCGGCTGTTCCAATTTTTATAAACAAAGCTTTAAAAAACGAACCAATTACTATTTATGGAGATGGTCAACAAACCAGAGATTTTATCTATGTGAAAGATGTGGTTAGAGCTAATATTTTGGCATCCCAAAAAGGTAATGGTACCTATAATGTGGCTTTAGGGCATAGTACTTCAATTTTAGAATTGGCAGAAACAATTAAAGAGATTACTAATTCTAAATCTCAAATACAATTTTTAAAAGAACGTTCTGGCGATATAAAACATTCAAAAGCAAACCCTTCAAAGTTTAATCAATTAGGTTTCAAACCGCAATATTCTATAGAGAAAGCCTTATTGGAAACTATAGAATTTTACGAAAAAGAATTAGCGGTAAGTAAATAAAACAAAAATTTAATACTTCATGAATAAAACAAAAAACCCCAACCTAATCCCCATAGCAATCATAGCGAGTTTATTTTTCATCTTTGGCTTTGTCACTTGGATAAACGGAGCCTTAATACCCTTTATGAAAACCATCAATGAGTTAACCGATGCCCAATCCTATTT
>NZ_JAFMPU010000011.1:0-140134 GCF_049132085.1 Seonamhaeicola sp. NFXS20 | reverse complement strand
AAACGGAAGCTAAAATCTTAGCTCAAAAGGAATCGGAATAAATAGCATGGGACAAAGTAGTGGCTTTATGCCGAAGTCTTTTGATGGAAGTATTTTACGGGTTTAAATTGCGGGGGTATTGTATAATTAAGACTCACATCCATATTTTACACACTTTAATTATAATATAAATGATGGCTTTAACGGTTCTAATATTTTGAGATTGGTGACAGTACTAGATAAACTTCTACTGACACATATGTGCCACTCGGTGACATTCGACAAATAATCAATTACATTTTTCTTTAGAAGCACCGATTTTTCATTCAATAGTTTTTTTAATAATATTTTATAAACAGATTTAGTGCTAAATTATAATTATAACTATATTTGTGCTACCGAAAGTTATTTTGACATTATTAGACACAAAGTAAGGTTCACAAATCGTCAACAGATTTCATGTAAAGAACCAAAAGACTTAATATTGCTGGTATTATGACATTAAGTTCAGACCCCAGCCCGGTCACAAATTAAAAATTAGATATCTTAATTTTTAATAGGAACTAAAATTAATTGCTGTTATGTTGTTCCTGTTTTCTATTAAAACCTACCAACCATAAGTATTGGTATAGATAATTCAACTTTAGTTCCTTTAGATTTTCCTGTTTTTTCATCCATAAGATCAAATAATTTTAAATCAAAGTCCGTTTTAAATTTTTTTGAAAAAAATCTTAAACGTTCTTCTATTATAGAAAGCCCTAATGATTTATCTTTTAAAGTATTTTGATAGTTTCTCAATTGAGATAACTTTCTACCAATACCATTATCCTGTATAGTAATTTGAAGACGATTGGATTCTTGAAGCTTGATTTCTATTTTTAATTTTTTTTCTCCTTTTTTAGTTGTAAGACCATGCCATATAGAATTTTCAACAAAAGGTTGAAACAGCAATGAAGGTATCATAATTTGATCTAACTTTAAATTTTTATCTATGCGGTATGTATAGTTAATATTTTTTTTAAACCTATCATTTTCAATCTCAATATACATATTAATAATATTCATTTCTTCATCTAAAGTATTCAAATCCTTACGAGAACTTTCTAAAGTAGCTCTAATTAATTTAGAAAACCTCCCTAGGTAATATATAGCTTTTGCTTGATTATTATCAATTAAGTAAGATTTAATAGAATTCAATGCATTAAAAACAAAATGAGGGTTCATTTGACTCCTTAATGCATCTAAGCGAAGTTGTGAAAACTTATTTTCCATTTTCATGGCTAACCTTTCTGTTCGCTCTTTATGTGCCTCTGTACTCAATCCCTTCATCTCTGTTTTAGTTTGTAGTAATTCATCTGACAAAGCTCGGTTTATACTTTCTTTAATTATTTGATTTTCCTCTAATTGATTTATGTATTTTTTCTGCACAATTGCTTTTTCCCTATATGTTATCTTTTGCTCTAAACCAATGGCAAGAGCAAATAATAAACTTTCAATTAATACTCCAAGATAAAAGATATAAAGCACATCTATAATTGTTCCTTTCATTTTTAATGAAAATAAAGTAATAATCAAATAAGAAATGAACAGAGAAGACATACCACTTAAAATATACCATTTAATCATTAGATTTTGTTTTATCACTAAATAAAAAAACATTAAAAACATGATAAGGTTTAGAGGTAAAAAGAAGAATCCATGAAAATAATCTATCCAATAAGAATGTTGGTTATTCATTTTTAACCCCCATAAAAAGAGGTAAATAGGAGAAACCACAAAATAAGTCCAAAATATTCCTTTAACAACATTTGGATATTCCTTTTTAAACCTCATAATATCTAAGACAAATAAACTGAAAAAAATGGATGCGGATAATTGTGACGGATAATGTGTCCAACTTATAAAACTAATTCCTGCAGACGAACGAAAAAAATCAGTAAAAAAAACTCCATCTATATACCTCAGTAAATTACCTCCATTTATCAATGCGTAAAGACTATAAAGAAGATAAAACCTTTTTTTATTTTGAAAAAATTGAATTAAAAAAAAGACAAAAATATAGAACAGAACTGATACAACGAAAAAGCCAAAGCCGTTTTGATTACTCTCTTTAAAAAAAACTACAATATCCTCTAACATTACATTAACCCATTTTATCTAAAAATGCTTCTCTCTTATTTCTAGAAATGGGTATTTTCCTTTTATTAGTTAAAACAAGATATCCCTCTGATCTTAAATACTCGTTCACTTTTAGAATGTGTACGATGTAGGAATTATGAACTCTGAAAAAAAATCTAGCAGGCAGTATACTCTCTAATTCCTTAAGTTTTTTTGACACCATTAGTTTTTCACCAGATTGTAAAAAAACTCTGGAATAATTACCTTCAGACTCACAATATAAAATTTCTTCAATACGAATAAATAAAACCTTTCCACTTACAGGTATTTTAACAATTTGCGATTCATTCACTTTAGACAAAGCTTCAAAAGTTTGTTTAAATTGAATATGAAAACTATGCCCGTTGTCTATCTTTTTTAATTTTTCAATAACACAGTTTATATCATCCTCATCTACTGGTTTTAATAAATAATCTATAGCACTTTCTTTAATAGCTTTTAAGGCATATTGGTTGTAGGCTGTAGTAATAACTACAGCAAAATTTCGATATTCAAGTTTATCTAAAAGAGAAAAACCCGTCATTTCTGGCATCTCAATATCTAGAAACACACAATCTGGCTTTAAGTAATTTATCCCCGAAATTGCTTCTTTAGGAGAAGTAAATGTTTCAATGATAGAAATAAAACCGGCGTGTTTCCGTAATTCCCATGACAAACTATTTATAGCAGCAACCTCATCATCTACAATAATTACTCTCATAACATATTTTATTACGTCAAATTAAAAATTGATTGCCCATTTCTTTTACTAATTATGATATATGGTACCAATTACTATATAAATAACATTATAATAGTACTATATACTATTTCTATTATAATGACCCTGTTAGACAGATTACACAAAAAACAGTGAGGTCTATAAAATAGATATTACCGATTATAACTAAGTTAAATTAGTTGTAGGAATCCCTTTTTATTTTCGCACTTCAAAATACAAAATAACAAAAATTATGAAAACAAATTTTTTAACATTCAAATTACTGTACAATAGTTTATCATACCTTTTTAGTTTAAAAGGTCAAAAATTAAAATGTCTTAATTTTAAATTATCAAAAAACCAATTAGTAATAATGCTAATGGTGTTATTAACAATAAGCTTTTCTTCTTGTTCTGGAGAAGATGGAAAAATGGGACCTGAAGGACCTCAAGGAATTGCTGGTGAAGACGGATTAGATGGTGAAGATGGTGAAGATGGTGAAGATGGTGAAGATGGAATAAACTGTTGGGATTTAAATGGTAATGGCATTGGAGACATTACAAATGATGACAGTAATGAAGACATCAATTTAGATGGTGTAGTAGATGCTCTAGACTGCCAAGGTGCTGATGGTGTAGATGGCAATGCCAATGTGCAACTTTTTAAATATAATTTAGATGTGTTTTTTGATTATTCTCAACTTGACCTAAATTTAAAGAGTTATATTGAAAAGCCTGAAAACTATACTTATATTTTTTATATAGATCATAGCACAGGTCTTAGGTATTCCATTCCAGGACATATATATAACAACAAAGGGTATGCAAGAATATACACTACTCCTGGTGGGGCATTACGTGTTAATTTCTATGATTTAAACGATTCTAACTTGATAATTCCAGGTGGTGAATATACTCATTTAATTGTTGTAGCTATTGAATTATCAAATACAGCAAAAAATAGTGGAAATCCAATTTCCGAACTAAAAGCTGCTGGCGTTAACACTTCTGACTTTGATGCTGTAGCCGCCTATTTTGGTCTAAATCAATAAGTAACTATTTCTTAATAATGCTTATTTATTAGTAAGAAAAGTTTGATAGTTTTTGAGTTTTATAAATATAAGTAAACCTCTAATAAAAGAGCCCCTAATTGGGCAGTCATGGTCGGAAGAAATTCCGACCATTTTTTATTACTAGGTTTCAAAATGGTCTAAATTGCCATCACAAAAGACTACAATCATCGCTATTGCTAAGTTTCTCAATTCCATTTTAAATCTTCTTTTAGCAGTTTTGTAGCCTATATTATTGGCTTTTTTATAGATGAGAATTAGCATTGCCACGATTAAAGTCATGTACAACATAACCTCTATGCCGTTTTTATTTAATGAAACCAAATGACTAACATTAAGTTCTTGTTTTATAAACCTGAAGAATACTTCGATATCCCATCGTTTTCTATAGGCTTCTGCAATTTCTTTAGCTGATAGGTTGAATTCATTGGAGATAAACCAGAACTCCTTAGCTTCTTCTGTTTTTGTTTTAGCAACAATCAGTCTAAAGGGAGTTATGATTGTTTTAAGGTATTCTCATAAATAAAAAAAACAATAATCAAAAAAACTGTCCAAAGTAATTTTTTGACAAACTAAATATTATATTTGTGGTTCTATTTTTTTACATATTAAATATGTTTTAATATTCTCAAATAAGGCACACGTGGCGGAATTGGTAGACGCGCTGCCTTGAGGGGGCAGTGTTCTTAAGGACGTGGAGGTTCGAATCCTCTCGTGTGCACAAACATTGAAAAGGGTAGACTTAATCTACCCTTTTTGCTTTTTATAATTTATAATAATGCTACTTTTACAATAGCCCAAACTTCGTAATCTTCATCAAACTCATCTTTTATTGTTTCTATTTTATAGGTAACTTTAAAAGATTTCCCTCTATATTTTTCAGATTTTAAATCGAAGGTTTTTAAAATACTTTCATCTATTTTTTCAAAAGAATAGTATTTTTCTTCATCTTCACTATCTGTAAAATAGTATGTTCCATCTTCATAACCATCAAAAACAGCTTTTAATGTTTCTAAATCTTGATTTACAATGGATTGATTTAACGATATTATAGCTAATAATAAAACTGATATTGTTTTCATTTTATTGTTATTTAAAATAAATATTATTATTACATTTTGATGTAATAGCTTTACCGAAGTGTACTTAATAGTTTGGTAGCTCTATCCGTGAACTTTTTAAGGTATAACTTCATTCTCCTTAAAAACCAAACAACATTGCTTGTTTGTTATGCTTTGTTTGCTTGTTAAGTATTAACAAACGTTAAACTAACTATTTTAAATATTTATAATTTTTAATACAATTAAGTCTATTACTTCTATAACAATTAGTATAATGATAATCCACTCTAACCTGCTACTTTCACTATGAAACATAATATCTTTAAACAGATCTAGGTTTTCTTTAACTATATCTACTTGTTGATGAATTATTTGGTGCCTATCTATTAAATCAAATTTCTTTTTAAGTTCTAAGTTTAACTTATTTAAATCTTCGTCATCAGTTGCTAATTCATGAGATTCAAAAATGTATAAGTTTTCAGAAATTTTGTTTTTAATGTTTAATACCTTACCTATATACCGTTTTAATTTTTTACCGCTAATATTAAGTTTTCCTTGTTCTTCTAGAAAACTTGTATGCCTTCTGGTGTCTTCTAAAAGTTGTTCGGCTATATTATAATAAAAGTCTAAAGCAACAGATTGAGATAGGTTTAACATTATTAAGCGTAATTTTTCAGAATCACTATCGGGTATAGTAATGGTTTCAAACTCTAACTTAAATGTGTTGGCATTTGTTACAATTTCAATAGATTCTACCATTGTTGTTTTAGCAACATCTCCTTTTAATGTTGAGTGAATTTTTTCTTTTAACGCTATGGTTTCTTCTTCAGTAAAATTATAAACACAAACAATACCATATTTAAAAGCGTATAAATACTTGTAATCACTTAACTGTAAAAAAATCTCATCGTTATCTGCATACAACGGTGTTAAATTAAAAACACCTTTTAATGACTGAATGTCAATAATTTGAGCAACATGAATTGCACTTGCTGTTGTTTTCATTTTTTTATGAGGCAAAAACCTCATCATCGCTTTTAAAGCTTTTAAATTCTATTATGTACCCGTTAGGATCTTTTACAAAAAAAGAGCTATGTTCTCCCACTTTATATTCCATAAAGGTGGTTTCTGTAGTAACTTCTTGATTTAACTGCAACAATTTTTTATACAATTTACCCCATGTTTCTATTTTAACAATAACTCCAAAATGAAACGATGGTAAAACGGTATCTTCTAGTTTATAATTTTTGAATTTAAAGCTAAAAGAACCAGATTCTGTAAAAGTTAATTGATTATTAAACAAATTAACATCTAACCATTTATTGGATTGTCTACCTAAAGACATACCTAATACTTGTGTGTAAAACTCCCTAGTTTTATCAATATTTTTACAAGGCAATGCTAAGTGAAATTTTGCTTTCATTTTAATTAATTAAAATAGATTTATTCCTCATCATCTATCGTGTTTGAGGGTAAACTTTCCTCTAAATCATCATTTTCTGTATCGTCATCTGCCTCAAAATCTTCCATAGCTTGTACAAGACGTTTGCCTATTTTTACTAAATATATAGTGTCTTCTGTTTTAACTTCTACTGCTTCTATAACTTCATTTTTAGCATTTCTAAAGGTTATAACATCTGAATCTTCATATCCATCGGGAAATTTTTCAACAAGTAAGGTTAAAATATCTTCGTTTAACTTCTGATAATCTACAATTTTACGCAACATGTTTTTCACAATTACATACCTAATAAATAGGCAAAAATTAATGGCGCAACAATGGTTGCATCACTTTCAATAATAAATTTGGGTGTATTAATATCTAATTTACCCCACGTTATTTTTTCGTTTGGCACTGCGCCAGAGTATGAACCATAACTGGTTGTTGAATCTGAAATTTGGCAGAAATAACTCCAAAAAGGCGTATCTGTTCTTTCCATATCTTGATAAAGCATTGGTACTACACATATAGGAAAATCGCCTGCAATACCGCCTCCTATTTGGAAAAACCCAATACCATTTTTAGAATTATTAGTGTACCAGTCTGCTAAAAAGGTCATGTACTCAATGCCCGATTTCATGGTGCTGGCTTTAAGTTCTCCTTTTAACACATAGCTTGCAAAAATGTTACCCATAGTACTGTCTTCCCAACCTGGACAAACTATTGGTAAATTTTTCTCGGCTGCAGCGTACATCCATGAGTCTTTTAAATCTATTTCATAGTATTCTTCTAACACACCCGATAATAGCATTTTATACATAAACTCGTGTGGTAAATAGCGTTCTCCTTTATCATTAGCCTCTTTCCAAATGGCATAGATATGTTTTTGTAACCTTCTAAAGGCCTCTTCTTCTGGAATACACGTATCTGTAACTCTGTTTAAGCCTTTTTCTAACAAATTCCACTCTTGCTGTGGTGTTAAATCTCTGTAATTAGGCACACGCTTGTATTGTGAATGTGCTACTAAATTCATAATATCTTCTTCAAGATTTGCACCAGTGCATGAAATTATATGCACTTTATCTTGCCTAATCATTTCAGCAAAAATTTTACCTAACTCTGCAGTACTCATAGCACCAGCAAGCGACACCAACATTTTAGCGCCATTGTTTAACTGTTCTTGATATGCTTTGGCTGCATCAACTACCGATGCTGCATTAAAGTGCAAATAGTATTTTTCTATGAAATTTGAAATAGCGCCTTTAGTACTCATTGTCTTTGTTGAATTTTGAAAAGTTATTTACTTTATTGTTATTGTTGTTAAAATCATCGTTATAGCTATCTTCAACGTCTTCATTTTGAAATTTATAGCTTAACATTTTATAATATAGTTTTGCTGCTAAGAAGTCTGAAGATTTATCAACTTCATTTGGGCAAAGTTCAACTATATCAAACCCAACCACGTTTTTTTCTTCAAACACCTGCTTTAAAAAATCTAAGGTTTCATACCATAATAAACCTCCTGGTTCTGGCGTACCTGTACTTGGTAATATTGAAGGATCGAAAGCATCAAGATCAAAAGTGATAAATACGTTATCTGTCATTTGTTCGATGGCTGAATCCATCCAAGTATCATCAATAGCCATTTCGTGTGCAAAGTATGTTTTATCTAAATCCATTACCGATTTTTCTTTAACATCCATTGAACGAATACCCACTTGAATTAAGTTGGTATTTTGGCTAGCTTCATATACAGCACATGCGTGATTACATGCTGTCCCTTCATAGGTTTTTCTTAAATCGGCATGTGCATCAATGTGTAAAACCGTTAAGTTTTGGTATACTTCATTAAACGCTCTAATAGTACCTATTGATATGGAATGTTCACCACCAAAAATGGTTACAAACTTATTTTTTTTTATATAGTTTTTAGTTGCTTGATGCACTGCTTTAACCATACTTTCTGGCGATACATTTTCTGTAACAGCATCAGCTAAATAGATACCTTCTTTATAAACTTCAGTATCTGTTTCAATGTCATAAAGTTCCATGTTTTCTGAAGCATTTAAAAAAGCATCAGGTCCTTTATCTGCTCCTTTTTGCCATGTACTTGTTCCATCATAAGGAACCGGAATTAGAACTATTTTTGCATGTTCTAACTTTGCATACGCTTCTGGTATGCCTGCGTAAGTTTTAGTTTTCATTTTTTATTTATCTGCGTATTGCAAATTGTTTACTGTTTCTAAAATTTGAATATCTTCTTCTATTATTGATTCTTTTTTATAACCTAAGATTTTAAGTAAATCTTCGCTTTTTTGTTGTTCTTTAAAAAGTGAAGTAATAATATTTCCTTGTGAGTCTTTATCTATAAGAATGTGTTTTGGCGCTGGTATTAAACAATGTTGTAACCCGCCGTAACCACCTATTGTTTCTTGGTAAGCGCCAGTATTAAAAAAGCCCACATACAATGGTTTATCTTTATCGTACTTTGGTAAATAAATAGCATTTATGTGCTGTTCACTGTTGTAATAATCATCACTATCACAAGTTAAACCACCTAATAAAACACGCTCATATGAGCTATTCCACCTGTTTATTGGTAACATTATAAACCTTTTGCTTATAGCCCAAGTATCTGGCAATGTTGTGATAAACGATGAGTTAATCATGTTCCATTTTTCTCTATCATTTTGTTGTTTTTGATAAAGTACTTCATAAATAGCACCTCCGCTTTCGCCTACAGTAAAGCTTCCAAATTCTGTAAAAATATTTGGTACATCTACACCTTCTTCTTCACAAGTAATGTTTATTTGGTTGATGATTTCATCAATCATGTATTCATAATCAAAATCAAAAGCCAGTGAGTTTTTTATAGGGAAACCGCCACCTATGTTTAAACTGTCTAACGTTGGGCAAATCTTTTTTAAACTTATATAAACTTTTAAGCATTTTAAAAGCTCATTCCAATAGTATGCTGTATCTCTAATTCCCGTATTTATGAAAAAATGGAGCATTTTAAGCTCTACTTTAGGATTGTTTTTTATTTGCTTGTTATAAAAAGGTACAATGTTTTTATATCCAATACCTAATCTAGAGGTATAAAATTCAAATTTTGGTTCTTCTTCAGAAGCTATTCTAATACCAATATTAAAGGTGTTTTTAATTTCATTGCTTAGTAAATCTATTTCTTCATAATTATCAATAATTGGTATGCAGTTTTTATGACCATTATTTACTAGTCTAGCAATGTTGGTTATGTATTGTGCTCTTTTAAAACCGTTGCTAATAACAAATGTGTTATCTTTTATTTTTCCATTTGCTTTTAAACTTTCAACAATGTCAATATCAAAGGCAGATGACGTTTCAATATGAATATCATTTTTTAAAGCTTCATCTAAAACATGTTTAAAATGAGAGCTTTTGGTACAATAACAATAATTGTATGTGCCTTTATAATTATATTTATTTATAGCCGAATCAAACCAAGATTTAGCTCTTTGGATGTTATTTGATATTTGAGGCAAATAGGTGAATTTTAAGGGAGAACCATATTGTTCTACCAATTTATTTAAGTCTATATCATGAAAAAATAATTTGTCTTTGTTTAAGGCAAATTCGGGTTGAGGAAAATCAAAAGTTTGATTGATTAAATCAACATATTTTGTATTCATTATGTAATAGTAAAAAGTGATTAAAATTTTTTAGAATAAGACACAAACGTGCCTACAGACAGATATTTTAATTACTTTTTATCAAATCATAATTTGGTATTGTGCCCTAGGAACAAAGCACAATTTATACTGCGAAGCAATAACTTTAACTACGGAAGTTAGCTTTAAATTTCGGTTACTTACACCGTAAGCAGCTTTTGAATTTGACTTCCTAATTTTCAAAAGCCCGAACATAAAAACAGGTTTCAATTTGTTCAGCTAAAAGTCCTATACTCAAACTTTAGTGGTACAAATGAAAAACAAAAAATTAAATAAAAAAAATATTTTTAAAAATTTAATATCAACCCATTAAAACCCTGAAAACCATTAGTTTTACTAGTTTTCCTGTAAATTATTTTTTTAATCTAACCTTAAAATTAAACAATAATATCTGCTTTATATTACAAGATGTGTTTGCAAAACGCAGATTTAAGAGTTTTTCCCAAAAATTATAGCTGATTGAACATTGCTCTATACTGCTGATTATTTGGATATAACTGCACCAATTGTTGTGCAATATTTTTTGCCTTTGTTATATCTCCGTTTTTTTGATATAAATAAGCTAAAACATATAATAAATCACCGTTTTGTGGTGCTATTTTTAAGCCTTTAACAAGTGTTTCTTCCGCCTTTTTAAAATTGTTAACCTTATCATATAACAAACTTAAGTTGTAATAAAACCTAACGTTTTGAGGCATATACTTAATTGCAAATTGCATTTGATCTATAGCTTCTTGGCTTCTGTTAAGTTCACTTAACAATAATGCATAAGAATAGTATGTTTGACCATATTCTGGTTCTTGACTAATTATAGTTTTAAAGGCTTCTTCAGCTTCTTTAAACTGCCCATTACGGTAATACAAGTTTGCTAAATTGCTCCTAACAATATTATTTAAATTATCAATTTCTAAGGCACTTTCAAAAGCTTTTATAGCATTTGGCAAATCACCTTTATTTAAATAATATCTTCCGCGTTTAGCTCTACCTCCAGCAAAATCTGAAGTAACACTTAAATGAACTTCAAATTCTTTTTTCACCTTTTGGTAAGCTTCTTTATACTCCTCTGGTATTTGCTGTTCATCTAATGCGCTTAACTCAAAAAAAGCTTTTACTCTAACCGTTCTTTTAGGGTCTTTTAGAAGTGGTATAAAGTATTTTGCATAATCTTCATTAGCCATTTCACTAAGAGCATCAATAGTAGCTCCTCTTACAAAAGGAGATTCATCATTTAAAAATTGAAGCATATTATTTATAACTTCACTACTGTAATATTTGGTCATATTACTAACTGCTGAAGCTCTTGCTATTTCTGGATAAATGGTATCTTTTGCTAAGGTTAGTAGCTTATGATACCCATCTTCTTCACCAGTAAAGCCTGGGGCTAATAAATCTGAAAAGTGGGTGTAATCTGGTTCTCCATAATTCTTTTTAAACTGCTCCCAAGCCCAAGAATCATCTTTATCGGTATGACATCTAGTACAAGCATTTGGTGTACCGTATTTTAAACTTTGATCTGGTCTTGGAATTCTAAAGCTATGGTCTCTTCTGTAATCATTTCCCATATAGATTTTTCCATCCATATGGCAATTTATACATTGTGCTCCTTCTGAATTTACTTCATGAAAATGGTGCTTTGGTGTATCGTATGTTGGTTTTGCATGACATTGTAAACACAAAGCATTGCCTTCAAATTTTAATTTAAGCGAATGCGGGTTGTGACAATTGGTGCAAGTTACATTGTTATTATACATTTTACTTTGCAAAAATGAACCATATACATATACTTCATCTAAAATTTGTCCGTCTGGGTAATACAGGCCATTAGTAAGAACTTGCGGAAAGTAATGATCCATCATTGTTCCTTCAAAATTAAAATAACTAGAATACTGTTCTCTTCGCATATGGCATCTTGCGCACTGATCTACCAATTCTTTAGGTCCTGTATTACTAGTCATCCACATTCCATCAGTGGCTACATATTTATCGCCTTGCTTTTTAGCTTGCTCTACATGTGTTTTCCCTGGCCCATGACAAGCTTCACAACTTACATTTATTAGGGCATATTTGGTATTGTAACTATGGTTTTCTTGCTTGTAGTTTTTTCTAACATTGGTAGAATGACAATCGGCACACATGTTATTCCAGTTTAAACCTCCTCTAGACCAATGTAACCATTCTGAATGTACCACTTTAAAATCTGGGTACAAATCAAACCATTTGTTTTTTTCTGTATCCCAAGCAGTTCTTAAACATTGATAATGCCCGTTAGGAAATTTAACTATGTACTGTTGTAATGGTGTAATTCCGAAGGTATATTCAATTTTATAATCATGATATTTACCATCAGGTCCTTCTGTATTAACAAAATAATTACCCTCTATTTTAAAAAAACGAGACTTAACACCTTGACTTGTAAAAGTTACATTATCAAAATTTGCCAGTATGGTTGAATCTGTTGCAATTTGCATGGCTTTATCATGGTGAGACCCTGTCCAATCTTTAACTTCATCTGCGTGACATTCTGCACATGCTTTATCTCCTAAAAAATGACTATCTGGAATTAATTCTGAAGAAACAAATATGCTGTCTTTTTTTGCTTCAATATATTTTGGTTTTTTTTTATTGCACGAAAAAAGCAAAAAAATTATAGAGATAAAAAGTAGAGTATTTCTTTTTTTTAATTTAATAGTAGGCTTGTATTTAAACATAATGAAGTTAGGTGCAAAGTATGTAAATTATCTCATCAAAAATAGAGTTTACTTATGGGTTTACAAAGAAATTAAATATTAAAAAACATCATGAATAACTCTTAATTGCATTTAAAAAGTTAAACTTAATTTATTTTATTTTAGATAATCTCAATGCAATTCCATACTTTTGTTTAACTTAAATTGATTTTTAATGAACAATATACGAGTTAATTTTAGTATTAAAGATTTAGAAAACCTTACTGGTATAAAAGCACACACCATAAGAATATGGGAAAAGCGTTATAATTTACTACAGCCCAATAGAACGGATACAAACATTAGAAATTACAGTATTGCTAGCCTACAAAAGCTTTTAAATATTTCTTATTTAAACAATAATGGATATAAAATATCTAAAATTGCAGATTTAAACGAAGATGAAATCCCCATAAAAGTTAGAGAAATTGCTTCTCGTGCTAACGTTGAAGACCATGCTATTAATGCTCTAAAAATGGCCATGGTTAATTTTGATCAGGTACTATTTTATAACACGTACAATAACCTAATTGAGAATAAAACTTTTAGTGACATATTTTACACTGTGTTTTTACCTCTATTAAAAGATATTGGTATTTTATGGCAAACAAAAACTATAACACCTGCACATGAGCACTTTATATCGGTTCATATAAAACAAAAAATTCTTTTAAATATTGAAAGACTTCAAAGTTTAGAACCTAAACCTACATCTAAAACCCATATTTTATTTCTTCCTGAAAACGAAATACATGACATTGGCCTATTATTTATTAACTACCAACTTAGAAGCAAAGGATATCACACCATTTTTTTAGGAGAAAGTGTACCTGTAGAAAGCTTAACAAGTGTTTTAGAATTTTTTGAAGAGATTACTTTCATATCTTATTTCACAGTATACCCAGAAATAGATAAAATACCTAGCTACATTAAACAATTTGAAGATTTACTTCTTAAAAACCAAAAGAATAATCTGTTATTATTAGGTTCTAAACTTAATAATATTGATGATTATAATCCACCCAAAAATGTAACCATTTACCAAAACATAGAAAATTTAATTGAAAATTTATAGCTTTAAATTTTATATTGTTTAACTTTTTAATATATTTGTTAAACAATATGAAAAAAAAAGTTATAATAATAGGCTCTGGTTTTTCTTCTTTATCTGCCTCTTGCTATTTAGCTAAAGCGGGATATAATGTAACCATACTAGAAAAAAACAGTACAGTTGGTGGTAGAGCCAGACAATATAAAAATGAAGGATTTACATTTGATATTGGGCCTACTTGGTATTGGATGCCAGATGTATTTGAGCATTTCTTTGCAGATTTTAACACAAAACCCTCTAACTTTTACACCTTAGAAAAGCTTAATCCTGCTTACAGTGTTTATTTTGATAAAAACGACTACATAACAATTGAAGATTCTTTAGAAAAAATTTGTAACACTTTTGAAACTGTTGAAAAAGGAAGCTCTACACAGCTCAAAAAATTTATAAACAAAGCTAAAGACAATTATAATATTGCTATTAAAGATTTAGTTTACAACCCAGGTGTTTCCCCTCTAGAGTTGGTTTCATTAACCACACTTAAAAGATTAAATCAGTTCTTTAGTAGCGTTAAAAATGATGTTAGAAAAGCTTTTAAAAATGATAGGTTAATTAAAATACTTGAATTTCCCGTGTTATTTCTTGGTGCTAAACCTAGTAATACGCCTTCATTTTATAATTTTATGAATTATGCCGATTTTGGTTTAGGTACCTATCATCCTAAAAAAGGAATGTACCAAGTAATTTTAGCTATTGAATCTCTTGCTAAAGACCTTGGGGTAACCATAAAAACAAATGCAGCTGTGCAGAAAATAAACGTTAAAAATAACTTTGCTACCCAAATAACTACTAATAATGATAGTTTTAAAGCAGACATTGTACTTAGCGGAGCTGATTATTGGCACACAGAAACACTTCTAGATAAAAATTACAGGCAATACTCTAAAAATTACTGGAATAAAAAAACATTCGCTCCCTCTGCTCTACTTTTCTATGTTGGTTTTAATAAAAAAATTAAAAATGTAAGCCACCATACATTATTTTTTGATGTAGACTTTGATGTTCATGCCAAAGCTATATATGATGACCCCAAATGGCCAGAAAAACCGTTGTTTTATGCTAGCTTTCCTAGTATAACAGATAGCAGTACTGCACCCAAAAATCATGAAGCTGGCATTTTTTTAATTCCACTTGCTCCGGGTTTAAATGACACTAAAGAGCTAAGAGAAACCTATTTTAAAAAAATAATTAGTAGATTAGAAGACCTTACCAATCAAAAGGTATCAAATAATATTGTTTTTAAGAAGTCTTATTGTGTTAATGATTTTATAAAAGATTACAACTCTTATAAAGGTAATGCCTATGGTATGGCAAATACGCTAACACAAACAGCATTTTTAAGACCAAAATTAAAAAGTAAAAAAGTTAAAAACTTGTATTTTACCGGACAATTAACAGTACCAGGACCAGGTGTTCCACCATCGTTAATATCAGGTAAGTTAGTATCAGAATTAATAACCAAACACCATTAGCTATGAAAAAATTATTTGATACCGTGTCCTACAGTTGTAGCAAAATTGTTACCAAAACCTACAGCACGTCTTTCTCTTTGGCTACAAAAATGCTATCTAACTCAATAAGAAGTGATATTTACAATATCTATGGTTTTGTTAGGCTAGCTGATGAAATTGTTGATTCTTTTCATGGTTACAAAAAGGAAGAGTTGTTCAAGAAATTAACTAATGATTTAGAATCTAGTCTTAATGAAAAAATAAGCTTAAATCCTATTCTTAATGCATTTCAATATACCTATCATAAATATAATATAGACAAGCATTTAGTTGATGCCTTTATGAAAAGTATGCGAATGGATTTATATAAAAAGAATTATTTAACTACTGCCGAATACGAAGAATACATTTACGGGTCAGCTGATGTTGTTGGCTTAATGTGCTTAAAAGTTTTTGTTAAAGGTGATAACAATAAATACGATAGTTTAAAAGATTCGGCTATGTCATTAGGATCTGCTTTTCAGAAGGTTAACTTCTTAAGAGATTTGAAAGCAGATTACAATGATTTAAATAGAAGTTACTTTCCAAACACAGATCTTAATAACTTAAGTGAAGCCTCTAAGCAAGAAATTATTGATGATATTGAATCTGATTTTAGTAAAGGGCTTAATGGTATTAAAAGATTACCACTAGAAGCTAAATTTGGAGTTTTTATGGCTTATAGATATTATAGACAACTACTAAAAAAATTAAAACGAACACCAGCATTACACATTAAAAACACAAGAATTAGAGTTTCTAACCCCAAAAAAATAGAACTGTTAATGCGTAGTTATGTAAAATATCAGTTAAATTTATTGTAACTTAAGGGTTATGAAAATTGCACTTTGGATATTAGTTTTTTTAAGCACCTTTTGCTTTATGGAATTTATGGCGTGGTTTACCCATAAATATGTTATGCATGGTTTTTTATGGCGCTTACACAAAGATCACCATAACAAAGACCACGATAGCTGGTTTGAGCGTAATGACTTCTTTTTTATATTCTATGCCGTAGTTAGCATTGGTTTCTTTTTACTTTGGAAGTACAATATATTATGGATTGGCTTACCTATTGGTATTGGTATTTTTGCTTACGGCTTAGCTTATTTTATTGTTCATGATATCTTTATTCATCAACGTTTTAAATTATTTAGAAATGTTAATAATTGGTATGCAAAAGGTGTTAGAAGAGCACACAAAATGCATCATAAACATTTAGGGAAAGAAGATGGAGAATGCTTTGGTATGCTTATGGTTCCTTTTAAATATTTTAAAAAATATAAATGAATTACTTATACCTACTTTTAAATTTAGGATCTTTAAGTATTCCATTTTTATTTAGTTTTCACCCAAAACTAAAATTCTATAAGCTTTGGAAACCCCTCTTTACAAGCATTTTTTTATCAATGCTCATCTTTATTCCTTGGGATATTATTTTTACTGCTGAAGGTTTTTGGGGTTTTAACAACACTTATTTTTTAGGTATTAAACTTTTTAACCTCCCAATTGAAGAGTGGTTATTTTTTATTTGTATTCCATACGCTTGTGTGTTTACACACTATGCACTTTTGCATTATTTTCCTAACTTAAAACTATCAATTACTGCTACTAAAACTATTAGCTATTTTTTAATAGTATGCTTTTTAATTATTACCATTTTTAATTATAATAAATGGTATACTTTAATAAACTTTTTAATTGCCTCTGTTCTAATTTATATTTCAACAAAAAAGCAACCAAAACTGTTAAGTGAGTTTTATTTGACCTTTTTAGTAATGCTAATTCCTTTTTTTATTGTGAATGGTATTCTTACAGGAAGCTTTATTGAAAACGAAGTGGTTTGGTATAATAATTCTGAAAACTTAAATTTAAGACTATTTACAATTCCTATAGAAGATAGTGTTTATGCATTTTCTCTTATTCTCTTAAATTTAGTTTTAACACAAAATTTTAATAAGATAAAAACTTAATTATTTACT
The DNA here is from genome assembly GCF_049132085.1 of Seonamhaeicola sp. NFXS20. NCBI lineage: Bacteria > Pseudomonadati > Bacteroidota > Flavobacteriia > Flavobacteriales > Flavobacteriaceae > Seonamhaeicola > Seonamhaeicola sp. NFXS20. Next base: position 122,687 of record NZ_JAFMPU010000011.1, on the reverse strand, counting down.
ACGTTAATAGGTTTACCACTTAAATATGCTTCTAAATTTTTAACTGTAATATTCATTAATCTTGTTCTAGCTTCTTTAGGAGCCCAAGCAATATGCGGTGTTATAATACAGTTTTTAGCCTTTAATAATGGGCTATCTTTTACCATGGGTTCTGTTGAAACTACATCAAGTGCCGCTCCTGAAACTTTGCCAGAATTAAGAGCTTGAACCAAATCTGTTTCAACAACTAATCCTCCCCTAGCTGTATTGATAATTTTAACACCGTATTTCATTTTTTCAATATTACTTGAATTAATGATACCTTTTGTACTTTTAAAAAGCGGACAATGTAAACTAATTATATCTGAATTTTTAAAAAGCGTATCTACATCAACAAACTTTAAAGTGCCACTTTCAAATTCTGGTTTTACAGTTCTTGAGTTTACTAAAATTTTCAACCCAAAAGCTTGAGCTACTTTGGCTACCGCTTGTCCTATTTGTCCAAAACCAATAATTCCTAAAGTTTTTCCTTCTAATTCAATTAATGGTGAGTTCCAAAAACAAAAATCTTTAGATTTTATCCAATCTCCATTTTGTACCGCTGTATTATGATTTCCAATATTATGACACATTTCTAACAGCAAAGCCATAGTAAATTGTGCTACAGATTCTGTGCTATAAGCAGGCACATTAGTAACAAGAATGCCCTTAGATTTTGCAACTTCAATATCAACCACATTGTAACCTGTTGCTAAAACACCTATAAATTTAACAGTTGACACCTGTTCTAATACTTCTTTTAGTAATGGCGTTTTATTAGTGTAAACAATTTCTGCTTCGCCTATAGCTTTTATAATAGCCTCATTGTTATATGGAGTTCTGTTATAAACGGTTATTTCTCCATGTTTAGCTATATCATCCCAACTTAAATCTCCTGGGTTTAATGTATACCCATCTAAAACTACTATTTTCAATGTATTGCTTTTTATTGTTGAATTAATTCATCTATTGTCTTTCTAATAGCATCACTATTCCAATTAGCTGCTCCTGTTTCGTCTATAATAATTTTTCCGTTTTTATCTATTAAAAATGTTCTAGGGATACTATTCACCTTAAAAATTCCATTATTAGAAGCTGGTCTATAAACTTTGAAAGTATAATTGTGTTTTTCTAAAAAAGCGTTTGTTTCTTTAAACCAATCGTCTGTAACAAACAGAAATTCAATTTTATCATTATAATCATTATATAATTTTTGTAAACTGGGCATTTCTGCAATACAAGGCGGGCACCAAGTAGCCCAAAAATTTATTAAAACTACTTTTCCTTTAGTTTCATTAAAATTGAAGGTATTACCTTGATTATCTTTTAACTCCCAGTTAAAAGATGCAATTTCTTTTTGCTTCTCTTCTGATAAAACCGAAGGACTTATTAGTGCTAGTCCTTTATTTATAAAAACTTGAATAGGCTTTCTTGTTTGTGGTATTATTAAAATAGCTAGAACCACTAAAAAAATGATGTCTTTAAACTTTATTTTTCTGAATTTCATAATGATTAGATTTCTGCTTTTAAAATTATAAACCTTAAGGTTATTTATACAACCTTTTTAGAATTTATTTAATAAAAAAGCATGGTTTTAACACCATGCTTCAAATCTACAAAACAATTTATCATTCTACTTAGCAACTTGTATTATCTGCTGACCATTCCTGATAAACTTTTTACGGGACCATCTTCCATCATAATAGTTGTATGATTCATAGCATCTGAGGGTACCATATGGGCTAAAGGCTTTAAAGTAAATGGTGCTGTACTATTATCTGGGTCTGGTTCAACAGAAATAACTACTGTTTTACCTTTTAAATCTGTTGGAAACGTTAAACCTACAGGAGGATTTTGTAAAAAATCTTCTCCTGGGTAAGCAGGTCCGTTACCTGCATCTCCTTTAAACATTGATGTTGTTGCATTATCATCGGCTGTATTAACGGCTGTAAAGGTTCCTGTTGTAATTGGTGTTCCATCAAAAACAACCCACCCTTCATATTTCCAACCATCTGTAAGTGTTGGTAAATTTAAACCTGCAACTGCAGAACCACTAGAGTTATCTAAAAACCAAACACCACTTTCTTCGTTTGTGTCGTCTGTATCTGTTGGTGTTGCCAAAATATATTTTCCTAAGGAAGCAGTAAAATCTCCTACAATTCCGTTAGAAGTAACATTAGCTTCATCTCCATTAAAATCGCCAGCTAAAATCTTTGTTGCTGCTGGAGCTGGATCTGAATCTACTGCGGGTTCAATTGAAAGTACAAATGTTGTTGCCTCATTTAACTGAGATTTATCTACATTAAATGTTTGCGGAAATTCTACCGAAGAAAATGTTCCTGTAGACACAGGATTACCATCAACAATTATCCATCCCTCATAAACAAAATCTGTTCCTAAAGCTTCTAATCCTTCAAGATTTAGGGTTAACCTAGATGTTTTCATTGGGTTATCATCATCACTACAAGAAACAGTTAAAATACCAATACTTAAAACTGCTAAAATTACTTTTCTAATCATCACATTTTTTTTTAAAGTTATTAATACTTCAAAGTTAAATTGTGATGTCCTAAAAAAATGTTAGCTACCTAACACTAAGCAGTTTTTTTATAAATTCTTATTTCTTTACGGCCAAATTGTATAACATTTTCTTCTTTTAATTCATTAAGAATGATATTTAAAGTTGGTCTTGAAGTACCAATTAATGAAGCTATATCTCTCTGTGTATATGGATGATGAATGATTTTATCGCCTGTTTTTTCACAATCATATCCATAATCTGAACATAATTCATCTAAAAACTCTATCAACCTGGTTTTAACGTCTTTAAACAACAGTATTTGCAAACGCCTTTCTAGTCTTTTTAACTTAAAACCTATGAGTTTATAAATTTTAAAACTGAAGGTTTGATTGTCTCTCATTAAACCATGCATAGTTTCTACACCTATAGGGCAAATACTTGTAGAATTATCAACAGATTGTGCAAATTCTTTTCTTTTATCTTCTCCTAAAATGGCTGTTTCACCAAAAAGTTCTCCACGAGTTAGAATTGCTTTTACAACTTCACTCCCATCTTCATTGTAGTAACCTATTTTTACTTTACCTTTTTCTATAAGATACACCTTATTGGCAGAGTCTTCTTCAAAATAGATATAATCTTTCTTTTTGTAAGAGTCAAAATTATGTACTGTTTTAAATGCTTTAAACTTATGCGGGCACAGTATTTTAAAAAGTTTAACATCATCAAAAAACCAAAGCGATTTCATTAGGTTAGTCTTTATTTGTTAGTTAATTATGAGTCGACAAACCTTAGTAATGCTTACTAAAAAGGCATAAAAAAACCTCCTTAATTAGGAGGTTATAAATTTTTATTCTTCTTCGTCTGATTTGTTGTCTTCTTCACCTTCATCTAAAAACCCTAACATATCATGTTGTTGAAGTAAATTGTACCATTGCAGCACCTTTTTAATATCACTAGCATACACTCTATCTTCATCATAGTCTGGTAAAACATCAAAGAAATATTCTTCTAGTTTATCTTTACTATCCTTGTGTTTTACAGAAGTTTGTTCTCCATTTTCTTTTTCTTTTATTTTACTAAACACCTCTTTAAGTGGCACTTCTTCTGTAAGTGTGTAAATGGCTATTTCACTTAAAATACTTACGTTATTTTGAATACCAACTGAGATACGTTTTTTATCTATTAATGATTCTGCTACAAAGCCCCCACGAGTTTGAGCTATTAATTTATATAAACCTGGTTTGCCTGAAATTGAAAGTACTTTATCTAAACTCATATTATTTTTTTGAAAAACGCAAATATCAACTGTTTGTTATTGTATTGCAAATATTATCGTTTCTTTTTTTCGTTTGGAAAACGCATTCTATAATCTACATTTATTTTTCCTTTTGAAATATTATTGAGTTTTCCTTTTATCAACCTTTTTTTAAAGCTAGAAAGTTTATCTGTAAATAGAATGCCTTCAATATGGTCGTATTCATGCTGAACTACCCTGGCCATTAGCCCATCAAATTTCTCTGTGTGTTTATTAAAATTTTCATCGTAATATTCAATAGTAATTACGGGTTTTCTAAACACATCTTCTCTAACATCTGGGATACTTAAACAGCCTTCATTAAATGCCCATTCATCTCCTTCTTCCTCTAAAATAGTGGCATTAATAAAAACTCGTTTAAAATCTTTTAACTTATTTTGTTCTTCTTCTGATAAATCTTCGTCTTCTGAAAAAGGTGATGCATCAACTACAAACAACCTAATAGGCAAGCCTATTTGAGGTGCAGCTAACCCTACACCATAAGCATTATACATGGTTTCAAACATGTTTTCTATAAGATTATCTAAGTTTGGATAATCTTTTGAAATATCTTTTGCTGTCTTTTTTAAAACTGCGTCGCCGTAAGCAACTATTGGTAAAATCATAAGTACTGAACTATTAAGTTGCAAAAATACAATACTATAATTTATTGTCTATAATTATTTTGAATATAAATAGCTTTGAAGGATAAGTGTAGCACTAATTTCATCAATAAGTGCTTTATTTTTTCTTTTATTTTTTTTTAATCCGCTATCAATCATGGTTTGAAACGCCATTTTAGAAGTAAACCGTTCATCGACACGTTGCATTGGTATATTAGGAAATTCTTTTTGTAAAGTAGCCATAAACTTTTTAATATACACCTCACTTTCAGAAGCTGTATTATCCATTTGTTTTGGTTCTCCTATTAAAAAAAGTTCAACTTGCTCGTTACTTGTATATTCTTTTAAAAAATCTATTAACTCTTTTGTGTTAACTGTAGTAAGTCCAGAAGCAATTATTTGTAGCTCATCGGTTACTGCTAAACCTGTTCTTTTAGTTCCATAATCAATTGCTAGAATTCTTGCCATGAATTTGTTTTTTGCAAAAGTAACTTATTAAAATATAAAAGGCTGTCTTTTTACAGACAGCCTTTTAAAGTTTAACCTACTTATTAATATACTATAAATATTAAGCTTTTTTAGCTTTATTCATTTTAGGAAATAATAATTTAATATTATCAACATTTCTCATTTTGTTGAAATATGTTCTAATATCACTAGCAGTACGAGCAATTGATTCTCTTAACTCATCTTCGCTAATTAATAATACGTCTTCTTTTGTAGTGTTTAATGTATCATTAACTACAACCTCATCATTATTATCTTGAGAAACAGATACTGTTTTAATAGTTTCAACACTTACTTCTGTTGTGTTTTGAGCCTGTACAAAAGAAAAACTTAAAACTAAAACTAATAATATGTAAAATCTTGTTTTCATTAACTTGGTTGTTTTTGATGGTTCAAATATATATCTAGACTCTTGTTAGGTAGCAAAAAATTAGTTGTAGAACATGGAATTTTCGTTTATTAGAGCACTGTATAAAAAACATCGATAAATAGTTGAAATGTGCTTTTTAGCCGATTAAAAACACTAAAATTGTAGTTTATCGATATTGTTTTTTACTTCAAAGGAAATTTTTCGTTATACAGTCCTTAAAAAGCACTTAATTTTCGATTAAAAACACTTCTGTTTTTCGTATTATATTCTTATCTCTTAAAGGAGTTTTTTAATAGATACTATTATATTTGTCAAAAAATTAAATTACAAATGACAGAATTAAAGCAAACAATTGAAGCAGCTTGGGATAATAGAGAACTATTAAAAGAAGAAAAAACAACTACTGCTATAAGAACCCTAATAGATTTATTAGATAAAGGCGAATTAAGAGTATCTGAGCCAGTTGAAGGTGGTTGGCAAGTTAACGAGTGGGTTAAAAAAGGGGTTGTACTTTATTTCCCAATTCAAAAGATGGAAACCATTGAAGCTGGTCCTTTAGAGTTTCATGATAAAATACCTTTAAAAACAGGTTATAAAGAAAAAGGTATAAGAGTGGTACCACATGCTGTTGCTAGACATGGTGCTTACATATCTCCGGGTACCATTTTAATGCCTAGTTATGTTAATATTGGTGCTTATGTTGATGAAGGCACTATGGTAGATACTTGGGCAACCGTTGGTAGTTGTGCTCAAATTGGTAAAAATGTACACTTATCTGGTGGTGTTGGCATTGGTGGTGTTTTAGAACCTTTACAAGCAGCTCCTGTAATTATTGAAGATAATGTTTTTGTAGGCTCTAGGTGTATTGTTGTTGAAGGTGTTCATGTTGAAAAAGAAGCCGTTTTAGGTGCTGGAGTAGTTTTAACTATGAGTACTAAAATTATAGATGTTACTGGCGATAAACCTGTTGAATTAAGAGGAAAAGTACCTGCACGTTCTGTGGTTATTCCTGGTAGTTATGCTAAAGAATTTGCTGCAGGAACCTATAATGTACCATGTGCTTTAATTATTGGTAAACGTAAAGAAAGTACTAACAAAAAAACATCGTTAAACGACGCCTTACGCGAACACGACGTGGCTGTTTAATATTCTATAAAAAAAAGAAAATATTATTTTTTTAAGTTTAATTTTTTCAACAATATAATTCTTATGTTATATTGTTGAAAATTTGTGAGTAATCAATGCTAAAAAATATACGTAGGTTTACATTAAGAAATCTAAGAAAAATGCGTTTTTTACCTTCAAAATTATACGTTAAATATCATTACGAATATTTTTCTGAAAAAAAATTAAACTTAAAAAACCCAATAGATTTCAATGAAAAAATAGAATGGTATAAGGTATATTATCGTCCAAAAATTTTAACTCAATTAGCCGACAAGTATAGAGTAAGAACATATGTTGAAGAAAAAATTGGGAAACAATACCTCAATGAGCTTTATGGTGTTTATAATAATCCTAGTAATATAGATTTTGATAGTTTACCTAATAAATTTGTAATTAAAGCAAATCATACAAACGGACATAATTTGATTGTTGAGGACAAAAAAAAGCTTAATAAAAAAAAGACTATAAAACTTTTAAATAAATGGCTAAGAAAAAACCAGTATTATAGAAAAGGACAAGAATGGGCTTATAAAGACATTAAGCCCAAGATTATAATTGAAAAAAATTTAAAGGAAAACGAAAAAACATCTTTGATAGACTATAAATTTTATTGTTTTAATGGAAAACCTAAATTTTTAGATGTACACATTGATCGTGGAGAAAACCATAAACAAGGATGTTTTGATTTAGATTTCAAACCTTTACCTTTCTCTAAATCTAAAAAATATGAAAGCATTTCTGCTAATGTAGAGAAGCCTAGTAACCTTAAAGAAATGGTTTTTCTTTCTGAAATTCTGGCAGACAAATTGCCCTTTGTAAGAGTTGATTTATATTCCATTAAAGGAAAAACAATATTTGGAGAAATGACTTTTTATCCTGCAGACGCTAGAGACAAATTTCATCCTGATAAATACAACCCTATTATTGGAAATTATCTAAAACTACCAAAACTTAGCAATAAGCAAAAAATCATTATATAAATAATCAATATTTTCATTTAAAAACAATGACAACTCGCTCTTGTTCTTCCTCTATTAAAAATCACCCAATAGATGCTATAATTTTATGGGTTGATGGCAATGATGAAAATCATAGGCTTAAAATGTTGTCTTTTCTTAATGATATAGAAACTATTAAATCTAAAAACTTTAGAACTCGGTATGACCATGTAAATGAAATTAAATTTACTATCGATTCTATACTAAAATATGCACCATTTATTAGGAATATTTTTATTATTACTGATAATCAAACACCTGATTTTTTAAAAACAACTGGCAGAAAAGATTATTACAAAAATGTATCTATAATTGACCACAAAATTATTTTTAGTGGTTATGAACAATTTCTACCCACTTTTAACAGTAGAACTATAGAATCTTTTATGTTTAGAATACCCAATTTAGCTGAACACTTTATTTATTTTAATGATGACTTTTTTTTAATAAATAAAACAGAACCAGAAGATTTTTTTAGAAATGGTTACCCTGTTTTAAGAGGTAAGTGGCAAAAACTTGATAAAGACAAATTTTTAAAAAAATTTAAGAAACAAAGATTTGGTCATAAATACGCTCAACAATATTCTGCTAAACTTGCTGGTTTTGATAATTATTATAATTTTAAACACACACCTCATCCGTTTAGAAAATCAACTTTTGAAAAATATTTAAAAACCAATGAAGAGGTTTTTATAGAAAACGTAAAACATAAATTTAGGAATAAAAAGCAATTCTTACTTCAAGGTTTAATTAACCATATAGAAATAAAAAACAAAACCTGCTATTTCAAAAATGATTATCAACTTTTGTATTTCAGGTCTTATAAAAAACCTTTGCCATGGTATAAGTTTAAACTTAACATAAAAACTAATAAAAAACTCTTTTTAGGATTACAAAGTTTAGACAAGTGCCCACCTAAAACCCTAAATTATATACTAAAATGGTTAGAAAAAAGGATGGAAATAGAACAATCTTCAATAAAATAAACACTAAAATATGTAAATTAAAATAACTAGATTTATTTTTTTTAATGCTTACCTTTTACTATTCCAAAATCTGTCCAAACTCGTTTTTCTTTTTTTGTAGTTGCTCTAATAGCAAGGTTTTTATTTATTGATTCTTGGTTTTTATAACCTCTTGGATGGTCTAAATGTAAACATACCGCACTATAGCGTATTTGCTTAGATTTAATTCCTAAATTAAACAAACGCTCTCCTAACTCTCTATCTTGCCCACCATATTGCATGCGCTCATCAAATCCGTTAATTTTTAAAATATCGGCCTTCCAACCAGAAGCATTATGCCCATTCCAACTAGCATTAGTAGGAGTAATAGCATTTAAAATTTTACTTTTTAATCCTTTAGCTGTGAGTTTATTATTTTTAAATGAAGATTTTAAACCATTTTTTTTCAACCAGTTAACATCAAAACATCTCTGATTTATAATATCATCTTTTGAAATTAGTTTTGAAATATACATTGGCAACATAAAATACCCCCCTGAAAGGAAATAACCTTTTTCTTTGTTATCAATATGCACCTGTACATAGTCTGCCCTAGCAATACAATCGCCATCACTCATTAAAATATAATCTGCATTACATGCCAAAACTGCTTTATTTAATATTTGAGATTTTTGAAAACCATTATCTTCGTGCCACACATGTATTATAGGGTAATGCACTTTAGATTTCATTTTCTCAATTAAATCAAACGTAGGTTGTTTAGAGCCATCATCTGCAATAACCATTTCAAAGTCTTTAAAAACTTGTGCCTCATAACTCCAAAGCACTTTTTCTAACCACTCCTCTGAATTGTAAGTACTTATTATAATTGATATTGTTGGCTTATTGTTCATGGTGGTTAAAATGCTTTTTTCTTATTATCTCTGTATGTTGATTGTGGCAAAAATAACTATTTTTACCTTTCTAAATATTGTATTTTATTTTGAAAAATAAGCTTGTTAAAATTTCGGCTGTAATAATTACTTATAATGAAGAAGAACATATTGATAAATGTTTAAGCTCTTTAGTTGATGTTGCTGATGAAATTATTGTGGTAGATTCTTTTTCATCTGATAAAACACCAGAAATTTGTAAATCATATAACGTTTCTTTCTTTCAACATAAATTTGAAGGTTATATTGAACAGAAAAACTATGCGGTTTCATTAGCTAATAATGACTATATTTTATCTCTTGATGGTGATGAAGCTTTATCTGATACTTTAAAAGATAGCATATTAAAAGTTAAATTGAATTGGGAATATGATGGTTATTACTGTAAAAGATTAAATAATTATTGCGGACAATGGATTAAACACTCAGACTGGTATCCAGACAAAAAACTTAGACTATTTAAAAAAGACAGTGGTAAATGGGAAGGCATAAACCCTCATGATACTTTTACTTTAAAAAAAGGACGAAAAGCGGGTAAACTAGATGGTAACTTACTGCATTGGATTTATAGAGATTATGAAGAACATAATAAAAAAGTAGAACGATTTTCTACTATTGCCGCAGAGGCTTACTATAAAATTGGTATTAAATCTTCTATTTGGAAAATAATTTACCGCCCCACTTGGGCATTTTTTAAAGCCTATTTTTTAAGGTTAGGATTTCTTGATGGCTTAAACGGATGGATTATTTGTGTACAAACTTATAATGTTACTTTTTTAAAGTATATAAAACTTTATAGGTTATGGAAAACCAATAAATAAATTTATTAAGCTTTTTTAAGTTTGTTTTTTAATCGTTTTTTTCTGTAAAATCTTCTTTGAAAATCTTCGGTTTCTTTCCACATTAAATTGAAGATTATATTATAGTCTTCACCAGAACATTTGGAGTATTCATCACTCATTACCTCAACCATAGACTTGTGTATTGTTAATCTTGAAAAATTTTTAATTCTAGTCTTAAAATCTAAAGTTCCAAAATTCATTCTATTTAAATCAACTAAATAAAAATTATAATTTCCTTCATTCTTCACTATAAGTGTATTTCCTGGAGAATGATCTAAAAAATGAATACCTTTTTCATGTAAGTTATAAGTAAATCTGGTAAAAGCTCTTAAAATATTTTCATAATCTGGTATATCAAAGTTTTTTGTGAGGTCTCGGTATGTATAATTACATTCTAAATGTTCACTTATATAAAAACTTTTCTTAAAAAATAAAGCAGTTTTAAATTCAAAATAAGCTAATGGTTTTGGGGTACCAACACCTAAATTAATAAGTTTATTAGCATATTCAAAAGAACGTTGTGCCTTACTTTTTCTAAAAAACTTATAAGCAATTTGGTTAACAATATTAGGAACTCTAAATGCCTTTATATTAATTTTTAAATTGTTTATTTCAAATAGTTTAATAGTATTTCTACCAGAAATAAACACCTTGCCTTTTGTGTCAAAATTAGCAATAATATCTGCTATTGCTTTTTGTTCTTGGTTATTTAATAATTCTGAAAAAACAACTGTTTTTTTCATTTAAAATAATGTTTTTTAATTGTAGTTTAATAACCAAGAATTTAAATCGAAATATAAAAAGGTAAGCTTAAACATTTTTTTACCGTTTGGTACATTCCTCTTTGTTTTTTGAGACTCATTTACTTTAACATGATGTTTTCCATATAATTCTGGATGATCATCAAGTGCAAAAGAAACCTTATTTTTGTAAGGCAACTCATGAAAGTCTAATAAATGCTTTTTAGTAACGCGCTCTCTATCACAGATTTTAAAAAAATAATTATCAAGGTTTTTTTCCTGTAGCATTCTTTTTGTTCTTCGCTCCCACTTAGTTTTAGCTTCCTCTTCATTATTGTAATGTGTAAAATGAATTTCAATATCATCTAACAAAGCCAAAGGGTAAGTTACCTCTCTATCAGGGTATTTTGAACTTTTTACAAATTTTAAATCAAGGCTCATATAATAATAAAAATTAGAAAGCAATTTCATATAACAAGGCCCATACAAAAATAAACCAACAAAAGGTGTGTTATATGATCTTTTATACCATCTATATAGAGCACCTCCCCAACAGTTATTAGATACAATAACAAAATTTTTATTACCTAAAACATCTATATCCTTTTTAGAATAAAACGCCTCAAATGTCTTTCTTATTTTTCGTTTAGTAAAAACCTTTAATTTTCTAACCATAAACAATAAAAAGTCAGTTAATTAAACCTCTATATGTTTTAATACTACAACAATAATACAAAGTTTTGTACAATGTGTAAAACTAATATTAAATTTGCAACTAAAATTAGCATGCAAAAAGAAATACAAAAAGCATTAAAAATTTTAAAAGAAGGCGGACTTATACTCTACCCTACTGATACCGTTTGGGGTATTGGTTGCGATGCATCTAACAAAGAGTCTGTTAAAAAAATTTACACTTTAAAACAGCGCGAAGATAGTAAAGCGCTTATCTGTTTAGTGGCCGATGACAGAATGCTTAAAAGATATGTAAAACAAATCCCCCCTGCTGCCCAAAATATTATTGATATTACCAATAAACCCACAACTATAATATATGACCAAGCTCAAAATTTAGCTCCCAACTTAATTGCTAAAGACGGCACTATTGCTATTAGAATTCCTAATGACGACTTTTGCTATTGGCTATCTAGAAAATTTAATGGTGCTATTGTTTCTACTTCTGCCAATATTAGTGAGCAACCAACACCAAAATCTTTTAAAGAAATAGCCCCAGAGGTTTTAAAAGGAGTAGACTATGTTGTAAATTTGCACCGCGAAAAAATTTGCGCTAAACCATCATCAATTATTAAATTGAGTAATAATGGGGTTGTTAAAATTATTAGAAAGTAAAAACAATCCTATAAATTCTTTTGAATTTGGATTTATAACATGAATTACAAAGAAGCATTACAACACCCTATATTTAAAATCATTTCAAAATCGGTTGAAGAACTTCAAGTTGAAGCTTATGTAATTGGTGGCTTTGTGCGCGATTTTATTTTAAAACGCGGTAATGCCAAAGATATTGATGTAGTAGCCATAGGTAGTGGCATTGATTTAGCTAAACAAGTTGCAAAAAACTTACCTACAAAACCTAAGGTTCAAGTTTTTAAAACCTATGGTACCGCTATGTTGCGCTACAATGATATAGAAATTGAATTTGTTGGTGCCAGAAAAGAGTCTTATTCTGAAAATAGTAGAAATCCTGTAGTAGAAAACGGTTCTTTACAAGATGATCAAAACCGACGCGATTTTACTATTAACGCCTTAGCTTTAAGTTTAAACAAAACCACTTTCGGAAATTTACTAGACCCATTTAATGGTGTAAATGATTTAGAAGCTAAAACCATAAAAACACCTTTAAACCCAGATATTACTTATAGTGATGACCCTTTAAGAATGTTAAGAGCCATTAGGTTTGCAACCCAATTAAATTTTACTATAGAAGAAACCAGCCTACATGCTATTACTAAAAACGCTTCTAGAATTAAAATAATTACTAAAGAGCGCATTGTTGTTGAACTCAATAAAATTTTAGAGAGCAATAAACCCTCTATTGGTTTTTTACTTTTAGAACAAACTGGTCTATTACAATTAATTTTACCAGAACTTACAGCTCTAAAAGGCATTGATGAAATTGAAGGTCAGCGCCATAAAGACAATTTTTATCATACCTTAGAAGTGGTTGATAATATCTCTAAACACACAAAAAACCTCTGGTTACGGTGGGCTGCATTACTACACGATATAGGAAAAGCGCCAACAAAAAAATTCCACAAAAAAATAGGTTGGACATTTCATGGGCATGAATTTGAAGGTTCTAAAATGGTATTTCACTTATTTAAACGCTTAAAAATGCCTTTAAATGATAAAATGAAATTTGTTCAAAAAATGGTGCTTATGAGTTCTCGCCCCATTGTATTAGCTCAAGATATTGTAACAGATTCTGCTGTAAGACGTTTGGTTTTTGATGCTGGTGATTATGTTGATGATTTAATGACCCTTTGTGAAGCAGATATTACCACTAAAAACCCAAAGAAGTTCAAAAAATACCACAACAATTTTAAGATTGTAAGAGAAAAAATTATTGAAGTTGAAGAACGCGACCATGTACGTAATTTTCAACCACCCATTTCTGGTGAAGAAATAATGAAAACCTTCAACTTAAAACCTTCTCGTGAAATTGGGGTTATAAAAGAATATATTAAAGAAGCTATTTTAGAAGGAGATATTCCTAATGAATACAAACCTGCTTATAAGTTGATGATTGAAAAAGGTAAAAAACTAGGCTTAAAAGTAACAAAATAAATTTAGTACTAATGGCTAAAACAAAAGACAATAAAAAAGTAATTTACTGGTTGTTAACAGGGTGTTTTCTCATTTTTATAATGGTAGTAGTTGGTGGTATAACAAGATTAACGCACTCTGGCTTATCAATTTCAAATTACAAATTAATATCGGGTACTATTCCGCCAATGAATGAAGCAGAGTGGCATGAAGCTTTTGAGTTATACAAACAATACCCAGAATACCAAAAACTTAACAACCATTTTACACTTCAAGACTTTAAAGACATTTATTTCTGGGAATGGTTACACCGCGTAATTGGCAGATTTATAGGTCTTGTATTTTTCATTCCGTTCTTATATTTTTTAATTACAAAACAACTAACAAAACCCACCATTAAAAAATCTATTATTTTAATGGCCCTTGGGGCTTTTCAAGGATTTTTAGGTTGGTATATGGTTAAAAGTGGGCTTGTTGACAACCCAGATGTAAGCCATTACAGGCTAGCTGCACACCTTACTACTGCTTTTATAACCTTTGCTTACACCTATTGGGTTGCTTTAGATATATCTTTTCCTAACAAAAAACCAGTAAATATTAAGTTTAGAAATTTTGTTAGATTAAGTCTTGCTATTTTATTATTACAAATAATTTATGGCGCTTTTGTTGCTGGCTTAGATGCTGGTTTTATACATAACCATTGGCCCATGATGAGCGAGGGTAAATTTATGCACCCAACTGTTTATTTAGAACATGAACCCTTATATAAAAATTTTATTGAAGGCAAAAGTGGAGTACAATTTGTACATAGAATGCTTGCCTATATTGTAGTGATTTTTATGTTTTTAATTTGGGAAAAATCCAGAAAACTCAAGTTAACTGTACTACAAACTAAGGGTGTTAATGCTCTATTAGTAATGGTTGCTATACAGTTTTTATTAGGTGTTTTAACTATTATTTTACAAGTGCCCGTTTGGTTGGGAGTAGCACATCAAGTTGGGGCATTTTTCTTATTAACCGCCATGACATTTACACTACATCGCTTTAGCAAATAATCTAAATAGTTTAACTTTGCCACATAATTTTTCATCATGATTTATAGATTTAGAGTAATACTTGATAATGACACAGAAGATGATGTTTTCCGTGATTTAGAAATTAGAGAAAGTGATTCATTAGAAGATTTACACAACATCATTACCCAATCTTTTGGGTTTGATGGAACAGAAATGGCTTCGTTTTACATTAGCGATGACCAATGGAATCAAGGTGAAGAAATATCGCTTTTTGATTTAAGTGATGATGGTTCTGCGCGCTTAATGAATGAAACTAAACTCAATGATGTGGTTCATGAAGCACAACCAAAGCTTATATATATTTATGACTTTTTAAGTATGTGGACGTTTTATGTGGAACTAGCTGAAATTGTTGAAGAAGCAGAAAGCACAGACTACCCCAATTTAATGTATGTTCATGGGCAAATTCCTGACACTGCTCCAGAACGCTCGTTTGAAGCAGAAGGAGATGATGATGTTTTCAATGAATTTGAAGACGATTTAGATGTGAATGATTACGATAATCTAGATTTTGATGAAAACTGGAATTAACCTAACCTATTTTTAACGGGTTAACATTCTCATAATTGGTAGTTAAGAACTCTAAACCACATTTTAGTACTTCGCCCATAGTATTACATTTTAAAAACTTTTCGTCTTTAGAATACTTAAAAATATCATTCCTAAGCATTTCAATATGTTGTTTGGTAGAAATAGTATCATCTTTCATACTTGCTAACAGCAAAGTAATTCTATCATTATAACTTTTTAAACGCTTAACTAAAATTGAACGTTCTTCTGTTTTATATTGTGCAATAGACAACTTTTGAAATGTTTGAGAAACCAAAGTAACCATTTCTAAATTCTCCTTAAAAAATTGTGGTCTGTAAATATTAAACTTTCCTTCGTAAGATTGTTGATCAAAATCTATAGCTCTAATCTTGTAAACCACATGATCAAAATCGTGGGTTGGCACTATAACGTAGTTGTAAGAACGCATATCTCCTAAAAGTCTTATCATACAACGTTCATTAAATTTCACAAACTCTTTTGCTATTTGTGATTTTTCTTGCCTAGTACAACTTGGTAACATATCTTTTATAAAAACATCACCTGGTATTCCCGCAATATGCTCTTCTATTAAAGTAGTATTGCTAATTAAAAAGTTTAAGTTATAAGGAGATAACATATGCTCTAACTCTAAACCATAAATTCTAGAAGCATCGGCTACTTTTACATAAAAATAAGAGAAGTTATCATTTAAAATATTTCTAACCTTAATTCTAAAAGGTTTAGAGTTTCCAAACGTACAATAATCTATAGCATCTACACTTAAAAACGGAAAAATATCTTCATTACCATCAGAATGTAAAATGGCATATACTTTCTTTAAAGATAAATCTATTTCTTGTTTATCAAATTCACTGTAATACACTCTAATCCAAAGGGTGTCATTATCATCATCATCATAAACTTCTATAGCTCCTTGAAAACGTAACAAATCATCATAAAAAATTGGCATTTCTACATGTCTGTTATACTCTTCAAGATATTTATGTAACTTTTCAGAAATTGGGTATGAAGGCTTTCTTTTAGATATTTTTAAATCTTTCATACTGTAAAATTAGTCAATTTTAAAGGTTTTATTACTATACTGTAACAAAATATGAAGAGGCTCGTCTTACCCATATAGCTAACCAATGTCAGATGTATTTTTGACACCAAAATCGTTACAATTTGGAATCAATTTTAACAATTAACAACCTTACCAAAAAATTTGGGCCTTTAACTGCTGTAAAAAACCTATCATTCACTATAAACAAAGGAAATGTTTATGGTATTTTAGGGCCTAACGGAAGTGGTAAATCTACCACCTTAGGTATTGTTTTAAATGTAGTTAATAGAACATCTGGAAACTTTCATTGGTTTGATGGAAACATCTCTACTCATGATGCCTTAAAAAAAGTTGGAGCTATTATTGAGCGCCCAAATTTTTACCCTTACATGACTGGTTATCAAAACTTAAAGCTAGTTTGTAAAATAAAAGGGATTGATTACAGTAAAATTGACGAAAAACTAGCAGTTGTTGGTCTTTTAGAACGTAAAAACAGTAAATTCCGCACGTTTTCATTGGGTATGAAACAGCGTTTAGCTATTGCATCTGCCCTTTTAAACGATCCAGAAATTTTAATTTTAGACGAACCTACAAACGGTTTAGACCCCCAAGGAATTCATCAAATTAGAGAAATTATAAAACAAATTGCTGCCAAAGGCACAACCATTTTGTTGGCATCTCATTTATTGGATGAAGTTGAAAAAGTTTGCTCTCATGTTGTGGTATTACGCAAAGGCGAAAAACTATATTCTGGTAGAGTTGATGAGATGATTTCTAGCCATGGCTTTTTTGAATTAAAGTGTAATAATAATGATAAGTTAAAAACACTATTAGTAAACCATAACTCTTTTGGAAAAATTAAAATTGAAGATGATGTAATTACTGCCTTTTTAACAGAACCTATGAAATCTGAAGACTTTAACAAATACCTTTTTGAAAACGGTATTATTCTCACCCATTTAGTACAACGAAAAGAAAGTTTAGAAGAACAATTTTTGCAATTAACCGACAACCAAAACAACCAAATTTAATATCATGCTAAGACTTTTAAATTTAGAATTACAAAAACTTTTACTTAATAGAACAAGTAAAATACTCATTTTTGTCTCGTTTATTCTACCATTCTTTGTTATACTTTTATCGTCTTTAAAAATTAATGTTTTTGGTTTTTTTACACTTGAATTAGGTGAACTTGGAATCTTCAACTTTCCTATTATATGGCATTTAACAACGTTTTTCGCCTCTCAATTTAAATTCTTTTTTGCCATTGTTGTAGTAAGTATGATAGGTAATGAATATAGTAATAAAACTTTAAAACAAAACCTGATAGATGGTTTAAGTAAAAAGGAATTCATCCTTTCTAAATTTTATACTATTGTTTTCTTTTCTTTGGTTTCTACCGTATTAATATTCTTAATATCATTATGTATTGGGTTATATTACTCAAGTTATAATGAGGCTTCAATAATATTTAGAGAAACAGAATTTTTAATAGCATATTTTATAAAACTCATAGGTTTTTTTAGTTTATGCTTGTTCTTTGGTATGTTAGTAAAACGATCTGCCTTTGCTTTGGCTTTTTTATTCATTTTATACATTGTTGAATGGATTATATTTGGTTTAATAACCTGGAAATTTAATGCTGCTATTGCCGAAAAAATTCAGAATTTCTTTCCATTAAAATCTATGTATAAGTTAATTGACCAACCATTCCAAAGAATTGCTATGACAAAATTTCCTGATAAAGTTGATTTAACTTATGATTACGGAGCACACGGCTATGAAATGCTTATAGTTTTATCTTGGACTGCCTTATTTATCTTTTTATCGTTTAGATTATTAAAAAAGCGCGATTTATAATACCTTTGATAGTCTTGGTTGGCTATTAAAGAAGAATGAAAAAAATAATTTTATCCCTCATATTGAGTGTATTTAGTATGCTTGCTTTTTCTCAAAGACAAGCATCAAATTGGTATTTTGGTTATGGAGCTGGTATAGCATTTGATTTAACCAACAACTCTATAAATACTCTTAATAATGGGCAATTATCTACAAACGAAGGTTGCTCATCAATATCTGATGATTCTGGAAATTTACTATTTTATACTGATGGAACCACTGTTTGGAACAAAAACCACAGTATAATGATGAATGGCTCTGGACTTTTTGGTAATAATTCAAGTACACAATCTGCAATAATTGTTCCCAAACCAGATGATGAAAACATCTACTATATTTTTACTGTTGATACTATTATTTATGAAAATGACACAAATGATGGCTTCAATTATTCAGTAGTAGATATGACACTAGATGGTGGTCTTGGTGGCGTTACTCAAAAAAACACTAATCTACTACAACTTTGTTCAGAAAAACTAACAGCTGTCTTAAAAGATTGTATTACAAAATCTATATGGGTAATTACCTTGGCTTCAGAAAATGGCACTTCAGATATCTATAACACATTTCATGCTTTTGAAGTTAGTAATCTAGGTGTTAGTACAACACCTGTAAAATCTTACTTTCCTTCTTTATCAATCTCAGACAAAAGAGGTTACCTAAAGGTTTCTCCTGATGGAACAAAAATGGCTAGTGCTAGTATTGGAGACGGTCTTCAGCTTTTTGATTTTGATCCGTTTACCGGACAAGCAACTAATATGCTTGAATTAACTATTGATAGTTCTAAAAGTCCTTTTCCTTACGGAATAGAATTTTCTCCAAATAGCCAATTACTTTATGTACACGCCTATAACGACTTTAATGATTTTAATAGTAATCAAAACAATAACAATCCTGAGAATCATAAATCTGTTTTATCTCAATTTGACTTAACAGCTCCTAACATTCAAAACTCGCAAGTAATTCTTGATGACAGATCACTTTACAGAGGTGGCTTACAATTAGGTCCTAACGGAAAAATTTACAGAGCTTTAAGTGCTACTTATAGTGCTGGTTTACCTTACCTTGGGGTTATTAATAATCCTAATAATATTGGAATAGCATGTAACTATCAACACAATGCTGTAAGTTTAAGCCCCTATACCTCATCACAAGGCTTACCTCCTTTTATAGCTTCTTTTTTTAATGAACAAATAGATATAATAAATAATGGAGAAAGTGCCACAAATTTAGATTTATGCGATGGTGAATCTTACACGCTTTCTGCTCCTAATTTATCAGGAGCATCTTATACTTGGAGTTTAGATGGAACCGTTTTATCTGAAGCCGATTATGATTTAGACGTTACTCAAAGTGGTTATTATGAAGTTTACATAGATCCCAATAATGGAGATTGCGCTATTGAAGGAAATGCTTTTGTTTTATACAACCCCAACCCTACACCTATTAATCACACCATACTTCAATGTGATGAAGATGGAATAAAAGATGGTCTTACTCTTTTTAATTTAAACGAAGCAAATATTAGTTTAACAGGAGGAAATCAGGATTTATCTACTAAATTCTATACTGATATCGCTAGAACTCAAGAAGTAAATGGTAGTTCTTTTCAAAATACTACTAACCCACAAACCATTTACGTTGAAGTTATTAATGACAATACAGGGTGCTTTTCTTATTCTGAACTCACATTAGAAGTAAGTGTAACAAATTCTAATAACATCACAATTGAAGTTTGTGATGATGATGGTGTTGAAGATGGCTATTACAATTTTAATTTAACCGATTATAATTTAGATGTAATTAATGGACTCCCTTCTGGATTAGAAATTTCTTATTTTGAAACGCTTGATGATGCCCTATTAGAAACTAACCAACTTCTAGAAACTTACAAAAATACTACTCCCTACAACCAAACCATTTACGCAAGAGTTGAAAACGCCAATAATTGTTATGGCATTAGTGAAATAACTTTAACTGTTTTTGAACTTCCTGATATTAATACAGAAGAAATTACTCAATATTGTCTTAATTTTTTCCCGTCAACTATTACAATAAATGCCGGTTTAGTAAACGATAATCCTGCAAATTATAGCTATAATTGGTCTACCGGAGAAAACACCTATACTATAGAAATTAACGAAGCAAAAGAATATGTAGTTACAGTTACAAACTCTAATATGTGCTCTAAAACTAGAACTATATTAGTTGAACCTTCTAATATAGCCACCATTGATGGCTTTGAAATTGAAGATGCATCACAAAATAATACGGTAACAGTATTTGCCTCTGGAGAAGGAGAATATCAATACAGGTTGCTAAATGAAAACAATACAGTTTATAGAGAGTATCAAGACAGTAATGTATTTGAAAATGTTTCCCCTGGGTTTTATACTGTTTCTATAAAAGACACTAAAAACAATTGTGGTACTATAAATGAAAACATATCTGTTATTGGTTTCCCTAAATTCTTTACACCAAATAACGACGGAAATCATGATACATGGCAGCTTTATGGTGTTTCTAGTATGTTTTATCCCAACACTAAAATTAAAATATTTGATAGGTACGGAAAGCTTCTTAAAGAATTAAGCCCTTTAAGCGAAGGATGGGACGGCTTATTTAATGGTAAAAAATTACCTTCTGATGATTATTGGTTTTATGTTAAGTTAGAAGATGGCAGAATTTTTAAAAACCATTTCACATTAAAAAATTAACCTATCATCTAAAAAACTAATAAAACCGCATTTTACCCGATTTATTTTGCGTTTCATCTGAAAAAGACATATTTTTCCACAAAATATTACTGACTGAAAATCAGAAATATAAGCCTAAAAAAATCGGAGAAAAAAACCTACAGCTATGAGATTTTTATATCTATCCTTAATTGTCATTTTCTGCAGTAGCAGTATGGTGTTCTCGCAACAAATCTCTGTAGATAGTTCTGTAGGTGTAGAAGAACTTATTGAAAACAACTTAGTTAATGGTTGTGTAGAAATTTCTAATATAACCTCTTCTGTTAATGGTAACTCTACTGGTTTTCCTAGTTATGCTTATTTTGAAAGAGGAAGCTCTAATTTCCCTTTTGAAAACGGTATCATGTTATCTACAGGTAGTGCTAATTCTGGAGGTAATGGTGTTAGAACACCAACACTTAGCGAAGGCTCAACCGTTTGGGGAACAGACCCCGATATAGAGGCTGCTCTTGGAATTTCAAACACTCTAAACGCCACATCTATTGAGTTTGATTTTGTGTCTATCTCTAGTCAGTTTCAATTTAATTACTTATATGCTTCAGAAGAATATTATGACATCAATCCTTGTCAAATATCAGACAATTTTGTTTTCCTGATAAAAGAAGCAGGCACTAGTGATCCTTACAAAAACATGGCACTTGTACCAGGTACCAACTTACCTGTTAACTCTGTTAATATTCATAATGAAATTTTTGGAGTTTGTAGCGCTCAAAACAATCAATATTTTGATGCTTATAATGTAGGAGACACAAATTACAATGGTAGAACAACCGTATTAACCGCTTCTGAAACCATTCAACCTTATGTTCAATATCATGTTAAATTAATTATTGCAGACCAAAGAGACGGCACCTATGATTCTGCCGTTTTTATTGAAGGTAATAGTTTTGAAATTTTAGACTTAGGAGAAGATATTGAAACTTGTGCAGGCTCTGTAATTTTAGATGCCGATATGCAAAATCCGCTAGCATCATATGCTTGGTATTTGAATAACACTTTACTACCTACAGAAGTTAATCCTACACTAAATGCGGTTCAAAATGGAACCTATAGAGTAGAAGTTACTGTACCTTTAAGTGCAAATAGTTGTGTTGAAGAAGACGAAATTAACGTAACACTCAATACCGAAGAATATATTGAACCCATAACAGATTATGAATTATGTGATGACTCTAGTAATGATGGCATTGAAACTTTTGATCTTTCAACAAAAACCCCAGAGTTAGTAGCTAATATTCCTTTTACAAACTATACATATAGCTATCATTATTCTGATGCTGATGCAAGAAGTAATATTGGTGCTATTAACGCCCCTATTTCTAATACTTCAAATCCGCAACCCATTTATGTTAGAATTCAAGACCAAGACAGTAATTGTTTTGCTTACACCGTTTTCAATTTAATCGTTAATCCATTACCTGATGCTACCCCGCCTTCGCCTCTAGAAGCTTGTGATAGCGATGATACTCCTGATGGTTTTACAGTAATAGATCTTACTGAAAAAGACGATGAAATAACTGGAGGCGCCCCAAATTTAGCTGTAACCTACCACTATAATCCGTTAGACGCATCAACAGGTGATAATGCCATACCAGATTTGTATGTTAACACCAATACTCCTACAGATACCGTTTATGTTAGAATTTTAAATACAGATACAGGTTGCGTAAATACCACAACTTTAACTGTTAATGTTACCACTAGCCCCATTGTAAATAGAGACACCCAATTTTTAGATGCTTGTGATTCTGATCAAGATGGAAATGCTTCATTTGATTTAACCCAAGTTATTAATGATATTTTAAATGGCTTAACAGGTGTTACCGTTACCTTTCATGAAAGTACTGATGATGCTCAAACCGGAAGCAACCCAATAGGAGACCCCACTAATTATGAGTACACAAACCCCGCTGCAGAACCTGGGTCAAGAAACCTAGTGGTTAGAATTGAAGATGATGTAACAGGTTGTGCCACTCTTGTACCTTTAGAAGTTCATACCAACCTTTTACTTACAGGCACAGATACTGGAGATTATGCACTTTGTGATGTTAATGATAATGATAATGACACCCTTAATTTCAACTTATATACCGTTGAATCTTATATTGCTAATGATTTACCAAACCCTATAGACGTTACCTTTTACGAAACCCAAGATGATATTGATAACAACGTAAATGCCATTGATAAAACAGTCCCCTATCCAGCTGTAAGTCCTACAGTTCTTTACATTAGAATGGAAGATACAGTAACTGGTTGTATTGAAGAATCTGAAATTACACTATTAGTAAACCCTATTTTATTATTTGAATCTGTTGACCCAATTCCTTATTGTGATACAGATGATGATGGTGCAATTAGTATAGGTTTACACGCTTTAGATGATACAATTACAGGTGGAAACCCAAATTTTACAGTAACTTATTTTAGTGATGAAAATGACGCAGAAAATAATTACAATGCACTACCGGCATTTTACGCTACCACGTACACTAACTCAAACTCAATTGAAACCCTTTATGCTAGAATACAGAATGAAGATTCTGGCTGCTCTACCGTAAACTCTTTTGAGATTGAAATTATTACAGCTCCTGGAACTACTACACCAACACCTATAATAATTTGTGATGATGATCAAGACGGTTTTTACACCGTAAACCTTGAAGATAAAATTCCCGAAATGATTACCAGTACAACTGGAGTAAATATTAATTTCTTTACATCAGAAGATGACGCTAACACAATCACAAACCCTATATTAAATCCAGACAGTTTTAATGCAGAAACCCAAACTATTTTTGTAAGGTTTGAAAGTGCTGTTTCTGGGTGTTATAATATAAATACTATAGATATAACTGTAAATACTTTACCTATAATTCCACCAGATTTGGAATTTCAAATTTGTGAAGCTACAGGTACAACTGTTACAGATTTCTTATTAGTAGAAATGGATGATGATATTTTAGGAACCCAAACAGGTAAAGAAGTTTATTATTTTGAAAATGAAACCGATGCTCTATCTGGTAATTTAACCAACGCTATTGATAAAAACAATGTATATCAAAATACATCTAGCCCGCAAACCATTTATGTGCGGGTTGAAAATATAACCGCAGAACCAGGCACATGTTATGCAACATCATCAATAACCTTACAAG
The DNA here is from genome assembly GCF_049132085.1 of Seonamhaeicola sp. NFXS20. Lineage (NCBI taxonomy): Bacteria > Pseudomonadati > Bacteroidota > Flavobacteriia > Flavobacteriales > Flavobacteriaceae > Seonamhaeicola > Seonamhaeicola sp. NFXS20. The sequence continues at coordinate 98,443 of NZ_JAFMPU010000011.1, read as the reverse complement.
TATCTCCAGAACCCATTTACAACCCCATAGTAGATTTTTTAGTATGTGATGATGCCTCTAATGACGGTGTGCATACCTTCGATTTAGACGCCAAAAGAACCGAAATATCTCAAGGTTCAACAGATAATTTAAATATATCATTTCATGAAACCGAAGATGATGCCAATGCTAACATTAACCCTTTAGCAGACCAATATACCAACATTAATGACCCACAAACCATTTATATAAGAATAGAAAGTTCAGATTCATTATGTTATATAGTAGAGCCTCTTGGTATAATAATTATTGAAGCTCCAGATATTACAGAAGTTTCAGCTCCTTTAATTGCTTGTGATGACGATTACGATGGCTTTACTACATTTAATTTAGAAGATGCTGATTTTCAATTTTTAGACAGAATTACAGATGATCTTGAGGTAAATTATTTTGAAAATTTTGATGATATTAATCAAAATGACGGTTTGGACAACAGTTTAGCCATTGCAGACCCTACTAACTTTAACTCAAACACCCAAACGGTTTACATTAAAGTTTGGAATACTTTAACAGGCTGTTTTAGTGTTATAGATTTAGAGCTTATTGTGAATTTACCACCTCAAACAAATAACCTAGGCACCATTCAAATTTGTGATAATGATACCAATACCTACGATTTATCACAAATTAATGACATGATTGTTGATGACACAAGTACAGTAAACATATCATATCACAATTCATTAACAGACGCCACAAATAATACTGGAGCTGTAGCAAATACATTCAATTATTCTGCAAGTATGCATGAAATTTTTGTAAGAGTTACAAATATTACAACAGGTTGCCCTATAGTAACTTCATTCACACTTCAAATAAATCAAAATCCAATAGCCAATACACCACCGCCTTTAATTGCTTGTGATGATGATTACGACGGATTTTTTGAATTCACCCTATCAACAAATACAAATGCCATATTAGGAGCTCAAAACCCTAACCAACACACAGTTACTTACTATAATGAATTAACCGATGCTGAAAATGTAACAAACCCATTAGGCAATTTACACGCAGCATCTAACGGAGACATAATTTATGCCAGAATTGAAAATACTAGCACAACATGTTATGACATTACTAGTTTTACAACCATAGTAAATCCGCTTCCTGTAGTTCCTGTTAATGATGTAGTACCGCTTTGTCTCAACGATTTACCATTGGTAATTGACGCCTATACAGGTAACCCCAATGATACCTATCTCTGGTCTACTGGCGCAACAACACCTCAAATAACTCTTAATGACCCATCAGAAATTGGAGATTATTGGGTAACCGTTACTACACCTAATACCGTTGGAAACGATTGTGAATACACCCATAATTTCTCAGTAATTGAATCTGAGGAAGCAGATATAAACTTTACCACAACCGTAGATTTTGCAGACCCAAACAGTATTACGGTAGATGTAAGTGGTATTGGAAATTATGTATATATTTTAGATGACGGAGAACCTCAAACTTCAAACATTTTTGAAAACGTATATTTAGGACCGCATACCGTAACTATTAGAGATTTAAATGGCTGTACAGACGTTTCTGAAACAGTAATTGTTATAGATGCGCCTAAATTTTTCACTCCCAATAATGACGGCTATTTTGATACATGGCATATTATTGGTATAGAAGAATTACCTGGTACTATAGTTTACATCTACAATAGATTTGGCAAATTACTTAAAACATTACCAGACAACGCTACAGGATGGGATGGAACTTTTAATGGTAAAAAAATGCCTTCTGACGATTATTGGTTTGTAGCAAAAGTTATTCAAGAAGGTAAAGCCTTTGAAGTAAAAGGTCATTTTGCCTTAAAACGATAATAAGCTTTTTATTTTACTGAAATAGCTTAATTTTATTCATTTCCACAAAATACATGAAATACTATATTTACATTATTCTATTAGTTTTTAGCTTTAAAAATTTTGCCCAAAATATTCAAGTAGATAGTCAAACCTATACTCCACAACAACTTATTGAAGATATTTTAATTAATAGTAATTGTATTGAAAATGTTTCAGTAACAAATGTAATAGGTGGAAATTTTAACGGAACTGACCAAAGTTATGGCTATTTTGATGCCACAGGAACTTCGTTTCCTTTTCAAAATGGCATTGTTTTAAGTACTGGCAGACTTAGTAATGTTGAAGGGCCCAACAATAATTTAAGTGATGATGATGCACTCAACTGGAATGGTGATAATGACTTAGAAAACATTCTTAATGAGAGCAACACTCTCAATGCCACTATTATTGAATTTGAATTTACTTCTACCTCAAATTTTGTAAGTTTTAGGTATTTATTTGCTTCAGAAGAATATCAAGAAAATAATGATAACACTTGCAAATATTCTGATTTATTTGGGTTTTTAATTAGAAATGTTAATGACACTCAATATACCAATATTGCACTTATTCCAAATACACAAACACCTGTAAAAGTTACAACCGTACACCCAGGAATACCAAACGGATGTGCTGCACAAAACCCAACCTATTTTGGCAGTTGGAATGACCAAACAGCACCCATAAACTTTAACGGACAAACGGCTGTTTTAACTGCAACAGCCAATACCATTCCTAATGAAACATACCATGTTAAGTTGGTTATTGCAGATGAACAAAATTATCGTTACGACTCTGCCGTATTTTTAGAAGCCGGTAGTTTTGAATTAAGTACAGATTTAGGTCCAGATAGATTAATTTCTACCAACAACCCCTTGTGCGAAAACGAAACTTTAACACTAGATGCGTTTCAATCTGGAAATAACACATACAAATGGTTTAAAGATGGAAACGAAATTTTAAGCGAAACTAATGCTACTTATTTAGTTGAAAATGCAGGAACTTATACTGTAGAAGTTACTTTAGAAAATAATTGTATTGCCTACGGAGAAATTATTGTTGAATATTCACAAAGTCCTGTAACATTAAACACTACATTAATTCAATGTGATGCTAATCAAGATGGATTAACCACCTATAATTTATTAGATGCTCAACAAAACATTACCAATGGAAGCAATAGTGTTAATATAAGTTTCTACACCTCATATACTAATGCTCAAAATACTTTAAATCCTATTCAAAATCCTGAATCTTTTCAAAACACATCACCTCAACAAATAATTTATGTTAGAGTTGAAAATTCTTTTGGGTGCTTTTCAATAGCAGAATTAACTTTAGATATTTCAAATGAAAGTATCAATATTCCTCCTTTTATAGCTTGTGATGATAACATTATTGATGGCTTAACAGAATTTAATGTTTCAGATTTAATAAATCATATAGAACAAAACATCAACAATAACCTAACTGTTCAACTTTATAAAACCGAACAAGATGCTTTAAATAGCCTTAATATTATAACTGGTACATATACCAATACAATTGAATATAATGAAACTCTTTTTGTTAAAACAAAAACCAACAATGGCTCTTGTTATGCTATAGGAACATTAGAATTACAAGTTTTAGAACCTCCTATTTTTAATGAAAGTAGTAATACCATATACTGCTTAAACTATTTTCCAAATACTATAACCATAAACTCTGGTTTATTAAATGGCACAAACAACAACCCCACTTTTGAGTGGTATTTTAATAACGTACTTCTTTCTGAAAACACATCAAGTATTGAAGTTAATGAAATTGGCACATATACTGTAAACGTATCATTTTCAAATGGATGTTCTGCTTCATCAAATATTTTAGTTAATGCTTCTAACATTGCTACTATTGATAATATAGAAATTGAACAAACCTCAGCAAACAACTCTGTTACAGTTAATGTTACTGGTGAAGGCGATTATCAATACGCACTAGATTCGCAAATTTTTAATGACAATAAGGTATTCACTAACATTTCTTCTGGTTTTCACACCATTTTTGTTTTAGATAAAAACGGTTGTGGTATCATTGAAGAAGAAATTGCTGTTCTTGGTTTTCCTAAATTTTTCACCCCAAATAATGATGGGTATAACGATACTTGGAAACCTTTAGGAGTTAATGAAATTTTTAATTCTAATATTCAAATTCAAATATTTAATCGTTTTGGGAAACTCCTTAAAACCATTAATCCTATAGAATCTGGTTGGGATGGGTCCTTTGCAGGAAAACCTCTTAGTTCTGATGACTACTGGTATGTTGCCTTATTACCCAATGGAACATCATTTAAAGGGCATTTTACACTTAAACGATAGTAATAACCTTATTTCTTGTTTATAGAGCTTTTCATCTAAAACAATTAAACCTTTAAAGTTATATATAGTCTAAAGTAAATTATTTAATTTATTTTAGGCGTTGGTTTAATTTTCAACCAACATTTTACTAGCAACCAAAGTACAGAACTTGCAATGCAAACTAGCTCCCTATTAAAAAATTTGCTATTTATTTTAATAGTCTTAATTTCTAGTTATAGTTATTCTCAACTTAGTAAAAAGCATTACATACCCCCTTTAACTAGTTCTGCCTCTGGAAATGCAAACCCAGAAGACCAATATATATACATATCAACACCAAATAATTCTTTGGTGCCATATACTATAATTCCTGTTGGGCAACCAACAACTAGCTATATTACAGGCAATGTATCAAATACATCTCCACAAGTACAATATATAGGCACAGGTAATAGCCAATTATTTGTTTCTTCTAATTCAACAAGTACAGTTACAAATAATAAAGGCTATATTATTGAAGCAGAAGCACCAATATACGTATCAATAAGATTAAATGCAGGTGGAGGATCTCAAGCTGGAGCCTTAGTTAGTAAAGGACTTTCTGCTTTAGACACCTCGTTTAGAATCGGTTCTTTTACAAGTGATAACCCCCAAGACAACTATTTAAGTTTTGTTTCGGTAATGGCTACTGAAGATGATACACAAGTAACTTTTAATGATCTGCCTTCGGCTTTAATTATTAAAAATTACTCAGGTACCAAACCTATAAGCGTTACCTTAAATGAAGGAGAAAGTTATATTGTTGCTATAAATGCTTTAGAAAATGGACCAACTGTAAATAATTTAATGGATGGTTTAATTGGTTGTTTAGTAACTTCTAACAAACCTATAGTTACCAACTGTGGTTCTGCTAATGGCAGTTTTGATAATGGAAATGGTAGAGACTACGGAATAGATCAAATTGCGGGTCTTTCTAAAATAGGTAACGAATATATTTTTGTAAAAGGTGCTGGCAGCAACAACTGGGAAAATGTGTTACTAGTAGCACACACCAATAACACTTTAATTAGTATTAATGGCAATCCTGTTAGCACAATAAACGCAGGAGAATATTATTTAATAGAAGGAAATAATTATAATGTTAATGGTAACATGTATGTTGAAACTAGCGAAGACGTTTTTGCATACCAAGGTCTTGGTGCAAGCTCTGAGGCCAACCAAGGAATGTTTTTTGTACCTCCTTTAAGTTGCGAAACCAGAGGAAACATAGATAATATACCTTTTATTGATGTAATTGGTAGTACAGATTATTCTGAAGAAAGTGGAGTTTCTATTGTAACCAAAGTTGGGGCTTCAATTAATGTTACCTCTTCTATTACTGGTTCTGTTTTTACAGGAACAGCAAGTACTGTTTCTGGTAATCCAGATTATGTAACCTACAGAATAACCGGATTATTAGGAAACATTACTGTTCAAGGTGATGATGAACTTTACGTGGCGTACTTTAATGTAAATGGTGCAGCAACTTCAGGTAGTTTCTATTCCGGGTTTCCTTCAAATCCTGAAATTAATTTTGATGTGCAATTTGCAACCTTGGGTAACTGTATCCCTAATATAACCTTAGAAGCTGCCAATGCTGAAAATTTTGATAGTTACGAATGGTATTATGATGATGGTTCTGGTTTTCAACTACACGCTTCAAATGTTACTTCTATAACACCAACATTACCAGGTAAATACAAATTAATTGGAATAATAACTTGTACTGGTGAAACATTAGAATCTGTTGAAGTTCCTGTAAGTATCTGTCCTGATGATATTGATAATGACGGTATTATAGACAACCTAGATATTGATAATGACAACGATGGCATTTTAAATTGTACAGAATCTAGAGGAGATGTCACATTAGACATAACCAATTTAAACAAGCCTATATTAAATTTCCAAGACGCTTCAACAAACAATACAATTGCTACAGGCAATTATTCGCAAACCAATAGTTCTGGAAATTCCAACACATTTTCTGGAGATAATCAAGGTAACTTTACCAGTGTTGTTGGTAACGCTGCAAATGCTCAGGGTAATTATAACATTACATTTACAGAACCTGTTAACGTAAAGTTATCTGAAGATGTATTATACACTCATAATTCAGTCGACGGAGAATACTTCATTGTTAAAATTTTGCCAACAAATAAAAATATAACTCTAGTAGACCCAGACGATAGACTAATGATAGATTCTAATTTTGATGGCATTTTTGAAGTAGGAATCACACAAATATCTGGTTCTGAAATTCATTTTAAGTACAACCCCAATCCCAATGGGAACACACCTTTCAACTTTTTTTCAAATCAGATTGATGAATTCGAACTAACTCACAACTTGAGCAATTTAACAGACTCGTCTACTTTTTCAGCAAACATATCGCTTACCTGTTTTAAAAATGATAATGATAATGACGGCATTAAAGATGAATTAGATTTAGATAGTGATAACGACGGTATTCCTGATATTATTGAACGCTCTGGAACCATTGTAACACTTTCTGGGATTGACACTAATTTTGATGGTTTAGATGATGTTTTCAACAACTTTTCTGCTCCAATAGATACTGATAATGATGGTGTAGTTGATTTTTACGATTTAGATTCTGATAATGACGGTATCTACGATTTAATTGAAACGGGGCAATTAGGTACCCTCTCTGACACCAATTTAGATGGCATTGAAGATGGCCCCAATTATGGTGTAAATGGTTGGGCAGATGCAGCTGAAACCTCACCCGACAGTAACACTATAGGCTATACTTTAAATGATTATGATTCTGATACTATATTCTCATACATTGATGCTGATAGTGATGGAGACACTTGTAGTGATGTTATTGAAGCTGGTTTTTCTGATGGTAATTCTGATAATTATTTAGGAGATGTTACAGTAACTGTTAATGCTAATGGATTAGTTTCAAATGCATCAGATGGGTATTCATTACCCAACACAGATTATTTAGATTTTGCCCCTATAACCATAGACAATCATTTATCGGCTGCTGTTATTTGTGAAAATTCAGACTTTACAATTCCGTTAGTTTCAAATGATGCCGAAACCATTCAATGGGAGTTTTCAACAGATAACGGTACCACATGGGCAACCTTAAATAATGATGCAACCTTTTCTGGTACAAATACCTTCAACTTAAATATAAGCAATGCTCCTTTAACACTTAACAATTACACTTTTAGAGCCTTTTTAAACAGAACAGGCAATAGCTGTGGTATTTACTCAACCAATATAAATATTACTGTAAATGAGATTCCTGTAGCCAATACAGCTCCAAATATGTTATTGTGTGATGATGATAATAACGGTACAATGCCTTTTGATTTAACCTCACAAAACAACAGTATTAACACCAACCCAAACTTTACTATTACCTATCATGAATCTCAACTAGATGCAGAAAATAATGCAAACCCAATTACAAGTCCGTTTGAGAGTGGTAATACAACCATATATGCGCGTGTTGAAAATAATGCTAATACTACTTGTTATGACATATCTACTTTTAATTTAGAAGTTTATGAAAGTCCTACACCTTCATTATCAGTAACCCCACTTCAAGAATGCGACAATACCTCTGTTGGCACAGATACTGATGGTTTTAAAACCTTTGATTTAACACAAAAAGAAACCGAAATTTTAAATGGTCAAAGCCCTTCAGATTTTACAGTAACCTATTTTATTGATGCCGCTCGTATTGTTGAAATTACAAGCCCAAATAGTTATAACAATATGACACCTAACAACCAAACCATTTATGTTAGGGTAACAAATAATGCTAATACGTCGTGTTTTTCTGATACTATGTTTAACATTGAAGTTTACACATTACCAACTGCAAATACACCAAACACCTACACGCAATGTGATGATGCATCAAATGATGGACAAGCGTTTTTTAATTTAACATTAGATTTAATAAAAGAAGAGATAAACCCTAATTACCTTTCAGAAGGTTTAACCTTTAGTTATTATTATAATCAAAGTGATGCTCAAAGTGGTGTTAATCCAATACCTAATCCAGATAATTATCAAGACACTCTAGGATTTACTCCAGAAACGGTTTGGGTTAGAGTTGAAAACCCCAACGGTTGCTACAAAGAAGTACCTTTAACACTTAACGTAAGTCCTTCAAGTGCTGTTCTAAATGCATACAACCCTGCTTCTATTTATCAATGCGATGATGGTATTAATGTAAGAGATGGTGTTTCAACTTTTGATTTTTCGCACATAAGAGACTATATTGCTAATACCCTTTTTTCTACTTTTAATGTAACGGTGCATTTTTATGAAAGCCTAATGGATGCTGAATTAGAAACCAATGAAATTACAGATATTTCTAATCACCAAAATACCAATTCACCCAATATACAAACCATTTGGGTACGCGTAAAAAGTGATTTAGGTAATAACTGTTTAGGACTTGAAGAACTAACAAACCTCTTAATTGTTGAAGCCTTACCTGTTGCAAACTCTGTTTCTATTAAAAGACAATGTGATTTTGACATTACTGACACCTATATTTCTTATCCTTTTGATACTTCTTCAATAGAATCAGAAATTTTAAACGGTCAATCATTATCTAATGTAACTATTACCTATAATTATGTTGACATCAATGGTGCAGCGGTAACTTCAAATACACTTCCTAATCCTTTTTTAACAGAAACACAAACTGTAGCTGTAACAGTTACAAACAATACAACACAAGACCCCGATGGTGCCTGTTATGATGAAACAACCTTAGAATTTATAGTAGATAAACAACCCGTTATTGCAGCCACAGTTTCTCCCCAAATAGTTTGCGATGGAGATAGTGGAGATACAGATGATGATGGCTTTTACCCATTTAACACTTCTACTTTTGCAAGCACTATTTTAGGAACGCAATCTAACATGGAAATTTATTTTGATTATATTGATGAAAACGGTGTCTTGGTAACTAACAGTCCTACATTACCCAACCCATTAAATTCAACAAATCAAACTATAAACGTTAATGTAATTAACCCTATTAATACTAATTGTTACGCAAGTACCACAATAGATTTAATTGTAAATCCGTTACCAGAATTCTACATAGATTCTGAGCATATTGTATGTACATCAGACCCAACATTTACGGTTGAATTAGACCCTGTAGAAACCACTTCTGAAACCTTTACTTATGAGTGGCGTTGGACTAGTTTAGATGGTAACACAACAAATCAACTACTACCAGAAACAACACCTACAATTTGGGTTTCAACCCCAGGAATATATCATGTTACCTTAACAAAAACTGATGGTACAGGCTGCTCAAGAACCAGAGACATTTTTGTAAACGCATCTGAAATTGCAACCATAACATTAGATGATGTAACCATTGTTGATTTTACCGAAAATAATAACTCCGTAACCATTAACCCAACAAACCTTGGTCAAGGTAATTATGAATATGCTTTAGTAGAACAAGGTTCTAACTTTATTTCATACCAAAATGAACCCGAATTTACTAACGTAAAACCAGGTTTTTATACTATTTATGTAAATGATAAAGATGGTTGTGGCGTTTCTACTTTAAATATTTCTGTTTTAGGTTATATGAAGTTTTTCACTCCAAACAATGATGGCTATAATGACTTTTGGCAAATTATTGGCGTAAATGCTGCTTTTCAACCCAACAGTAAAGTTTTAATTTTTGACCGCTACGGAAAACTTTTAAAGCAACTTTCATCGTTTCAAGATGGTTGGGATGGCACCTCTAGAGGAACCAAAATGCCTACAGATGATTATTGGTTTAAAGTGTTTTTAGAAGATGGCAGAATATACACTGGTCATTTTACGCTAAAACGATAAACTATAATTTTTTTTAACTTAAACTCAATATCACAACAAGTTTAAGTAATTTAGACACTTTAAATACTTTAAGCATTTAGAGTAATATGCGGTTTAAAATAGAATCAGAATTTAGTCCTACAGGAGATCAACCCCAAGCTATTAAGCAACTGGCTAAAGGCATAATTTCCAATGAAAAATATCAAACCTTATTAGGTGTAACTGGCTCTGGTAAAACCTTTACCATTGCAAACGTTATAGAAGAGGTGCAACGCCCTACTCTCGTTTTGGCTCATAATAAAACCTTAGCGGCCCAATTATATTCAGAGTTTAAACAGTTTTTCCCAAACAATGCAGTAGAATACTTTGTTTCGTACTATGATTACTATCAACCAGAAGCCTACATTCCGGTTTCTGGTGTTTATATAGAAAAAGATTTATCTATAAACGAAGAAATTGAAAAAATGCGCTTAAGCACTACATCTTCTCTACTTTCAGGCAGAAGAGATGTTTTAGTTGTAGCATCAGTTTCATGTTTATACGGTATAGGAAACCCTGTTGAATTTCAAAAAAATGTGGTAACACTAGAAAGAGATCAAGAAATTTCAAGAACAAAACTCCTTCATCAACTTGTTCAAAGTCTATATTCAAGAACCGAAGCAGAATTCAATCATGGTAATTTTAGAATAAAAGGAGATACCGTTGATATATTTCCTAGTTATGCTGATAACGCCTATCGTATCCATTTTTTTGGAGATGAAATTGAAGAAATAGAATCTTTTGATATTCAAACCAATCAGGTTATTGAAAGATTTGACCGTTTAAATATTTATCCTGCAAACATGTTTGTAACCTCACCTGATGTGTTACAAAATGCTATAAAAGATATTCAAGATGATTTAGTAAAACAATACGATTATTTTAAAGAAATTGGAAAACACCTAGAAGCTAAACGCCTAAAAGAACGTACTGAATTTGATCTTGAAATGATTCGTGAACTTGGTTATTGTTCTGGTATTGAAAATTATTCTAGATACCTTGACGGCAGGCAACCTGGAACACGCCCTTTCTGTTTATTAGATTATTTTCCTGATGATTTTTTAATGGTAATTGATGAAAGTCATGTGACAATATCACAAGTACATGCCATGTATGGTGGAGATAGAAGTAGAAAAGAAAACTTAGTTGAATATGGTTTTAGGCTTCCTGCTGCTTTAGATAACAGACCATTAAAATTTGAAGAATTTGAAGCCTTACAAAACCAAGTTATTTACGTAAGTGCTACACCTGCAGATTATGAATTGCAAAAAACAGATGGCGTTTATGTAGAACAAGTCATTAGACCAACGGGGTTACTAGATCCTGAAATTGAAGTTCGCCCAAGTTTAAACCAAATAGATGATTTAATTGAAGAAATACAACAACGCGTTGAAAAAGACGAGCGCACTTTAGTAACTACCCTTACCAAACGAATGGCTGAAGAGTTGACTAAATACTTAGATAGAATTCAAATTAGATGCCGTTACATACACAGTGATGTAGATACTTTAGAACGCGTTGAAATAATGCAAGATTTACGCAAAGGTTTATTTGATGTTTTAGTTGGTGTAAATCTATTAAGAGAAGGTTTAGATTTACCAGAGGTATCCTTAGTTGCTATTTTAGATGCTGATAAAGAAGGGTTTTTACGTTCTGCACGTTCATTAACACAAACTGTTGGTAGAGCTGCTAGAAACATTAATGGTAAAGCCATTATGTATGCAGATAAAATAACCAAAAGCATGCAAAAAACTATTGATGAAACCAATTACAGACGAGAAAAACAAATAAATTATAATACAAAACACAACTTAACACCAAAAGCTCTAAATAAAAGTTTAGATAACGCTTTAGCTAAAAACTCGGTTAGCACTTATAAATATGAATTAGATGCAAAAAAAGCTGCAGAACCAGAAAGTGAATATTTAACTAAACCTGTATTAGAAAAAAAGATTAAAGAAAGACGTAAACAAATGGAGGAAGCTGCCAAAGCCTTAGATTTTATTGTAGCTGCTAAATTACGAGATGAAATAAAAGTTTATCAAGAAAAATTAAAAAAGCTAAAAGTTTAAACTTTTAGCTTTTTTAACACCCGAAGGCTAACACAACACTATCATAAACTTAGCAGATTGTTATTAATTATACTGTGTCTTAAAAATATCTATTAATACATCTGGTGGTACTATTTTATTAGGAAAACTTTCCATTAAATACAACACCTTAGTAATTGATTCATGACTTAACCCCATGCGTAAACCAAAATTATAAAGCTTAGTAACACCCGTAGATTTACTTTCTCCTCTATATTCTTGTTCTATATTCATAAGTAATACCAACCTATGGAATTGAACTATACGCTCACTATGAGATTTTAAATGTGTATAATTAACTGGGTGATCTATTAAATACTCAAAATCTTCACGAGAGATGTCAAGCTGTTTTGCTACACCTAATAAAAAGTTATATTCTATTTCTTTGATATCCTTATCATATTTTGCAAAAGCTATCATTTCTGATAAAAGACTCAATTTTTCTACTCTATTAATCATTTTTCAGGGATTAATTAATTACAATATAAAGTTACGCAGAAGAGTAATTTATTAATCGTGGATATAATGTAACTTATCGAAAAATAGGGCGTTTTTAATCGTGGTTTTTATTTATTTCATCTCAAATTTTAATTAAAAAAATCTTTATTTGTAATTAATTATTTCTAATTATTTTAAAAAAACACACGAACAAAACATGTAAATTCCTTATAATCAGTATTTTAAAAAATAACAAAAATTTAAAATAAATATAACTTAAGAGTTACTATTAGGTATCTTTACAAAAAATACAAAAACGCTAAAATTGAAATGCCTCTTATGCATTATCGATAAACTGCTACCTTTATTTAAAATAAATTTCACAAATGACCAATAATGATATTTTTAAAAAGCTAAGAGTAGCTCTAAAATTAAAAGATGATGATATTGTGAAAATTTTAGAACTGGTAGACTTTAGGATATCAAAAAGTGAATTAGGTGCCTTTTTTAGAAGAGAAGACCACCCAAAATATATGGAATGTGGCGACCAAATATTACGTAATTTTTTAAATGGTTTAGTAATTCATTTAAGAGGCCCAATGCCTGAAAAACGAAATAAAAACAAAGCACAAAAAAAGAGCAACTCATAGAATTGCTCTTTTTTTGAAAATTATTTAATGTTTTAAGATAATACTTCTTGTACCTTATCTGCTGCTTCTTGAAACTCTGTAGCACTTAACACTGCCAACCCAGAATTATCAATTAATTCTTTAGCAATATCGGCATTTGTTCCTTGTAAACGTACAATAATAGGCACATTAATATTGCCCATGTTTTTGTAAGCATCAATAACACCTTGTGCTACACGATCACAACGTACAATACCTCCAAAAATATTAATTAAGATAGCTTTTACAGCAGGGTCTTTTAAAATTATTTTAAATGCTGCTTCAACACGAGCCGCATCTGCAGTACCACCAACATCTAAAAAGTTTGCTGGCTCACCTCCTGCTTGTTTAATTAAATCCATGGTTGCCATGGCTAAACCTGCTCCGTTTACCATACACCCTACGTTACCATCTAAATCTACATAATTTAAACCAACTTCTTTAGCTTCTACTTCTATTGGGTTTTCTTCACGTAAATCTCTTAAATTAACATAATCTTTATGTCTGTAAAGTGCATTATCATCAATAGTTACTTTAGCATCAACTGCTAAAATTTTATCATCACTAGTTTTTAAAACTGGGTTAATTTCAAATAAAGATGAATCAGACTTCACATAAGCTGTATAAAGAGCCATCACAAATTTGGTCATTTCTTTAAACGCAGTTCCAGATAAACCAAGATTGAAGGCTACGCGTCTTGCTTGAAATGGCAATAAACCAACTGCTGGGTCTATTTCTTCAGTAAAAATTAAATGTGGTGTTTCTTCGGCTACTGTTTCAATATCCATTCCACCTTCAGTAGAATACATAATCATATTGCGTCCGGTACCTCTATTTAATAAAACAGACATATAATATTCTTCTGTTTCACTTTCACCTGGGTAATAAACATCTTCGGCTACTAAAACCTGATGAACTTTTTTACCTTCGGCAGATGTTTGAGGTGTAATTAAGTTCATACCAATAATTTGACCTGCAATATCTTCAACCTCTTGCAAGTTTTTAGCAAGCTTTACACCGCCACCTTTACCACGACCACCTGCATGCACTTGTGCTTTAATTACATGCCAGCTAGTACCAGTTTCAGTAGTTAATTGTTTTGCAGCAGCTACAGCTTCATTTGCATTTTGGGCAACAATACCACGTTGGATACGCACTCCAAAACTGCTTAATATTTCTTTACCTTGATATTCGTGTAAATTCATAATTCGCTCATTATTTATAAGAAAAGCAAATGTAAATAATAGCGATTACTTTCGCTAATAATTATTATTTAAAACTTTTTTTATTTTAAAACTTTTATATTTTGTTAATTATTTAACATTTTGTTTAGTTTGTATTATTTTTTAGTTATTTATTTTTTATTCACTTGAATAAAATATCTTTGGCAAAAATTTGAAAAGTTATGACGGAAAATCAATTGCTTAAAATAGCACAAGATTTTGGAAGCCCTGTTTATGTTTATGATGCCGAAAAAATTGAATCGCAATATAAACGCTTAACTAATGCCTTTAAAAATGTAAAAAGTTTAAAGATAAATTATGCTGTTAAAGCATTATCTAACATCTCTATATTAAAGCTTTTACATGCTTTAGGTTCTGGTATAGATACGGTTTCATTACAAGAAGTTCAGCTTGGTTTGGCAGCTGGGTATGCCCCAGAACAAATTATTTTTACACCTAATGGTGTATCTTTAGAAGAAATTGAACAAGCTGCTAAATTGGGGGTTAAAATAAACATTGATAATCTGTCTATTTTAGAACAATTTGGTACAAAACATCCTGATATTCCTGTTTGTATTAGAATAAACCCTCATGTAATGGCTGGTGGTAATGCTAATATATCAGTTGGTCATATAGATTCTAAATTCGGAATTTCAATTCATCAAATACCGCATATTTTACGTATTGTTGAAAACACCAATATGACTATTAACGGTATTCATATGCATACTGGTAGTGATATTTTAGACATTGAAGTTTTCTTATATGCCAGTGAAATATTGTTTGAAACCGCTAAACAATTTAAAAATTTAGATTTCATTGATTTTGGGTCTGGTTTTAAAGTGCCTTATAAAAATGGTGATATAGAAACTAATATTGAAGAGTTAGGTGAAAAATTATCGGCTAAGTTCAATGCATTTTGTAAAGAATATGGCAAAGATTTAACCTTAGCCTTTGAACCTGGTAAATTTTTGGTTAGTGAGTCTGGTCATTTTTTAACTAAAGTTAATGCTGTAAAACAAACTACTTCTACCGTGTTTGCACAAGTTGATTCTGGATTTAACCATTTAATCCGTCCTATGTTTTATGGGTCACACCATGAAATTGACAATATTTCTAACCCTAAAGGTCGAGAGCGTTTCTACTCTGTTGTAGGTTATATTTGCGAAACAGATACATTTGGAAACAACAGGCGTATTAATGAAATTACTGAAGGTGACATTCTTCGCTTTAAAAATGCAGGCGCTTATTGTTTTTCTATGGCTAGTAATTACAACTCTAGGTTTAGACCTGCCGAAGTTTTATGGCACAATAACAAAGCCCATTTAATTAGAAAAAGAGAAACTTTTGAAGATATAACTAGAAACCAAATTGAAGTAGATTTTTCTTCAAAAAAGAAAAAAGAACTAGCTAAATAAATCAACAATAAACTTACTTAAAATGCTCAACTTATGTTGAGCATTTTTTTTATCCAAAGATTATATCTACATTTATGATTCCTCCCTAGGTCTTTTTAAATAATAGCAACTTAAATAAAAAGACTTATATGTGTAAATTGTGTTTCAGTTATTTTAATAGTTTTTATTACTCTCGTCACCATTTCTAATGAAAGAAGCAATTAAAATATTAATTGTTGAAGACGAGATGATTATTGCTGCTAATACATCATTACAGCTTAGTAATTTAGGTTATGATGTAACGGGTATTATACCTAAAGGCGAAGATGCCTTAGTACATATAAAAGAAAATAAACCCGATATTATTTTACTAGACATTAATTTAAAAGGCACTCTTACTGGTATAGAAACAGCCCAAATTATTCAACAAGATTTTAAGATTCCTATAATTTACGTAACAGCAAATTCAGATAACACTCACTTTAAAAAAGCTATAAAAACCAACCCTCATGCTTTTATTTCTAAACCATTTAAAAAATTAGATTTACAACGAGCCATTGAATTAACCATAAATAGAATACAGCCTGAAAAACCCCCTAATACTTCAACGCAAAAAGTAAAAGATTCATCTATCATTTTAAACGATTGTATTTTTGTGCGCCATCACGAAAAAATGGTACGAGTTAACATAAAAGACATCTTTTATATTGAAGCCGAAAGAAACTATTGCCGAATACATTGTAAAAATAAAGAGTACTTATTATCTACAACTCTTAAGGATATGAACGACAAATTACCCCACCAACACTTTATTAGGGTACACCGTTCGTTTATTGTTAACCTTTCAAATATTGATGAAATAGCCACTAGCCATATTGTTATTTCAAAAAAAGCCATTCCAATAAGTACAGATTCCAAAAAACAATTGCTACAACTTATCCAAAAAGTGTAATCAACTCCATCTCTCATCTATGAAAAACACTCTACTCTTATTTTTAATTTTAAACTTTATAGGATATAGTCAAAACACCACAATAAATAAACTGCAACAGCAATTAAACTCAGAAACAGACCCTACAAAACAGCTTGAAATAATTAGTGATATGGTAGATATTGCTTTTAACCAGGATATGAGAAAAGCATTAAAATTTTCAAAACTTGGTGTGCAATTATCTGAAAAGGTAGAAAACAAAACTTGGCAACCTAAATTTTACGAAATGCAAGGTAGAATGCATGCTAATTTGTTACAGTTAGACTCTGCTATTATCTTTTTTAACAAAGCCCTAAAAGGTTATGAGGATATTAATAACCAAAAAGGAAAAGCTACAACACTTTTTAAATTATCTTGGGTTGACAAAAAACATGGCAATCTAGATGCTGCACTACAAAAAGATCTTTCTGCCTTAAAAATAATGGAAGCACTAGATGATAAACAAGGCATTTGTAGTGGTTTAACACGGGTATCTGAAGATTTAACACGCCAAAACCGATTAAACGAAGCTTTAGAATATGCCCAAAAAGCCATAAAAATTGCAGAAGACAACCAATTAACCTCAGAGAAATTCTATGTTAATTTTAATGCCGGTAATGTAGCTATGGCAAAAAATAATTATACACAATCTTTAAATTATTATAAAAAATCTTTAACCATAGCTCAAGAACAAAACTTAGGTTTACCTACAGAATCTGATGTTACTAATGCCATTGGCAATGCTTATAAAAGACTTGGCAAATATGAAGAGGCTATAAAAAGTTATAAAATGTGTTTAGCCTTAGCAAAAAAAGCAAACTACCCCAATGCCACAAATACTGTTATTGCAAATTTAGGCGAAGTAAATATGCTTTTAGGAAACTATAAAACAGCATTAAACTATCAATTAGAAACCGTAAACCTACAAGAAAAAAACAATGACGTTTCAAATTTAATAGAAAATTACAACCACGTTAGTACCATTTATAATAAACTAGGAAACTACAAAGAAGCTTTAAACTTTAAACAAAAAGCTTATACACTTAGAGACAGTATTGCATCAATAGAAAGTGATGCTAAAATGTCTGAATTATTAACTCAATACGAAACAAACAAGAAAGAAGAAACCATTGTAATTCAACAAACTAAGATTTCTCAACAACGTTTAATTCAAACTCTAAGTTTTGGTTTGGTTGCGCTTTTACTTGGATTATTAATTTTTGGGTTTATAAGCTACCGCAATAGAAGCAAAACAAATAAACTTTTAGCTGAAAAAAATGCTAAAATTGAATTACTATTAAAGGAAGTGCACCACAGGGTAAAAAATAATTTAGAAGTTGTTTCTAGCTTACTTTCATTACAATCTGCCCAAATAGACGACCTAAACACTAAAGAAACCATGTTAGAAAATCAAAACCGAGTGAATTCTATTGGTATTGTGCACCAAAAATTATATCAAGGTGAAAAATTAGGCGCTATAGAAATGAAAGATTACGTTTTAAATTTAAGTGAAAACATTTTAGACAGTTTAAATGCTGAAAAAAAGATAAATCTAATTCTAGCAATGAATAAACTAGACTTAGATATTGATACAGCAATTCCTTTAGGTTTAATTATAAACGAACTGTTAACCAACACCGTAAAATATGCTTTTCCAGATAACAAAAACGGTACTATAACCATTAAGATGGAAAAACAAACTAATGATGTTTTACACCTAGAAGTTACCGATAATGGTATTGGTAAAACCAACGTTACACAAGGCACTGGCTTTGGTTCGCAATTAATATCCTTACTTACCCTTCAACTTAATGGCTCTATGACAGAAAAAAATAAAAATGGCACCTCTTTTATTTTTAAATTTAATCTTAAAGCCACCACTTAAAAACATAAGTAATTTATTTGCAACCACTTATAGTCTTCGGTAAATAAATTACCTCTTCTGCTCACTTTTATACCCCTTTCGTCCTTAATCACTTTTTCCTAGCTCTTTTTATGCCTTACTTAGACACAAGTTATAACACTTGAGTTAGTCATTTTTATTAAGTAACCAATCAAAAAAACAAAACCTACATGCATTGAAACTAACATATTTCAATATTAAAATGTAGGTTTTTAATTTAAAAGAAAATGAAAAAAATAGGAATTATAGGCGGTTCAGGGTTTATAGGAAGCCACGTCACCAAAATATTTTTAAATAAAGGCTACCAAGTGAAAGTATCAACTACCGATATTTCTCGTGAAGACAAATACGGACATTTAATGACACTAAAACACGCAGACAATCTGTATATAAGTGAAATGGACATTACAAACAAAACCTCTTTAAAAGAATTTGTAAGTGATTGTGATATTATTGTTCATGGTGGTACTCCATTTATTTTAGATGTTACAGACCCTCAAACGCAATTATTCAATCCTACAATTGAAGGTACCAAAAATTTTCTGGAGGTTATATCTCTTACTCCAAGCATTGAAAAAGTTGTTTTTATTGCATCAGTAGCAGGTTGGAATACAAACTTTCCGTTTCCGCCAAATGGCAAAAATTTCACAGATACCATTGATGAATCTTGCTCTCGGTTTTCAAGCACAGAAAGTCACCCGTATGCCCAAGCAAAATTTATAGCAAACCAAGTAGTAGAAAAATTCATCAATAACAACCCAAATATTCATTTTGAAATTAGTACAGTTTCTCCTGTAGCCGTTATGGGGAAAGCACTATCAAACAGAAAAGATTCTACCTCTGGAAATCTACAATATCTGGTAAAAAACAATATAGCTCCTAACAATTTTATAAAATTTCTTTTTGACAATGACGTACCATTTGCCATAGTAGATGTAGAAGACGTAGCTAAAGCCATTTACAAAATAGCAACCAAAAAAGGCCTACATGGCAAAGATTATTTATTGAGCAGTGAAACTTATAAAATTTCAGATATGCACAAAATGCTTAACCACAAACCCGCAAAAAATCATCCCCAAATCATTTATAAAAACGATTTAATTAAAACCGATTTAGGCATTTACTTTAAACCTGCAAAAGATAGTTTAAATAGCTTTTCAAATTAAACATTAAGAATAAATTAATTAACCATAAATCCAATAAAATGAAAAAACAAACATTATTATTCGTAATTGCCCTATCAAGTTTAATTACTGCATTTGGTCAAAAAAAATCAAATGGAACTGTTTATATTGAACATCCGGCCATTGAAACTGTTCAAGCCATGAACAAAGCCTTTGTAGCAGGAGATTCTACTAAAGTTGCAAGTTACCTAGCTGATGATTTTAAGGCTTGGAATGGCGTAGGTTTATCAACCAAACCTAAAGGAGAAGACAAAGCATCATTTGCCGGTTCTGCAAAAGTCTGGAATGATGTTCTTGATTATTTCTCTATAACACAGACAAAAGGAGCCTATCCAGATGCCATTGAGTATAAAAAAGATAATGACGAAGATGTAGTTTGGGTACAAAATTGGGAAGACATAAAAGGCGTACACAAAAAAACAGGTGTAAAAGTAAACATGCCGTTACACAGACTTTTTATTCTAAATAAAAACAACAAAATACAAGCTATAATAAATTATACTAACGAAAGTATTTTTGATGAAATAGGAGCCAGTTTTGTTAATAGAACTAATGGTACTATTTACAACCATCATGATAATATAAACACTATTCGTAAAGGCATGTACGCTTTTGAAAATTCAGATTTAGACAAATGCCTGAGCTATTACAGTGATAATGCTACTTTTCACAGTATTCACAGTCAAGTGGGAGAATCAACTCCAAAATCAGAAATAAAAGCTTTATGGGAACAGTTTCTAGAAAATTTTGAAATAGTAAGTATAGATATGATTGGGTATCCTGATTATTTAGAATATGAAATGGGCGAAGGACGCGAAGTATTATCTTGGTGGAACTATCATTTAATACGTAAATCTGACAAGAAAGAAATTACAGTTCCTATGCATTTTAGCAACAGTTTTGATGCCGATGGAAAAATTACTAGCGAAATGATTTATTACAGTAGAGCGTTATTAAATGCTAAATAACCAACCTGTTTAAACCAAAAGCAGCTTTCGTTGTAAAAGCTGCTTTTGGTTTCTTTTTATAAAAGAATGAATTTAACCACTAAAATTTTAAATGGTAGTATCTTACTACTAAGTATGTAAAGCTGAAATCATCTTTATTAAAAATTAAAACTTACTTTAGTAGCATGAGCGTTATAAAATCAACCCGAATTCAATCTATTGATATTTTAAGAGGTGTTGTAATGGTGTTAATGGCTTTAGATCATACAAGAGATTATTTTCATTTGGGGGCCTCTTTAGATAATCCTACAAATATAGAAACCACAACTCCTATATTATTTTTTACCCGGTTTATAACTCATTATTGTGCACCTGTTTTTGTTTTTTTAGCAGGAACCTCAGCTTTTCTATACGGTAGTAATAAAACAAAACCTAAACTTTTTAAATTCTTATTTACTAGAGGTTTATGGCTTATCTTTCTTGAAATTTTTGTTAATAGCTTTAATTGGACTTTTGATTACACTTACAGTTTAATAGTTCTACAAGTTATTTGGGCTATAGGTATAGGTATGATTGCTCTTTCTTTTCTTGTTTTTCTACCTAAAAAAGTTATTCTTGGTATTGGCATTATTCTAGTTGCGGGTCATAATCTTCTAGATAAAATTATTGCTGAAGGTAATAGCTTTCAATCTATCATTTGGTACATGTTACATCAACCTAATAGTATTCCAATAAGTGAAACTAGATTTGCTTATATTATTTATCCTGTTATTCCATGGATTGGGCTCATTGCGTTAGGATATTGCTTTGGTTCAATTTATACTAGAGGGTTTAATGCTAAAACTAGAAGAAAATGGCTACTAACACTTGGTATTGGTGCTATTACACTGTTTTTTATTATTAGAGGCACTAATATTTATGGAGATTTAACACCGTGGTCTACTCAAGAAACCCTAACAAAAACCATAATGTCTTTCTTTAAAGTAACTAAATATCCCCCATCTCTATCATACATATTAATAACCATAGGACCTTCATTACTCTTTTTATTAGCTATTGAAAAAGCTAAAAATAAAATAACCGATTTCTTTTTAGTATTTGGTAGAGTGCCTCTTTTCTATTATTTCTTACACATATTTGTAATTCACAGTTTTGCAATTATTGGTGTTATTTTATTTAATGAAGGTTGGCAAGACATTCTTTCAAACATCTCTGACAGGTCTATTATAGGGCTTGCAAAATATGGCTATTCACTTTATATTGTGTATTTGGTTTGGATAGGTATTGTTGCTCTACTCTACTTCCCAAGTAAAAATTATATGATTTATAAAGCCAGCAATAAAGATAAATGGTGGCTAAGTTATTTATAATTAATCTTTTAGTTTACCACTAAACACAGATACTTTTGAATTAAAAGGGTTACCAGAAGCTCTTCTCAACATCACTATTTGTCCACAATGCCATAACGCATCTGCAATTGGTCCGTTAATGATATTCCAAAAAGGCACTGAAGTATCTTCAAATTTAAACGTTTCACTAGCATTTTTTAATGTATCTGAAACTTTTTTAAAGTTTATTAATGTTTTAGATCTCAATTCTAAAAAGCTAAGTTCTTCTTTATTAGCATCTTTATCATTTTCTAAGACACTATTTCTTAAAAATTTAGATAACCCGTAAATATGATTGATAGTTTCTAAACTTGTACGCCCAGATTCACTTGCTTTATAAGCTAAATCTGTATCTTTTAATCCTTCGGTTGCCCAATAATATCTAAACCCTAAGCCATCAATCATTCTTGCTACTAATAAATTAGATGTATATTCTTCAGGATATTCTGGTATTTCTCTAAATGGTAAATTTTTCTCTTCTTGTGTCATTATATTTTGAGCTGAAAACAATAATACAAAACCAACAACCAACTTTTTAATATTATTCATTTTTTAATTGTTGTTTGTACAATTCAATATTAGCTTTAATATCATCATCTAACTCTGGTTCTTCAATATCAGTATATTCTTTAAGTGTATCATATATAATTTTAGCTACGATATATCTTGCCGAAGGTTTATCGTCTGCAGGAATTGTATACCATGGCGCATATTCTTTAGAGGTCCTATTAATAGCATCTTCATAACACACTTGATATGTGTCCCAAAGCTTACGCTCTTTTAAATCGCCTGGAGAAAATTTCCAATTTTTTTCTTGTTTATTTAATCGCCTTAAAAGTCTGTTTTTTTGTTCTTCTTTTGAAAGATTTAAAAAGAACTTAAATATAATAGTACCGCTTTCTGCAATATGCTTTTCAAAGTTATTTATTTGTTCAAAACGCTTGTCCCAAAATGCATCATCAATATCTTCAACAGAATTTACAGAAGGAATATTTTCTCCTAGAATATAACCAGGATGCACACGTGTAACTAATACATTTTCATAATGCGTACGATTAAAAACCCCAAATTTACCTCTTGCTGGTAACGCAATATAATGCCTCCATAAATAGTCATGCTTTAGTTCTAACTCAGTAGGTACTTTAAAACTATGTACCACAACACCTCTAGCGTTAAAATCTTTAAAAACCTCTCTTATTAAACTATCTTTTCCTGCTGTGTCCATACCTTGTAAACAGACTAAAACAGCATATTTACCGTGTGCATACAAGGTGTCTTGTAATTTCCCTAGTTTCTTCCTTATTTTTTTTAATTGTTTTTCGGCATCATCTATTACAACTTTGGTGGGTCTATCTTTTAATGAAATTTTAGAAGTTACTTTATATTCACTCATCTGTATATTTTTATTTTTTTATAAATATACTAAAACCATAATTTCGATGAAGTGCAAGCTCATTAATTATGTTTTTTATACATTTGGTTCACCTACTTATTAACCAACCCAAATACCATGAAAAACATTTTTATTGTTTTATTATCACTTTTAAGTGTTTCTAAATTTTTTGCTCAAGATTATTGTGCAGATGCAGATTCTAATCTTATTTATGCCTATTCTAATGTAAAATCTGCTTATGAATCTAATAATTTAGACCATCTTAAGTATTACTCAGAAAAGTCTTTAAAATCATTTGAAAAAGCAAAAACCAATCTAAAAAAATGTGGTTGTGAAAGTGCCTATAATTTAGCATATGATGGCGCTGAATTACTAGCAAAAGTAGAGTCTCAAGAAACTTTTGAAGACGGGCGCTTTTATGTTAAAAGAGCTAGAGAAATTGCTAAAAGCACTATTGACTCTTTGAATGAATTTACAGCAAACAACAACACAGAAGAAGAGGAAACCGATAATTTAAGTGCTTTACAAATTGAAAAGGAAAAACTTGAGCAACAACAACTTGAATTAAAGAAAAAAGAAGCTGCTATTGCCAAAAAATTGGCTGAACAAAAGGAAAAAGCAGCAATACTTGAAAAGAAAGCCCTAATTAACAAATACGAAGATGCGCTTTCTTTAAACATTGAAACTTACAATAAAATTCTAAAACAATATGGAAGTAGTTTTGAGCTTTCAATACCTAATAAAAGTGAAGACGAACTCTTAGCTAAAAATAAGGAAGAAATAACAGCTTACTTTTTAACCAACATTAAAGAAGCTACAAATTCTTACTTAGCTGAGTTAGATAATATTTAATAAAAAAGGCTCTGAAAATAAATCAGAGCCTTTTTTTATTTTGAAGCAAACAATTTTACATCTTGCTCACTAACTTCTGTTCCGCCAAGTATAATTAAACGCTCCACTACATTTCTAAGCTCTCTAATATTACCTGTCCAATCATAATCTTGAAGTAATTTTATAGCTTTATCTGAAAATGTTTTTTTAGCGGTTCCTTGTTCATTAGCTATTTTAGCTGCAAAATGATTTACCAATAGCGGAATGTCATCACGTCTATCATTTAAAGCTGGCACTTTTATAAGTATAACCGCAAGTCTATGATATAAATCTTCACGAAATTTACCGTCTTCAATTTCTTTTTTCAAGTTTTTATTGGTAGCAGCAATTACCCTAACATTTACTTTTATATCCTTGTCACTTCCAACCCGTTGTATTTTATTTTCTTGAAGCGCTCTTAAAACTTTAGCCTGTGCAGATAAACTCATATCTCCTATTTCATCTAGAAAAATGGTACCTCCGTTAGCTGCTTCAAATTTTCCTGCTCTATCTTTATTAGCGCTGGTAAAAGCACCTTTTACATGTCCAAAAAGCTCACTTTCAATTAATTCACTTGGTATAGCGGCACAATTCACCTCTATCATATTACCTTTAGAGCGTTCACTTTTTTCATGCAACCAATGGGCTACAATTTCTTTCCCAGTTCCATTAGGGCCAGTAATTAAAACTCTAGCATCTGTTGGGGCTACTTTTTCAATTATTTCTTTTATTTGAGCAATAGCTTTACTTTCGCCCACCATTTCGTATTTTTTACTAACCTTTTTCTTAAGAATTTTGTTTTCTACAACAAGTTCTTTTCGATCTAAGGCGTTTCTAACTGTGTTTAGCAATCTGTTTAAATCTGGTGGTTTAGAAATATAATCGTAAGCTCCTAAACGCATGGTATTTACAGCTGTATCTAAATCTCCATGACCAGAAATCATCACTATAGGAATTTCTGGTTTTATTTTTTTAACAGCTTCTAATACTTCAACACCATCCATTTTTGGCATTTTTATATCGCAAAGAATTAAATCGAAATCGTCTTTTTTTATTTTTTCAATTCCTACTAAACCATCTTCAGCTTCTTCTACTTGATAGGTATCACTTTCTTCTGAAAGTATTTTTACAAGCACTCTTCTAATGGCTGCTTCATCTTCAATTACTAGTATTTTAGGCATATTTAATTTTGTTTATTTCTTTATAATATGAATATCTCTTTGCGGGAACGGTATAGAAATATTGTTTTCTCTAAATAAGCGGTCTATTTCAAAACGAATATCGCTTTGTGGAATACGTGCATTAAAACTATCGGCTAAGGTAAATACTACTTTAAAGTTTAATGAACTATCACCAAAATCTACAAACTGTACTTTAGTTTCTAATTTATTTAATACTTGTGGGTGTGAGTTTGCTGCTTCTATTAACAACTTTTTTACTAGTTGCACATCACTTCCGTAAGCCACCCCTACACTAACAGACTCTCTTGTAGTAGTTCCATTTTGAGTCCAATTATACAAACTATTAGTCAAATAAAGATGGTTTGGTATTATTAAAACCTTATTATCAACAGTAACTGCACGCGTTGTTCTAAGTTTTATCTCATCAACTCTACCTACCTTACCTTCTAGTTCAATAATATCTCCTACATGAACTGATTGATCAATAAGAATAAAAATACCCGAAATAATATCTTGAAAAAGTGTTTGCAAAGCAAGACCAATACCTATTAGAAGTCCTGCCGAAGCTGCCAATACAGCATTTACATTAATGCCTACGGTACTAAATGCTATTAATAATACTATAACATAAATAAACCAACGAGAAAAAGAAAATACTGTTACAAACTTAACTTTGTCATCTTCTGGTAATTTTCTGGTAACCATCCTTCTAAACAAAGAAAGTATAATATTAGTTAAGATAAAAGAAATAAAAACTAAAAGAACAAACCCTATTGTTATTACAATTGTTCCCGCTTCATTTTCATATAACTTAATATTAATGAATTTAACAACCTCCTCAAAAAAAGAGCTTTCGTTAATAACTTCTTCTATTTTTTCTATTTTTTGAGTCATTTTAATATTTAATCCATCTTATTAACTCTTTATAGGTTGGTTTTTTACCATACATTAAAATACCAACTCTATAAATTTTAGCTGCAAACCAAACCGTAAACATAAATGTACCAATTAAAATTAACAAAGAAAGCAACTGTTGCCAAATAGGTACCCCAAATGGTATTCTCATAAGCATAACAACAGGTGATGTTAATGGAATGTATGAAAACACCGTTGAAACCGTTCCGTGTGGGTCTTCAATAACAGTAAAAATTCCTATATAAACAGCTAAAATTAAAGGCATTAAAATGGGTAGCATAAATTGTTGAGTATCGGTTTCATTATCAACTGCGGCGCCAATAGCGGCATACAGCGAACTATACAACAAATATCCACCGATAAAGAAAAATATAAAAGCTACAATTAAATTCATTAATGGCATATTCCTTAAAGCTTGTTTAAAAGATTCAAAATAAAACTCTACCCCTTGCCCTTGACTTTGTGATGCCATTTCAATAAGTTCTTGTTGCGGCATTGAAGAATCAAATAAACTTATTCCTAAAACTAGTGAAACAATAGTCATTAAAAGTCCCCCAAAAATAACCCAAACAACAAACTGTGTAATACCTGCTAAAGAAGTACCAATAATTTTACCCAACATTAATTGTACTGGTTTTACAGAGGAAATTATTACCTCTATAATCCTACTAGTTTTTTCTTCTATAACACTACGCATTATCATGTTACCATAAATAATGATAAACATGAATAATAAATAACCTGCTGCACAACCAAAAATTAGCTTTACTACACTATCTATTTTTGAAGATTCTTCGCCAAAAAAATTCTCCTGACCTATGTTTATGTGCACTTGAGATGCTTCAATTTTAGAAATATCAATATTAGCTTCCTTCATTTTTAAATTGGTAAATGCCCTTTCTAATTTACCTTCTAAATCTGAAATTATTGCTAATGAAGGAGATTCTTCAGAATAAAATTTAATGTGTTTAGAAACAGAGTCTAATTCTGTAAATTTTTCAACATGAAGTAAACCATAATTTGAGGTTTCATTTACTATATTTTTTGCTACATCTAACGATACGTTCTCTAGAATATCATAAGTTGTATGCTCTGTGTTTTTAAAAATATCTCTTACCAAACCAGATTCATCTAACACAGAAATAACCCTTACCTTTTCATTATTTAAATTTGATAAATAGGCTACTACTGCAATAAGCGCTATCATGATAATAGGGCTTAAAATGGTCATTACTATAAAAGATTTATTTTTAACCTTAGTTAAATATTCACGTTTTATGATAAGTGAAAGATGATTCATAATTAGTTATTCTGTACTGTTTGAATAAATATGTCATTGGCACTAGGTATCACTTCTACAAAATGATTTATTTGTGCTTTTTGGTTTAAAAATGCAATAAGGTCTTGTGCAGATTCTCCTTTTTTAAGCTTAATATTTAGTTTTAAATCATCATTTAAAGATTTAAAATTTGCTTCAGAAACTGTAAACTTTTCAGTTAAACGTTCTTTTAAAATCAGTTTATTTTCAGCCTCTAAACCTACTTCAAAAGTATTGGTTTTGTATTGCCTTTTTATATCAATTAATTTACCTTCTAATATTTTGTTTGACTTGTGTATTAAGGCAATATCATCACATAACTCTTCAACAGATTCCATTCTATGTGTTGAAAATATTACTGTTGCGCCTTCTTCACGCAAGCGTAAAATTTCGTCTTTAATTAAATTGGCATTTATAGGGTCAAAGCCCGAAAAAGGTTCATCAAAAATTAACAATTTTGGGTTGTGCAATACGGTAACCACAAACTGTATTTTTTGTGCCATTCCTTTTGAAAGTTCTTGTATTTTCTTGTTCCACCAATCTCCTATTTCTAATCTATCAAACCAATATTTTAAACGTTGTTTAGCTTCGGCTTTACTTAAGCCTTTTAATTGTGCTAAATACAAAGCTTGCTCTCCAACTTTCATAGATTTATATAAACCACGTTCTTCTGGTAAATAACCTATTTCTTTTATGTGTGAAGGGTTAAGTAAATCTCCATCTAAATGCACGGTACCAGAATCTGGCATAGTAATTTGGTTAATTACCCTAATTAAAGTTGTTTTACCAGCCCCGTTAGGGCCTAAAAGTCCAAAAATGCTTCCTTTAGGGACATTGATTGATACATTGTTGAGTGCCTTAAAATCTCCGAAATTCTTAGAAACTTCATGAACTTCTAATAAGTTGCTCATATTTTTTAACGATCTTGAATAGGTTGTAAATATATTAAATGTTTAACTGAGAGTTTTAGTAAATAATTATTAATTATTTTTTAAAAGTGCATAAAAACAAAACCCACCCTTAAAACAATATTAAGGATGGGAAAAAAATTGCTATGAAAAAGAAAAATTACCACTAAAAATTTAGTGATACTTCAAATATAGTTTTTTTTTCTATATTATTAACAAATCTAACTTATAACTTACAATTTTATCGTTTACAAGTAAGGACTAAAAATTGTTTGTTTTCTTATTAAAACTTAAAGTTTTAAGAGAACATATCTTTTACTTTTTCAAAGAATGATTTATCTGAGCTTTGTGGTTTTGGTTCGAAATGCTCATCATTCCTCATACTTTCAAAAAACTCTCTTTGTTGCTTGTTAAGTGTTTTGGGTGTCCACACGTTAACATGTACCAATAAATCTCCTTTTCCGTAACCATTTATACTTGGTATTCCTTTTCCGCGTAAGCGTAATATTTTACCACTTTGTACTCCTGGTTCTATTTTTATACGCACTTTACCAGTAACCGTATCTATTTCTTTTGAAGTTCCTAAAACCGCATCGGGGTAACTTACATACAAATCGTAATGTAAATTATCACCTTCTCGTTGTAATTTAGGGTGTACTTCTTCTTCTATAACTACTAAAATATCGCCTGCAATTCCGTTACCTGGAGCTTCATTTCCTTTACCAGATACTTTAAGTTGCATACCATCAACCACACCTGCTGGTATTTTTATGGATACGGTTTCTTCAACAACTTTTAATCCTTGAGCATCGGCATCGGCTGGTTTTTTATCAATAATTTCACCAGTACCTCCACAAACATTACATGGTGAAGAGGTTTGCATTCTTCCTAAAATAGTATTAGCAATACGAGTAACTTGACCGGTACCTCCACAAGTTGAGCATGTTTTATAGGTAGTTCCTGGCGCTTTAACTTTACGCTTAACTTTTATTTTCTTTTCAACGCCGTTAGCAATTTCTTCAAGAGTTAATTTAACACGTATGCGTAGGTTGCTTCCTTTTACTCTACGTTGTCCGCCACCGCCGCCAAAACCAGAGAAACCACCACCAAAGGCACCGCCAAATATATCACCAAACTGACTGAATATGTCATCCATATTCATGCCACCTCCACCAAAGCCTCCTCCATTTTCAAAGGCTTGATGACCAAATTGGTCATATCTAGCTTTTTTATCAGGGTCACTTAATACTTCATAGGCTTCGGCCGCTTCTTTAAATTTTGCTTCGGCTTCCTTATCATCTGGATTTTTATCTGGATGAAACTCTATCGCTTTTTTCCGATATGCCTTTTTAATTTCTGAAGCACTAGCCCCTTTGCTAACTCCTAATATTTCGTAATAATCTCTTTTTGCCATGTTTTATTTTTATTGCCCAATAACAACTTTTGGGAAACGTATTACTTTTTCGCCTAATTTATAACCTTTTTCAACAACATCAATAATTTTACCTTTAAGGTCATCTGACGGTGCTGGAATTTGAGTTACCGCCTCGTGGTCATCGGCATTAAAATTGTCTCCTTTTTCAACTTTTATTGGTGCCAGTCCTTTTTGCTCTAAGGTTGTTAACATTTTTTGATAAATAAGCACTACTCCTTTGCGTAATTCTTCGGCTTCTTTATCTTCTTCAATGTGTGTTAAAGCACGCTCAAAATCATCTATAATTGGTAACAGAGCCACCATTACTTCTTCATTTGCAGTTTTAAATAAATCTAAACGCTCTTTAGAAGTACGCTTTTTATAGTTTTCAAACTCTGCAAATAAACGTAAAAACTTATCTTTTTCTTGTTTCACTTCTTCTTGTAGTTTTTCTTCAACTGATTGCTCTTCTACCGTTTGTTCTTCTGCAGATGTTTCTTCTTTTTCTTCAACTTCAACAGTTTCGGTTTGAGTTGCTTCTACTTGTTCTTGTTCTATATCTGTGTTTTTTTTCTTTTTACTCATAGTAACATTTACATTATGCAATTACGTAATATTTGGTTGGCAAAAGTACTGCCATTATTATAAAAATGTCAAAATGTCACTAATTATTTTTAAATTTTTTTTGTGGGTTCAATTAAGTAACTTTACACCTAAATCACTAAATAAAATTTTTATGAAAAAAAGTCTTTTATCTATTTGCATTTTGGCAACCTTAACCTTTAGTTGTAAAGACAAAACCAAAGAAGCCGAAACCAAAGCCGCACAAGAAACTGAAGTAGTTGAAATAGCCACAGAAAAGTACACTGCTAATGTAGCAGAATCTAGCATTGAGTGGGCAGGTTCTAAACCAACAGGAAAACACAACGGTACTATTAGTATAACCGATGGAGCATTTGATGTTGCTGATAGTAAAATTGTTGGTGGCACATTTAAAATAGACATGAATTCTATTGTTGTTTTAGATATTCCTGCTGAAGAAAAAGGAAATGCAAAACTTACCGGACATTTAAAAGGTGCTGATTTTTTTGATACCGAAACCTACCCTAGTGCCTCTTTTGAAATTACTGGTTTAGAAGAAGCCGATGGAAAAACCATGCTTTCTGGTAACTTAACCTTAAAAGACACTACAAATAATGTTACGTTTCCTGTAAGTATTTCTAATGAAAATGATACACTTAGTTTAACAAGTGAAACTTTTACTATAGACCGTTCTAAATGGAATGTTAAGTATGGTTCTAAGTCGTTTTTTGATAATTTAGGTGATAAATTTATTAACGATGATATTGAACTTAAAATTTCTGTAAAAGCTACAAAATCTTAAGTTTTAAATTGAATGTTTTTTGAAAAACCATCTTAATTTTAAGATGGTTTTTTATTATTTTAAACTACAAAAGAGCTTAAAAAAACTCCCGATATTGCATTACTCTAAAATCAAAAGTGTTAAAATTTGGGTTTGTGGTTTTTAATTGTTGATACAACTTCATACTACCAATGGCTCTATTTGCGCTTCCAGAAGAAGAGGTTAATGATACAGTTTTAATTAGTCTGTCTTGTTCACAATACTCCTGCTCTTCTCTAGGAATTACAAATTGATGAATTCTAGGAATCTGGTTTGAAACCAACTCTAACTTCAACCCGTAATCTTTTATATGTTTTCTAAAAAAATATTCGGGTCCGTTTTTACTATTTCCGCCAGTAAATAAAATGGTATTTATGTTTGGGTATTTCTTTAAATAGCCCACTACATCTCTTAGTTTTATATTTGTCATTCCTAAATCTGAGGCATCTATTTTTTTACGTTGACAACTCTCAACAATATCACAAACACCTATATTATGCTCTACTAAAAATTGTTTGCGTTGTTCAATAGCTTCGTTAGAATTATCATATCTTAAGCTCAAATTATGAATTTCATCAATGTATAACCAGAGTGAATTGTAATAACTGCCATAACAAAAATTCACATCGTTTTCTAACAACTCTCCTGTTGAAAATCTTGGTGGTGGTAATGTACCTACTATTAATTTTGTTGTAGTTTTTTTTATGAATGGAGCATATGGGTGCTTATGTTTAAACATGTTGCATTTGACTTATTTTTAAATTTTTATTATTTTGAAAGAAACAAAAATTACAAATAAAATGGGAAAAGGAGACAAAAAAACTAAACGTGGTAAAATTTACAGAGGTACTTTTGGTGTAAGACGCCCAAGAGTAAAAAAGAAAATTTCTGCTGAAACTAAAATAAGTGTAGATAAAAAAGCCCAACCTAAGTAGTTGGGTTTTCTTTTAAAATACGTTCTGCCTCTGTTATGGTACTATGGTAAATACGTTTGTTAGACTTAGTCATTTGTTGTGATTCTAAGATTAAGGCATTTAAAATATCTTTAGCTTCTTGGTTTTTATTTCTACTCAATAAAAACTTTGCATAAGTAAGACGCTCATTATAAAATGAAAATCTTATATCAATACATTTTAAATTTGCTTCTGCATCATCAAGTTTGCCTTCTTTTTCTAAGGCTAACCCGTATAAAAATTGAATTCTGGACTTATTAAATTCTTTATGTTCTTTAATGCTTTCTGCATATTTTAAAACGTTTTTGTAATCTTCTAGTTTGTAAAAAGCTTCTACCATGTTATTTATAACATAATAATCATTTTGAAAATTACCTTCTAAAGCATCTTTGTAATATGTTATAGCATTTTGGTAGTCGCCTATTTCTAAATAAGCATCAGCTAAATTTACTCTGTTTTGATAAGTTTCAGAAAACTCTAACTTTTTTTGTAAATCTTTAATTTTTTTAGTTGGGTTTATAATATTGGTAATCTCACTTGTAAGTTTTTCAGCATCACGCTTATTATAAACCTGTGTTATTAAATAAATTATGGAGCCTACCACAGGTAAAAATAATATTAAAAACACCCAATAGTAAGGATTTCTGTATTTAAACATGTGGTAAATACAATATGCTTGAAGCGCTAAAATTAAATAGTAAACCATATAAATAGACTATCTAATAAAAACTAACTCTGTATTGGTTGATAGGTCTTCGCTAAAACCGTAGCCCTCATAATTAAAGCCTTTTAAATCCTCTACAGTATTGGCATTGGTATCTATTATATAGCGTGCCATCATACCACGTGCTGCTTTTGCAAAAAAAGAAATTACTTTGTACTTACCATTTTTAAAATCTTTAAAATTGGCTGTTATTACGGGTACTTTTAATGCTTTAACATCAATAGCTTTAAAGTACTCATTACTGGCTAGGTTTAAAAATAACTCGTTATCTTCTAACTCTTCATTTAAGGCTGTGGTTATTGTTTTTTTCCAGAACTCATATAAGTTTTTATTTTTCCCTACGGGAAATTTAGTGCCCATTTCTAGCCTATAAGGTTGAATTAAATCGGTAGGTTTTAATAGACCGTATAAACCCGAAATAATACGAACTGTATCTTGCAATTTTTCAAGTTTCTCTTCTGGAATGGTATAAGCATCTAAGCCTTTGTAAACATCGCCACTAAAGGCATATACAGCAGGTCTTGCGTTGTTTGGTGTAAATGGCAAACTCCATTCTTGGTTACGCTCATAATTTAATTGCCCTAAAGCATCAGAAATGTTCATTAGTTTAGATAAACTTCGGGCAGATTTTTTTTTAAGTAGTTTGTTTATACGTTCGGCTTGTTTTAAAAAACAGGCTTCTGTATATATATTTGTTGGTAACTCGCTTTCAAAATTTAGCGATTTAGCAGGTGATATTACTAATTTCATGAATAA
The DNA here is from genome assembly GCF_049132085.1 of Seonamhaeicola sp. NFXS20. NCBI lineage: Bacteria > Pseudomonadati > Bacteroidota > Flavobacteriia > Flavobacteriales > Flavobacteriaceae > Seonamhaeicola > Seonamhaeicola sp. NFXS20. Next base: position 64,260 of record NZ_JAFMPU010000011.1, on the reverse strand, counting down.
GATTTTTACTTATCAAAGTTACAATTACTAATAGACTTTTGAAAATAAGAATTACCTCTTTGACTTTACACAAAAAATTAGCTAAATTCGTTTAACTATAAAAGATAAACATCAAAACAACATCATATTAAACTGTTATACTCCATAAAATAAGGTATATGAAATATATTAGCTCCATTTTTTTTATAATTATAACCGGAGATATCTGCTTTTCTCAGAATCCATTTATCACACATATGTATACTGCAGATCCTTCGGCTCGTGTGTTTAACGACACGCTATACGTTTACCCTTCGCATGACCCTGATGATGCCAATTGGTTTGATATGGTAGATTGGCATGTATTTTCAACTACCGACATGGTAAATTGGACAGATCATGGCGTTGCGTTAGATATTAAAGATGTTAAGTGGGCTAAAAAATATGCATGGGCACCAGACTGTATAAAAGCAAACGAAAAGTATTATTTCTATTTCCCTACCGATCAATTTCATATAGGAGTTGCTGTAAGTGATAAACCAACAGGCCCATTTATTGATCCGTTAGGGAAACCACTAATTTCAATGGATACTAAAGGTGTTGTTTGTAACAGAGATTTTATTGACCCAGGTGTATTTATAGACGATGATGGACAAGCATATTTGTACATGGGGCAGTTGGTTGTAAATGCTATTAAGCTAAATAAAGATATGATTTCATATGATGGAGAAGTTCATTTGTTAAAGGGTACCGATGATTTTTTTGAAGCCTCTTGGATGCATAAATACAAAGGTAAATACTATTTATCTTATGTTGGAACAAGCGGTGAAATAAAATATTGCATGTCTGATAATCCTTTAGGTCCTTTTGAATATAAAGGTGTTATTTTAGAAAAAATGAATAGTGGCACAAACCACCATTCAATAGTTGAGTACCAAGGGCAGTGGTATATGTTTTATCACAACTCAGACTTGTACTACAAAAACCATCCTGAGTTAGAAGAGAAATTTGGCTGGGGTCATGAAGGAAGTCCACACCCTTTTCGCAGATCTATATGTTTTGACAAATTATACTACAATGAAGATGGAACCATTCAAAAAGTAATACCCACTAAATAAGAAAATAATTTAATACAAATACTTCACTAAACTAGAGGTTTTCAATATGCTTTGAGTACCCTCGCCATTTTTCAATACACTGTTGCATATCATCAGGAATTTCAGAAGTAAATTGCATAAACTCCCCTGTTTTGGGGTGCACAAAACCTAGTGTTTTTGCATGTAACGCTTGTCTTGGCAGTATTTTAAAACAGTTTTCTACAAACTGTTTGTATTTTGTAAATGTTGTGCCTTTTAAAATCTTTTCGCCTCCATAGCGTTCATCGTTAAACAGCGTGTGCCCAATATGTTTCATGTGTACGCGTATTTGATGGGTACGTCCGGTTTCTAACTTACAAGACACCAAGGTAACATAACCTAAACGCTCTAAAACTTTATAATGGGTAACCGCTGGTTTACCTTTTTCGGCATCATCACCAAGAAATACCGTGTTTTGTAATCGGTTCTTTGGGTGTCTCCCAATATTACCTTCTACGGTACCTTCATCTGCTTCAACATTCCCCCAAACTAACACTACGTATTCGCGCTCGCTAGTTTTTTCGGCAAACTGTAAAGACAAATGGGTCATGGCTTCTTCGGTTTTCGCAACAACTAAAAGCCCGCTAGTATCTTTATCAATTCTATGCACCAATCCAGGGCGTTCGCTAGAATTGTTTGGTAAGTTTTCAAACTTATAAATTAAAGCATTTATTAATGTACCTGAATAATTTCCGTGACCAGGATGTACCACCATACCAGCTGGTTTATTTACTACTAGCAACTCATTGTCTTCATAAACAACATCTAACGGAATGTCTTCTCCTACCAATAAATTTTCATACGTAGGGTGTGTAAAAAGCACCTTTATTTGGTCATTAGGTTTTACTTTATAACTTGGCTTAACAGGAGAGCCATTAACATAAATACTCCCATTTTTTGCTGCGGTTTGTATTTTGTTTCTAGTAGCGTTTTCAACAAAATTCATTACGTATTTATCTATACGCAGTGGGGTTTGCCCCTCTTTAACCGTAAAAGTATAATGTTCATAGAGGTTATCCTCTTCGGGTAACTGTGGTGTGTGGTTTTCCATTAAATGCGTTAAGACTAATTATTTACGGGCGTTTCCCGTTACCAAGCACTAAATCTATTACAGAAGTTTTTGCAAGTTTATCACCAGGTTTTATAAGTTTTCCTTTGTGATACATTTTTAACACCAAATCTTTACCAATATTATCTTCGTAAGTAATTTTTCCAACTTTAAACTCTAAAGCTTCTAAATTTGGTTTTGCTTGCCTAAAGGTACGCTCTCTTAAATCTGGTACTTCAATTTTTCTATAACCAGATGGGTTAAGCGTTAAATATATTTTTCTGTTTTCTTTTACTTGTGTTCCTGCAACAGGCTCTTGTTCTATTACCGAAAATTTAGGGTAATTAGGGTTATAATTAGCCGAATCTTGAATTTGCATAACTAAATTATTCTCTTTTAGCTCTAATTGGGCTACACTAATAGATTTTCCTTTTAAATCTGGAACCGTTTCAAAATCACCATGATGTGTGTAGCCTTTTAACCACCACAACATTATAAAACACAGTACAACTACTGCTACAATAGCTAATAAAATTTGCTTTAAAAATGTTTTACTTACTAAGAATTTAACAATGCTCATGTATAGAATTTTGAATACCGCAAATATATAAAAACAGAACTGCTTTTTCTTTTGCAATATATATGATATTTTAGCTTAACTTATAATAAATACGAAATTATTGTAAGTTTTAGATGAATACTAAAGCATAATTTTATTTTTATGAAGAAACATATAGCCATTATTATGGGAGGCTATTCTAGCGAATATCAAATTTCTCTTAAAAGCGGAAATGTAGTTTTTGAAACCCTAAATCCACAAAAATATACCGCATATCGTATTCATATTTTTAAAGACAAATGGGTGTATGTTGATGAAAATGATGCTGAATTCCCTGTAGATAAAAATGATTTTTCGGTTAAAACAAAAGATAAAACAATTACGTTTGACTGTGTTTTTAATGCCATTCACGGCGCGCCTGGTGAAGACGGTTATATGCAAGCCTATTTTGAGTTATTAGGTATACCACATACCAGTTGCTCAATGTATCAAGCCTCTGTTACTTTTAACAAACGCGATTGTTTAAGTGTTTTAAAACCTTACGGCATAAAAACTGCGGCATCTTACTATTTAAATTTGGGTGATACCATAAATGAAGCCGCTATAATAAAAAAAGTAGGCTTACCCTGTTTTGTGAAAGCTAATAAAGCTGGTAGTAGCTTTGGCGTAACCAAAGTACACAAACAAGAAGATTTACAAAAAGCTATTGATGTTGCTTTTAAAGAAGATGACGAAATTATTATTGAACAATTTTTAGATGGTACCGAAGTTTCTGTTGGCGTTATAACTTATAAAGGAAAAACAAAGGTATTACCCATAACAGAAATTGTTTCTGAAAATGATTTTTTTGATTACGAAGCAAAATACTTAGGAAAATCACAAGAAATCACCCCAGCAAGACTTAGTAAAGAACAAGAAGAAAAAGTTAACACTATAGCTAAAAAAGTGTATGACACTTTAAAAATGACTGGCTTTTCTAGAAGTGAATATATTTTTAAAGAAGGCGAACCACATCTATTAGAAATTAATACCGTACCTGGGTTAACCAAAGAAAGTATATTGCCGCAACAAGCCGCTGCCGCAGGAATTTCTTTAGAAGATTTATTTGACAATGCTATTGAAGAAGCTTTGAAATAAAAAAGTTATTTTTATAAAATGAAACGAGCCATTTTCCCGGGGTCTTTTGACCCGTTGACTTTAGGACATTACGATATTATAAAAAGAGGAGTTACTCTTTTTGATGAAATTATTGTTGCTATTGGTGTAAATGCCGATAAAAAATATATGTTCTCTCTTGAACAACGAAAAACTTTTATTGAGGAAGCTTTTGCCCATGAACCCAAAGTAAAAGTAATGACTTACAAGGGGTTAACTGTTGATTTTTGCAAAGAAATTGATGCTGAATTTATTTTACGCGGTTTACGAAATCCTGCCGATTTTGAATTTGAAAAAGCCATTGCTCATACCAACAGAAGTTTATCTGAAATTGAAACCGTTTTCTTACTAACAGCTGCTCGTACATCTTATATAGCATCATCTATTGTGCGTGATGTAATAAGAAATAATGGCGATTACACTAAGTTGGTTCCAGACAGTGTTAGAGTAAAATAAATAATTTACTAAAGATTATACTCAGATAGCCCTTTAGTAAACGCCTCTGGATTTTCAGCCAAATGATAACGCGGGTCATCAATATCTTCAATAATAACTTCTCTAAATTTAGGACTCGATTTGTAAAGTAGCACCTTACAATCTTCACTTAAATGTTTAAGTTTTATTGATTTTCCTTCGGCTTCATATTTATTTACTATATTAAAAATAGCTTCTATAGCAGAATGATCGCTAACTCTAGACTCTACAAAATCTATCTCAACATTTTCTGGATCATTTTTAGGATCAAACTTTTCATTAAAGGCCTTAATAGATCCAAAGAATAGTGGCCCCCAAATTTCATATACTTTAGTACCATCTTCCCTCATGCGCTTTCTTGCCCTAATACGTCTAGCATTTTCCCAAGAGAACACCAACGCACTAATTATAACGCCTGCTATTACAGCTACAGCTAAATCTTTCCAAACCGTAATTAATGATACGGCTATTAAAACAATAGCATCGCTAACTGGTATTTTTCTAAGGATTCTAAAGCTACTCCAAGCAAAGGTACCAACTACAACCATAAACATAACCCCCACTAAAGCTGCAATAGGTATTTGTTCTATATAGGCTGAAGCAAATAAGATAAAAACCAACAATAAAACCGCTGCTGTAATACCTGATAGTCTGCCACGACCACCACCTTTTATATTTATTATAGATTGCCCAATCATAGCGCAACCACCCATACCACCAAAAAATCCGGTAACAATATTAGCTCCTCCTTGTGCCATACATTCTCTATTGGCATTACCTCTGGTTTCGGTTAATTCATCAACCAAATTAAGTGTCATTAAAGATTCTATCAACCCAATGGCTGCTAATATTACAGCATACGGACCAATAAATTTAATGGTTTGCCAATTAAAAGGCACTTTACTAAATATATCTGTTTGAAATTGCGGAAGGCCTCCTTTTAAACCTTCTCCGCCACCATCTCTAATAAAACTACCAACGGTAGCAACATCTAAATTACCAAAAACTACAATTAGAGAAACCACTATAATACCAATAAGAGCTTCTGGCAACTTTTTGGTTAATTTAAACTTGGGCAAAACAAACATAATAGCCATTGTTAATGCCACAAGACCTATCATTGTCCATAATTCTGAACCTGTAAAATATGCGCCGTCTGCATCTCTAAACATTTTTAACTGCGCCATAAAAATAACAATAGCTAAACCGTTTACAAACCCCATCATTACTGGATGTGGAATGAGTCTAACAAACTTACCAAGTTTTAAAACCCCTGCTAACATTTGTATAACCCCCATTAAAATGACCGTAGCAAATAAATAGTAAAGTCCTAGGTTTTCTTCTGGTGTACCCATAGCATTACCTTCTGCAACCAAACTCACCATTACAACAGCTAAAGCTCCAGTAGCGCCACTAATCATACCGGGACGTCCACCAAAAATTGAGGTTATTAAACCAACCATAAAGGCTGCATATAATCCAACTAGCGGATCTACACCAGCTACAAAAGCAAAAGCTACTGCTTCTGGCACTAATGCTAATGCCACTGTTGCTCCACTTAAAATATCGTTTTTAGCATTTTTAGCACGCTTTTGAATAAATTCCGTCATGACTCCCTTTTTTTGAAGGTGCAAATTTAATGGTAAAAAAAGAAGAAGCAAGTAATTTACTATAATTCAATAAACAAGAAGACTAAAACGTTTGAGTCTTTGTTAAATACTTATTGTTTATTTAACCAATTTAAGGCTTCACCTCTATTTTTAAACATTTTAATTTTGTTATCTATACCAGCATTTACGCTTATTAAGGTTTTGGTAGACATAAAGGCTCCTGAGGTTGTAAAAAGGACTGCCATTTTGTTGATTTGGTCTAAATGGGTTATTGTTTTTTGAGCTTCAAAAGTGTATGTATAAGAATGTTTTTTATTTATTAATAATGAGAAGGGTGCTTCTAAATTAGTTAGCAAAAAATCATGGTACTCATCAATAATAAGTTCATCCATCACCACCCCTTCGTTAACAATAACTTCTGCCAAGTTATTTTTTATAATGTTTATTATGCCAAAAGATAGCTCATAACTTTTCATATAAAATCTTAATTTAGAGAGATTAAAAAATTACAAACACTTCAAAAAAAGTAATCTTTTAGCAATTTTAAACTATAAGCTTATTGGCTAAAATAGTTATTTTATTTTAATATTTTAGACTACAAAAAAGTTTATTTAAGTAATAAAACTAAACCAATTCTCTTATGTTAGCGTATGAGTTTTTAAGGGCTTTTAAAGCTTGTATTTTGTTTAACCACTCTACCTTGGTAATCCCTTCTTTTTCTTGTGGATATAATTTACCATTAAAGCTAGTTTTCATCTCAAACCAATAAGTTATTTTTATTTTATGACGGCCATTACGCTTAAAAATATGGTAAGTAGTATTTAGTGGTTTTGTTATTTCTAATCCTTTAACACCTGTTTCTTCTTCAACTTCTCTAATTGAGGTTTCTTCAATGGTTTCTTTTTTTTCGGTCTTTCCTTTTGGCAAGTCCCATTTATCATTTCTATAAATAAATAGTATTTCTCCTTTTTGGTTGTAAACCTTACCTCCACCAGCTATTACATTAGGTAATTTTTTTAAAAATTTACTTAAAAGCTTATCTTCATTTTTATGTATAAGCCTAACTTCATTTAACGAAGAATTTTTTAATTCCTTAACAACTTTACCAATATTTACAGTATCAAGTAAATAATTTTTAAAGTTAGTTTCTTGTTCAACCTTAGAGGTTAAAATTATAGGTTTATCTCCAACAAAAATTTTATGCATACGTTGTATTTACATTTTAAGGCATGGTAAAAATATCACTTTTAGAAACAAACCAACAATTGTTAAAAAAAATATTTTTATTAATAACGCTTCTTTAACGTAAAATTAAATTTATCCTTATTTTTGTCAACATGATTTTTAATAAAAATACCGCTAAAAAAACTGCCGAAGTTTTATTGCAAGTTAATGCCATTAAACTTAGTCCAAAAGAACCTTTTACTTGGGCTTCCGGCTGGAAATCGCCTATTTATTGTGATAATAGAATTATCCTTTCGTTTCCACCAATTCGTAATTACGTTAGAGAAACTATGGGTAAACAAATTGAAAAACAATATGGAAAACCAAACGCTATTGCTGGTGTAGCCACAGGAGCTATTGGTATTGGTATGTTGGTTGCAGAATATTTAGGTTTACCTTTTATCTATGTAAGGCCAGATGCTAAAGGTCATGGCAGAAAAAATCAAATTGAAGGTTTTATAGAAAAAGGACAAAATGTAGTAGTTGTAGAAGATTTAATAAGCACCGGAAAAAGCAGTTTAAATGCCGTTAAAGCTTTAAGAGATGCAGGTATTAATGTTAAAGGTATGATTGCTATTTTTACTTATGGTTTTGATATTGCTACCAAAAATTTTGAAGACGCTAACGTTAAACTACAAACTTTAGGAGATTATGAAACCCTTTTAGAACAAGCTTTAGACACAAATTATATCTCAAAAAACCAGCTAAAAACTTTATTAGATTGGAATACCAACCCAAGTGAATGGAATGGTATTTGATTTTCATTTTTTGTAAAATGGTTTAAACAGCCTACTAATTAATAACCCATAATACTATAGTATCATGAATTTAGAATCTCCAAAAATAAACGTTGAAAAATCTCCAGAAGAGGTTTTTGAATTTTTAGCCGATGTTAAAAATTTTGAAACATTAATGCCAGAAAACATTAGTAAATTTGAAGTTTTAGGAGATGATAAATTTGTTTTTGCATTAAAAGGGATGCCAGAAATAGTTTTAGAAAAGAAAGCTGTTGAAGCTCCAAACAAAATTGTTTTAGGTGCCGCTGGCGGTAAAATAGATTTTTCATTAACTGGAAATATTGTTAAAACAAGTGATACCTCTAGCGAAGTACAATTACAATTTTCCGGAGATTTTAATCCCATGATGGCAATGATGATTAAAAGCCCCATTACCAAATTTATTGAAACATTAGCTACTAGTATTCCTAAAGCTATTTAATAAAGCATTGTAATTTCTTTAAGATCAAATTTTTTTAAGATTTCATCTTCTAAAATAACCATTAACTTTCCATATTTAGTAACACCTTTAACAAAGCCAGAGAATAAAGAACCTTCTGCATCTTTAAAAGTTGAAGGCTTGTCTTTTCTAAACAAATTAGATTCATATTCACGCTTTACAGCTTCATATTTACCCGCTTGAAGCAATGATGAATATTCTTTTGTGTAGGTTATAATCCTAAATAACACTTCATCCAAATCAAAATGAACTCCTGTTATATTTTTTAAAGATGTAGCTTTAGGCAAACCATCAAACTTAGTTTGGTTTACATTAACCCCAATACCTATAATTGTAGATTCTAATTTATTTTTTATGACATTTTCAATTAAAATCCCACAAACTTTCTTGTCTGCTGACAAAATGTCGTTAGGCCATTTAATGCTTAAATTAGGAATATTTAATGATTTTAAAGCTTTTAAAATAGCTAAAGAAATGGCCATACTTATGTAGTAAGGAAACTCTACAACATGCCCACTCAAATCCTTAAACATACTGAAAGTAAGATTTTTACAAGCATCAGAAACCCAAACAGTACCCATTTGCCCTCTACCCTGCGTTTGTTCTTTAGCTACAACAATGGTATAATCTTCAACTTTATTCTCTGCAATGTACCTACGTAAATAACTGTTTGTAGAATCAGTGGCATTAAGTTTGATTATAAACATATAGCAAGGATATTGTTGGTCTTTAAAATCTTAAGATTATTTTAAGGTATAAAGAACTAAAAAAAATAATAACTTTGCACAAATTAAATAAAATTAATGGCGAAAGAAAAAATAAGTGCAGACCAATTAATATCTGTAATAATTAGTGGCATTGAAGATGTTAAAGGTCAAGAAATAAATATTTTAGATTTAAGAGATATTGAAAACACCGTTTGTGACTATTTCATTATATGTGAAGGAACTTCTAATACACAAGTAAACGCCATAGTTAACTCCGTACAAAAGAAAGTAAGCAAAGAACTTAAAGACAAACCCTGGCATACTGAAGGTGAAGATAATGCCGAATGGGTTTTAATAGATTACGTTAATGTTGTTGTACATGTGTTTCAAAAACATGTTAGAGAATATTATGATATTGAAAGTCTTTGGGGAGATGCTAAATCAACAATAATAGAAACTAGTTATTAAGAAAATTACATGGCAAACGATAAAAAAAACATAAAAGACAAAAAACCAAAATTTAGCCCGTATTGGATTTACGGTATTTTAATTGCCCTATTTTTAGGGTTTCAATTATTTGGAAGCAGTAGTAATAGTGGTGGCTCTAAAACTACAACATCAGATTTCTTTAAATTTTTAGCCAATGGCGATGTTGAAAAAGTTGATATTGTAAAAAACACAAGAGTTGCTAGAGTTTATTTAACCTCTGAGGCAGAAGCTAAAGATGAGCACAAAAATTCTAAACAACAAACCTTTATTCCAACTGTTGGTCGTATACCAAACTATGAATTTGAGTTTGGAGACCTTCAGAATTTTGAAAACAAACTAAATAGTATTATAGATAACTTAGATGCCAAACCTATAGTTGAATTCGATACAGAAACCGATACTATAGGAAACTTATTAATAGGCATACTCCCTTTTATTCTACTAATTGGAGTTTGGATTTTTATAATGCGAAGAATGTCTGGTGGTGCTGGTGGTGGTGCTGGCGGACAAATTTTCAACATAGGAAAATCTAAAGCTAAACTATTTGATCAAAATACAGAAGTTAAAACCTCTTTTAAAGATGTAGCTGGTCTAGAAGGTGCAAAAGAAGAAGTTCAAGAAATTGTAGACTTTTTAAAATTCCCTGAAAAATACACCACACTGGGAGGAAAAATTCCAAAAGGCGCATTACTTGTTGGCCCTCCAGGAACCGGAAAAACCTTATTAGCTAAAGCTGTAGCTGGCGAAGCAAAAGTGCCTTTCTTCTCGCTTTCTGGTTCAGATTTTGTAGAAATGTTTGTTGGTGTTGGTGCATCACGTGTACGTGACTTATTTAAGCAAGCCAAAGAAAAATCACCTTCAATTATTTTTATTGATGAAATTGATGCTATTGGTAGAGCTAGAGGTAAAAATGCCATGTCTGGAAGTAATGACGAAAGAGAAAACACTTTAAATCAACTACTTACTGAAATGGATGGCTTTGGTACTAATACAAATGTTATAGTACTTGCCGCAACCAATAGAGCTGATATTTTAGATAAAGCCTTAATGCGTGCTGGTAGATTTGACCGACAAATTTATGTTGATTTACCAGATGTTAGAGAACGTAAAGAAATTTTTGAAGTGCATTTAAGACCTCTTAAAAAAGCTAAAGATTTAGATACCGATTTTCTTTCTAAACAAACTCCTGGTTTCTCTGGTGCTGATATTGCAAATGTTTGTAACGAAGCCGCTTTAATTGCTGCTAGAAATGGTAAAAAAGAAGTTGATAAACAAGATTTTCTTGATGCAGTAGATAGAATTATAGGTGGATTAGAAAAGAAAAATAAAATCATTACCCCAAGTGAAAAAAGAGCGGTTGCTTTCCACGAAGCAGGTCATGCTGTGGTAAGTTGGATGCTAGAACACGCTGCACCACTTGTAAAAGTAACTATAGTTCCACGTGGTCGTTCTTTAGGAGCTGCTTGGTATTTACCAGAAGAAAGACTTATTGTTCGCCCAGAACAAATGTTAGATGAAATGTGTGCCGCTTTAGGAGGAAGAGCTGCAGAACAAGTTATTTTTAATGAAATTTCAACTGGAGCTTTAAGTGATTTAGAAAAGGTTACTAAACAAGCTAGAGCTATGGTAACCATTTACGGACTTAGCGATAAAATTGGTAATCTTACCTATTATGACTCTTCAGGCCAAAATGAATATGGGTTTACCAAACCATATAGTGAACAAACTGCTGAGTTAATTGACAAAGAAATTTCAGATATTATAGAAGAGCAATACAGAAGAGCTGTTAAACTTTTAGAAGCTAACAAAGATAAGCTCACAGAACTTGCTGAAGAATTACTTGATAAAGAAGTTATTTTTAAAGATAATTTAGAAAGAATTTTTGGTAAACGTGCTTTTGATAAAGAAAAGATAGAAGACAAAAAGGAAACAGAAGAGAATACAAAAGAAAACCCAAAGGATTCTGAAAGTACAGAAAACTCTGAAAAATAAATTGAAATTAGCTTATTTCGTTAAGCTTTTAATAAAAATCTTAAATTAAACTTAAGTTTAATTTAAGATTTTTTATATTTGGTAAACAACAAAAAATTAGGTTAATAGCAATCACTCCATGAGTCTTTTTAGAAAAATTTTTGGTTCCAAATCTGAAAGTTCAAAAGAGGAATTAAAATCTGAAGAAAGAGGTAAATACATGCCAGAAATAAAACTACCTATAGATGAGAGGTTTACAATAAACTTCAAGGCTAATGGTGGTAAATTTCTCTATTGTGAGAATTTAAATGAAATCTATCAGAATTTAGACAATATCATTGAAGAAAATAAATGGCATGATAAAAAAGTGCTACTGCTTGATAACAATTTAAAAGACAAATTCAAAAATTCTGATTTAAGTCCCACTCTAAATATTAGTGAATCAACTTTTTTCTTTACAACTTGTGAAAATTTAATTGCAAATGATGGGTCTTTATTAATCTCTTCAAAACAAATTTTTGAAAAAAAACTACCAGAACTTCCTGTTAATTTTGTAGTTTTTGCAACCACTAGCCAAATAGTTGAAAATATTGGTGAAGGATTACGTGGTATAAAATCTAAAAACAAACAAAAAATCCCTACCAATATCACTACCATTAAACACTTTAAATCTGGAGATGAAAAAGACTTTTTAAGTTATGGTAGCAGTGCTAAAAACCTATACTTACTACTTTTAGAAGATTTATAGAATGAAAGAAATTCTAATAAGAGGTCTCTCTGGCCTTCTTTACATTTCACTACTAATAGGTTGTTTTCAAAATGAGCATGCCTTAATCATTCTTTTTTTTGTATTTGGTTTTATTTGTTTAGCAGAATTTAAAAAACTTGTTCAATTAAAAGGCATCTTTCCGTACATTATTTATGTGGTTCTCTACTTTATATTCGTGTATTGGAAACTGGTATTAAACACCCATTTAGGTTTAGATGAAGCTACTCAGATTCTTATGGTAATAACCATTTTTGTTGAACTCTTTCTAATTAAAGATTTGTTTTCAGAAAAAACCATCCCCTTATTTGCATCAAAAAAATTTCTATTAACAACCTTTTATTTATCAAGTGCTTTTGTTTTTATCATTTTAATTGCCAACTATCAAAACATTTACAATTCAACAATATTACTTGGAGCCTTTATCCTTATATGGGTAAACGATTCTTTTGCGTATTTAGTTGGTAAAAATTTTGGTAAACAAAAACTGTTTGCAAAAATTTCACCCAAAAAAACAGTTGAAGGTTTTTTAGGAGGCTTATTCTTTTCATGCGTAGCAAGTTATTTTATTGCTAACTTTACAGAAACTTTAAACTTTAGCAATTGGCTAATTTTAAGTATAATTATTAGTGTATTTGGTACCATAGGAGATTTAATAGAATCTAAATTTAAAAGACAAGCAGGTGTTAAAGATAGCGGTGTAATTATGCCTGGTCATGGTGGTTTGTTAGACCGATTAGATAGTATCATTTTTGCAGCACCGTTTATTTATTCATTTTTAAGACTTTTACAGTATGTTTCATAAAGAAGGCCATAAAATAATTGTTATAACATTTGTTATTGTTGTGGCATCATTTTTATTGATTGATAGTTTTATTTCTATCCATTGGTTGCGCACATTGTTAATGATAGCCTTTTTAGTGTTATTATTACTAATACTTCAGTTTTTTAGAAATCCTAAACGCAAAACAGTTGTTAACAACAAACAAGTTATTGCTCCTGTTGATGGTAAAGTAGTAGTTATTGAAGAGGTTTTTGAAAAAGAATATTTTAAAGAAAAGCGCCTTCAGGTTAGCGTATTTATGTCTCCAATAAACGTTCATGTAACACGTTATCCTATTAGCGGTAAAATTATTTTTAGCAAATATCACCCTGGTAAGTATTTAGTTGCATGGCATCCTAAGGCAAGTGAAGAAAATGAACGAACCTCTATTGTTGTTGAGAATGAAACCTACGGAAAAGTATTGTATAGACAAATTGCAGGAGCTTTAGCAAAACGCATTGTTAATTATGCTAAAGTAAATGAAACTGCTAAACAAGGTGATGATGCTGGTTTTATTAAATTTGGGTCTAGAGTAGATTTATTTTTACCTTTGGACACTAATTTAAAAATTGAATTAAATCAAAAAGTTCGAGGTGGCGAAACCATTATAGCTGAAATGTAATGAGTAGTGAAGAATTAGACATAGAATTTAAAGAAGCTGTGGCTAGAGTTAATGCTCATAAAGAGCCTTTTCCTGCCGACACCTTATTAAAACTTTATGCCTATTACAAAAAGGCTACCAATGATTATGGCAGACCAAAAAGTAGAGAAGCTTTAATAAATGCTTTTAAAACAAATGCTTTATTTCAAGCAAAAGACATCTCTCAAGATGAGGCTAAAATAAAGTATATAGAACTAGTTAATAAATACTTTTTATACAGAGAATAATTAACTCGTTTTAGGTTTTGTCACCTTATTTTAAACTAGCTAAACTAGCTTTTAACGTTTCAATTTTAGCTAAAGCATCGGCTTCTTTCTTTTTCTCGCTAGCTACAACTTGCTCTGGTGCATTATTTACAAAACGCTCATTGGATAGTTTTTTCTGCACCGATTTTAAAAACCCTTCGGTGTAATTTAACTCTTCGGTTAGTTTTTTAATTTCAGCTTCAACATCTATCGCACCTGCCATTGGCACAAAATACTCGTTAGATTTCACTCTAAAGGTTAAAGCGCCTTCTACTGCTTCATCTACATATTCAATAGCTTCAAGATTACCCATTTTGGCAATAATAGCATCAAACGTAGTTGATGATTTTTCGTTGTTTATTACAGAAAAACCAATTGCATCTTTAAAGGCTATATTTTTTTCCTTTCTAATGGTACGAATACCCGAAATAACTTCCGAAGCAAAATCAAATTCAGAAATCAACGTTTCGTTAATTGGTTTTGCTGTTGGCCAACTGGCTACAATTAAAGCTTCTTCGGGTGTACGTTCTTTTATGTAATGCCATAAATCTTCAGTTAAAAATGGCATAAACGGATGTACAATTTTTAAATTATCTTCAAAAATTGAAATAATGGCATTATATGTTTTCGTGTCAATTGGCTGTTGGTACGCTGGTTTTACCATTTCTAGCAACCAACCACAAAAATCGTCGTAAATTAACTTGTAAATAGCCATTAATGCATCACTCAAACGGTATTTACTAAAGTGATCTTCAATCTCTATTAATGCTTTTTGAAATTTAGATTCGTACCATTCAATAGCTATTTTACTGGCTTCTGGTTGTTCAATCGTTTCTGATACTTCCCAACCATCTACTAAACGATAAGCATTCCAGATTTTGTTACCAAAACCTTTACCTTGTTGGCACAATGACTCATCGAACAATAAATCATTTCCAGCAGCACTACTTAATAGTAAACCAACACGAACACCATCGGCACTGTATTCTTCAATAAGTTTTAAGGCGTCTGGTGAGTTTCCTAAGGATTTACTCATTTTACGACGTTGCTTATCACGTACCAAACCTGTTAAGTATACATTTTTAAAAGGCTTTTCTCCTTTATACTCGTAACCAGCAATTATCATACGGGCTACCCAGAAGAATAAAATATCTGGACCTGTAACCAAATCGTTTGTTGGGTAATAATATTTTATATCCTCATTTTCTGGGTTACGAATACCATCGAAAACCGACATTGGCCATAACCATGACGAGAACCAAGTATCTAACGCGTCTTTTTCTTGAGTTAAATCTGAAGCTTTTAATGCTGAATTTCCTGTTTTTTCTTGAGCTAATTTCACGGCCTCTTCAATAGTTTCGGCTACCACAAAATCTTCTTTTCCATCACCATAGTAATAGGCTGGAATTTGCTGCCCCCAAAGCAACTGACGTGAAATATTCCAATCGCGGATGTTTTCCATCCAGTGGCGATAGGTATTCTCGAACTTTTTAGGAAATAATTGAATGTCGTTATTTTCACCTAAAACCGCTTCAATTGCAGGTTTTACCAATGCTTCCATTTTTAAGAACCATTGGTCGCTTAATCGTGGCTCTATAATAGCTTTTGTTCGCTCAGAAATACCAACACGGTTATTGTAATCTTCTATTTTTTCAATTAATCCTAAGCTTTCAAGTTCTTTTACAATGTCTTTTCTAACATCAAAACGATCTTTTCCTTCGTAATGCAAACCGTAACTGTTTAAGGTTGCATCTTCATTAAAAATATCAATAACTTCAAGCTTGTGCTTATCACCTAAAACCTTATCGTTTTCATCGTGAGCTGGTGTTACTTTTAAACAACCTGTTCCAAACTCTATATCTACATAATCGTCTTCAATAATAGGAATGACACGATTGCAAATTGGTACAATGGCTTTTTTTCCTTTTAGGTTAAAATGACGTTCATCTTCTGGGTTTATACAAATTGCAGAATCGCCTAAAATAGTTTCAGGACGTGTTGTAGCAATGGTTAACGTTTCATTACTACCTTCAATTTGGTATTTAATATGATATAATTTTCCTTGTTTATCTACGTATTCAACTTCTTCATCAGAAAGTGTTGTTTTGGCTTCTGGATCCCAGTTTACCATACGATAACCGCGGTAAATTAAACCTTTGTTGTACAAATCAACAAACACTTTTATTACGGCTTCGCTCATATCGTCGTCCATAGTAAATTTGGTACGATCCCAATCGCAAGAACACCCTAGTTTTTTTAACTGTTCCAGTATTACACCACCGTATTCGTGCGTCCAATCCCAAGCGTGCTTTAAAAACTCATCGCGAGATAAATCGTTTTTATCTATGCCTTGTTCCTTAAGTTTCGCTACTACTTTGGCTTCAGTAGCAATAGATGCGTGGTCTGTACCGGGTACCCAACAGGCATTTTTACCTTGTAAGCGTGCACGACGAATTAACACATCTTGAATGGTATTATTCAACATATGTCCCATGTGCAGTACTCCTGTGACGTTTGGTGGCGGAATAACAATAGTATACGGCTCCCTATCATCTGGTGTAGAATGAAAATAATTATGTTTCATCCAGTAGTCGTACCACTTATTTTCTACCTGTTGTGCATCGTATTTTGATGGAATACTCATGTTTGGAATAGTTTTTGAATAATAATTGGCAAAAGTACTTATATTTCTTTTTCTGTAAAAACTATTATGCGCTTTTGAAAGACTAATAATTTTAACGATTTTTTAAATAATCTTAAGAAAAGTAATATGTACTTTTAACCAAGTTAAATATGTTAACACATGTGTATTTCGTCTATTTTTTTTGCTGATTATAGAAAAAGTACCTATGTTTACAAAGAATTAAAAAAGTAAAAGTAATGAAACATTTAATTACAATTTTATTTATCGGTTTAATCAGTTTCTCTGTTACTGCTCAAGAAAAACAGGCAGAAATAAAGTTTAAAACTGAAACGATAGACTATGGAACTATTGAAAAAGGATCTGATGGTGTAAGGGTTTTTGAATTTACTAATACTGGAAATGCCCCACTTATAATTTCTAATGTTAAATCATCTTGTGGGTGTACTATTCCATCTAAACCTAAAGACCCCATTATGCCAGGTAAAACGGGAGAAATTAAGGTAAAATATGACACTAACAGAGTGAATCCTATTAGAAAAACTATTACTGTAATTTCTAATGCTAAAACACCTACTGTTGCTTTAAAAATTAAAGGCTTAGTGGTAGATTCTAGTAAAGCTAGTGTACTTGAAAAAAAAAATAAAAGCATAGTACAGAAATAAAGAAAAAATTTAGTCCTACAAACAATATACTGATATAGATTATTAAAGGATTAAAATAATTTATTAAACCTGAACAATACGTTGTTTTATTGTTCAGGTTTTTTGATTTATATAACTATAGTTTTAAAGCTATTTCAAGACAAGACAATTCCAGTCATAAAAAACGTAAAACGTAACTATGTTACGGCTTTTTATTATTACAGCTTAGTTGTTAAAAGTGCTAAAACTAAACTTGAAACAAAATAAATTAAACCCGCAAGCCATCCAAAATTTAATATCAGTACAACAGATATTATTAAAATCCAAAAAGGAACTAAGGTTATTGCAACCGCGAACCTAAACGTTGACACAAATTCTAACTCAGTAATTTTTGTTTCAACAGCTAATTTCCAAATAGCGTAAGGCATTATTAAATTAATTATCAGCAATAATTTAAGGCTCCTTTTTAAACCACTAATTTTAGACTGCTCTTTTTTATTACAACTTTTAAAGTCACTTTCAATACATTTATTTACCTCTTTTGGCTTTAAAAAATCAACATGCAAAGACTTTAATTTGTTTAAATCATCCTCATAATGTTCCTGTGGAATGTGAGTAGTTAATTTCTTTAATTCTGAATAAACAACCTCTTTTAAAGCAATAACATCATCACGTCTATTTTCTGAAACAAAATCTTTTGCTGCTATAGGTTTTCCAAAAATTAAAGATGCACTATCAGGAAAGTTTAGAGCATTTTGATAATTAAATCCTATTGGGACTAATTGTAAATCTACATTCGGATATTTTTCTAAAGTCTCAAAAATAATTCTAGTAAAGCCTTTGCTAAGTGGCCTTACACGTCTTGCTAAATTATGGTTACCTTCCGGAAAAATCACAATGGCTTCATTATCATTTAGCAACTCAGAACAAGTCTCAAAAACAGCGTTATTATTTGATATACTACTCCATCCATCTCTAATTCTATAAACAGGAAGCATTTGTAAACTCTTCAAAATGCTACTTATAAACGTCCTTTTAAAAACGGCAGCTCTGGTAAGAAAAAAAGAAAATCTATTAGAGTAAACGGCAATTAATAAAGGATCTAAAAGCGCATTCTGATGATTTCCTAAAAGTAAAACGGGTTTATTCTTTGGAATATTTTTAACACCTTGAACTAGTACTTTTTTAAAGTAGAAAAACATTCCTAACCTTAAATACAGTCGTACACTATATAACCAAATTTTTTTCAAATTGTAATACTTAATCACTTTTAGAAGACCAATAAAAAGCCAGTAGTAACCCAGAAATAATATGCCAAATCCCCCAAAAAGCTGCTAAAATTGCCATTCCGCCTAAACCGTTAAAAAATGTAAAAATAAGTAATAAGCCCAATCCAGAATTTTGAATACCAGTTTCTATGGCAATGGTTTTTCTATTTTTAAAAGACAACTTAAATAATATAGCTACAGCTAAACCCAATAAAATGGCTAATATATTGTGTGAAATACCTATAACCAATACATGATGTATGTAGGTATTAAAAATATCAATATTATTTGAAAATGCAATTACAACTATTGTAGCAAAAATAAATATTGACAATGGCTTTAATACTTTTGAAATTATTAGTGCTAATTGCTCTTTAAAATGCCTTAATACCATGCCTAAAACCAAAGGAATACCAAGAATTAAAGTTACCAATTTCACTAATTCTAAAGGGTTTAATTCTACTTCTTTTAATAATTGCGCCGTTGGTTGGTATAAACCGCCATAAAACTGAAAATTAAAAGGCGTCATAACAATGGCAAAAAATGTTGCAAATGCGGTTAAACTAATAGACAGTGCCGTATTACCTTTAGCCATATGTGTCATAAAATTAGAAATATTACCTCCAGGGCAAGCAGCCACCATCATCATTCCTAAAGCAATACTAGGTTGGGGTTTAATAAGGTTTACCAATAAAAATGTAATAAAAGGCAGCAATATAAACTGAGACAAAACACCAACAAAAACCAGCTTAGGTTGTTTCAATAAATTTTTAAAATCGTTTAGTGTTATTCCTAAAGCTACCCCAAACATAACCACCGCTAACGCTATATTTAATATCCATAGCCCACCACTATCAAAGTTTATCTTTACAGAATCTAGTTCTTGCATATCTTTAAGATACAATACTGCCGTTAATCACTTTATTTTCTAGGTTTAAAAGCATCACATCTTTACCATTAACAGCACCTAAAACCAAACATTCACTCATAAATTTGGCTATTTGTTTTTTAGGGAAGTTTACTACAGCCACAATTTGTCTTTGTAACAAATCTTCTTTTTTATATAGTGAAGTAATTTGAGCAGAAGATTTTTTAATTCCTAAAGCTCCAAAATCTATTGTTAATTGATATGCTGGTTTTTTGGCTTCAGGAAAATCATTAACCTCTATAATGGTTCCTACTCTTAAATCTACTTTGGTAAAATCTTCAAAAGTTATTGTGTCATTCATTTTTTAAAAATACAAATAATCACGAACTTTGAATAAATCATTTTTTTTTATGGCAAGAACACCTTCAAATATGCTTCCGTTAGGAACCTTAGCGCCTAATTTTTCATTACCTGATACCACATCTAATACTACAATAGGGTTAAACGATGTTAAAGGTGAAAAAGGCACTGTAATTATGTTTATTTGTAACCACTGTCCTTTTGTTATTCATGTAAATTCTGAGATTGTTGCTATAGCAAATGCCTATGCAAAAAAGGGTATTGGCTTTGTTGCTATTTCTAGTAACGATGTTGTTAATTACCCACAAGATAGTCCGGAAAAAATGAAAATTCACGCCAAAAAAGAAGGCTATCCGTTTCCTTATTTGTATGATGAGTCTCAAGAAATTGCAAAAGCTTATGATGCTGCCTGTACGCCAGATTTTTATGTTTTTGATAACCATTTAAAATTGGTTTACAGAGGCCAGTTAGATGATTCTAGACCAGAAAATGGCAAGCCATTAAATGGTAAAGACTTAAGGCATGCTTTAGATTGTTTAATTGAAAACAAAGAAAATACAGCTATACAAAAACCAAGTATTGGATGCAATATTAAATGGAAAACTAATTAAAATTTAATTGCCAAAAGCCCACATTTTGCCATTTACCAAACTTAAATCCTACTTCTTTTAATTCGGCTACTTGTGTAAAACCAAACTTTTCATGCAGTTTAACACTAGCAGCATTGGGGATGGTTAAAACCCCTATTACAGAATGAAAGTTTTGTTGTTTTAATAGGGTTAATAATTTTGTGTAAAGTGTTGTTCCTATTTGTTTTCCATGAGCCGTATGCTTAACATAAACAGTAGCTTCTACTGTTCCGTTATAGGCTGGTTTGGGTCTAAACTTGCTTCCGTAAGCAAAACCTAAAATAGTATCATCTTCTTCAAAAACTATTAAAGGGTATGCTTTATTTATTTTATGTAATTTTTCAGAATACGCTTTAAATGCTACAGGTTCAGTATCAAAGGTTGCAACAGAGTTTACTACATAGTAATTATATATGTCTAGAAGTTGCTGTGTATCTTTAGTTTTAAAATCTCTAACCATTTACATCCAAGCTTTACGTTTAAGCAAATTTTCTATATGTGCGTAATGGTGATTACTATGCCACGCATAATTACCAATATTATAAGACAGCAATATTTCTGAGTTGGTTTCAGGATGAATAAAACTTTTATTTAAATCTGCCTGAGACAACCCCTTTAACAAATACACTAGTTTGTAGTGAATGGCCTTAATATGCTCTAAAGACATTTGTATTGGAGCTGTTTTACTGTCATTTAAGGCTGCCCAATCTGCTTCGTTATAGGGTTTTATTACTGGTTTATCTTCGGTTAAAGCCCATTTAAAACGGGTGTAACTATGGTGATGACTATCGGCTATATGATGCACTACCTGCCTAATGGTCCACCCTTCGGGTCTGTATTGAGTATCTAACTGTTCTTTTGTTAGGTGCTTTACTAAGGCTTCTAGCTTAATTGGAAATTTTTCTAAAACCGAAATCCAATCGTCTATATGCTTTTTTGTGATGGTATCAGGACATTCAAACTGCCCTATAGGGTATTTTAATTGTTGTAACGTTGCAGCATTCATAAATATAAATTTAACACCCTACCAAATTAAGGATATTTTGAAATTTAAAATACTTTAACTACCGAACTTTTTGCTAATTTAATAGCTTCCTTTAATGAAGTAAAATTTCTAATTTTTTTATAAAAGAATAAATTTTCAAATATTAAATTGAATTTTCCTTTAGGGGTAGCACTTACAACGTAATATTCTTTTAACCCATAACTGCTTCTATAAAACTTTAACCAATCTTGAGCAACTACAGAGTAAGAGTGAATTCTATTAGATATATAAATTAAATCTTTTCCATCGGTTCCCAGATAACAGGCAACATCATCTGCTACAGGTTTTCCGTGATTATCCCAAGTATATTCAATGCCTTCATTAACTTCAACAACTATAAAACCTTTAAATATAAACACAGTGGCATAAGGATAATGTAATTCCTTTAAAACTTCGGCATAAAATGTTGTTTCTCTTACACTAATCATTATAGCTTATAAGTTATGATTATTTTTTGTTTATGTAAAAAAAACTCGATGAATATTGTAGAATTTACTGTAAACAAAAAGAAAAGCACTTCTTACAAAGTGCTTTTCATATATTTAAAAAAAAGAATGACTTTTATTTTACATCCATTAATTCTACATCAAAAATTAGTGTAGCGTTTGGTGGAATAACACCTCCAGCACCTCTACTACCATACCCTAAGTGACTAGGAATTACTAAACGGGCTTTATCACCTACATTTAATAATTGAATACCTTCATCCCAACCAGGAATTACTTGACCTACACCAATAGGAAAATCTATAGGCTGATTTCTTTTGTAAGAAGAATCGAAAACAGTACCATCTGCTAATTGTCCTTTATAATGAACAGAAACGGTTTTACCTTTTTCTGGTTTTGCTCCATCTCCTTTTTGAATAATTTGGTATCTCAAACCACTTTCGGTCTTCTCAAAACCTGCTGCTAGTTTATCTAATTCGGCCTCTGCTTTTGCTTTTTCTTCTTGCTCTCTTTTTTCTCTAGCACCTTCAAAAGTTCTAAAAGCTTCTACAGCGTTAAATGCTTCTGCTTCTGCTCCTACTCTAAGAATTTCTAAAGTTTCAATAGTATCGCCTTGCGCAATAGCATCTACTACGTCTTGTCCTTCTGTAACTTTACCAAAAACAGTGTGATTATTATCTAACCAAGGGGTTTCAACGTGTGTTATAAAAAACTGACTTCCATTAGTACCTGGTCCTGCATTAGCCATAGAAAGTACACCGGGACCATCATGTTTTAAATCTGGGTGAAATTCGTCATCAAACTGGTATCCTGGATTTCCTGTTCCTGTACCTTGAGGGCAACCTCCTTGTATCATAAAATCTGGAATTACCCTGTGGAATTTTAAACCATCATAATAAGGCGTACCTTGAGGTTTAACAGAATTCTCTAAATTACCTTCTGCTAAAGCTACAAAGTTACCTACTGTACCAGGCGTTTTTTTGTATTCTAAAGCAACTAAAATTTCGCCTTTTGTGGTGTTGAATTTTGCGTATAATCCGTCTTGCATTGTTCTAATTTTTAAGAAAGTGCAAAGATAGGGAAAGCATGGTAATTTTTACATCTTGATTTCATGGATTTTAATTGGGGTCTTTATCTTGGCAAACCACCTTGATTTTGTGAGAAAAATTACCGAAATTTGTTTAGCGTTGGATATAAGTCGTTTAAAACGATGTATATTCTTAAGTTGTGCCTAATGTAAAATGAAATGATACGTAGTAACAAGATAAAACCAATTGAATTTCTGATTAACAAATTCAGAGAACCGAACGGAGACTTTAAAGAACTCCCAAAGTGTTCATTTTTATTTGGTGCAGGTTGCTCAAGAAGTTCAAATATTCCGACAGGATATGGAATTATTGAACACTTAAAAAAGCTATGGTACATAAAAAATTATACGGACAGTTCTAAGTACCTTGACAGTTTATATGAAGTTAACGCACCTGCTTTTGATGACATTCAGGATGACTATGAAACAAAATGTATTGAAGCAGAAACAGAGTTGAAAGAAAAGGCTCTGATGGCTTTTGACAAACTAAAAGAATCCACCCCAAAATACTTAGAGACAGCTCTTGATAAGATTAATAAGCAAGAAATTGTAACCAACTTATGCGAAGATTTACAGTACGGTTTTTGGTTTGAACAGTACTCTGAAAATCCTCGAGAAAGACAAAAGTTCATAGAGTACCATATAGACACGAAAGAACCTTCCGCACCATATCTTCTCCTTGCTCATTTAATTTCTAATGGAAAGATCACAAATCTTTTCACCACGAATTTTGATGACCTGATTTATGATGCTGTTATTAGATACACAGATATAAAACCAAAAATCTATTCACACAACGAAGTTGCCCAATATATTAATCCTTTAAGTGCTAGACCAAACATTATTAAACTTCATGGTGATTTTCTTTTTGAGAACATAAAAAACACCAAACCTGAGACTGAACTTTTGTGGAATAACATGCAAGTGAAGTTTGAAGAGTGTCTAAAAGCCTTTGATTTAGTTGTAATCGGTTATAACGGTGCAGACGAATCAATCATGAATGTTCTTTCAGAATTGAAAAGTTCTAAGTATGGACTGCTATGGTGCGGTCGAAATCCCGAAAAGCTAAATTGGCGTGTCAAAGAATTAATCAATCAAACAGAAAACTCGTTTTTCATTGAAATTGAAAGCTTTGAACACCTTGTCATAAAGCTGTATGAAGTTTTTAAAGACGAGATAGACATTCCCGATTTCCGAAAAAATGCGGAACAGAAAGAATTAGAGTTAAATGAATATATCTCACAACTGCAAACTGAAATAACTGACAATCCTGAATACACAGAAACTCAAAAAGAAGAAATCAACAAGACATTGGATGTTATTCTTGATAGAAACAGTTTCTATAGAGTAGTTGAACTACCAATAAATGAACAGGTTGATTTTCTAAGAAAGCTCAGAATTGATGGGATTAGCAGAACATTAAAGAACATTCATACAAATACAAAAGAAGGGTGGGAAGATGCTAACTATTTGTTCAAGGAATTAGACCAGAATAACTTTTTTGAAAGCAAGCTCAATGAAGCTAGTATTCAGCACATTTCAAATGCTCTTTCTAACCTTAAAAAAATAGACTTTGAGAGAACAAAGAGCATACTTGATAAAATGAGCAATGAAGTGCTGTTTTCAAAGATAGAAGTTGCTAGTCCCGCTGATTTGTATTCCGCAATTAATGAGCTAAGAGCAATCTCAAAAGACAAGATTGACCAAATTGTTTCTCAACGAGAAATTGGCAATGACAATTTGAATTTTGAAAATCTATCCCTAAGACAAATAACTTACCAAATCAAGACTCTTAGTCATAAAGATGGTCTTGACATTCTCATTTCTAAAAATGACTTGATACAAGAGAAAATAAAGACCGAAGACATTAAAGAGTCTACTTTGTTTTTAGAGAACATATCCAATGTCTATTTCAAAGAATGTCAAAACTTATTCAATCAATTAGATAGCTCTCTAATTGTTGCTAAGTTAAATGAGCAGAGCATTTCACTACTTAGTAATTCACTAAAAGTTTTCAATAGGCTAGACAAGAGAAAAACAAAAAACCTAATTGCAAACCTTGATTTCAGTATAATTCAAACAAAACTAAATGAAACCAATCTGCATTCATTTAAGTCTTTGCTTTTCACACTTAAGGATGTTGATTTTGCCCTTTCAAAAAAATTACTAGCAATTACAGATGAAGCTGAGTTGATTAAAAAGTTTGAAAAAGCGGACTTATTGTCAATTGCTGAAGCATTGGAATATTTGAGTAAAATCGATTTTGACAAAATCGCAAAAATCGCAAATAACCTAAAAGACGGTTTTGTAACTGAAAAAATCAATAATAATGATTTCACTTACCAGCAATTTGGAAATGCGATGTCTAAATTATTGGTCTTTAATCATGACAAATTCTGTTTTGAAGTAAGAAACGCAGACTCCGATAGACTAGCTGACATGATTTCGAAATCCTTAAATAAAACAGGAGAGCAAGTATTTCTTCATTTTGTTCCAATTTATTTTAAAGTTGACAAATACCTGTATAAAAAGATAATCTCGCAATGTTCTCAAGTTTATATCGATGCTATTTTAAATTGGCCAAAAATTGATTTATACACAGTTAATCTACCCTATTTAAAAAGGGTTTTTGACAGCCTAGAATTAGAAAAAGAATCAAAGTATTTAGAACACATTATTGCCGAGAATCAGAATAGATTTAGAAAGAAGAAAAAAAGAAATAAAAGAAAAAACAATGGGTATAAAACATAGGGATGACAGTGGTTTTTGCAAGTTTTCGGTACTTAACAAACTTTGTCTGACAAGAACGCAGCTCCGAAATGCCCTACGTTTCATACCCTAGAACGTTAAACAAACCAACCAAAAATTAAACAATATTATTGTTAGCAAAAACATGCATTAAGGATTAAGGCATACTTCAACTACGCTCAGTACAAGTTTGTTGAAGCTCCCCGACATAGGAGGTAGCCACTACCCGAAAGCCTTACCCGATAAGATATTTAACTAGTTAGCTACTTCACTAATAAATTTTATACGGTATAAACGTAATTCCTCATCATCATAATCGCCATCAAATTCTTCAATAGCATCTTTTATGGCATCAGATTCAGACTCCATAAAATACTCATGAATTTCTTCTTGCTGGTCTTCGTCTAAAATTTCATCAATCCAATAATCAATATTTAACTTAGTACCTGAGTAAACTATGGCTTCCATTTGTTTAATAAAATCGCTCATTTCTAAGCCTTTGGCAGAAGCTATATCGTCTAATGGCAGCTTTCTATCTATATTTTGAATGATATAAAGTTTGTTTGCAGAATTACTTCCTGTAGATTTTACTACTAAATCATCTGGACGCACAATATCATTTTCTTCTACATATTTTGCAATAAGCGCTACAAAATCTTTTCCGTATTTTCTTGCTTTACCTTCTCCAACACCATGAACGTTTCCTAATTCTGATAATGAAATAGGGTATTTAAGTGCCATATCTTCTAGAGATGGATCTTGAAAAATTACAAATGGTGGTACGCCTAGTTTTTTAGCATTCTTTTTTCTAAGATCTTTAAGCATGTTCATGAGCGTTTCATCTGCTACTGCTCCACCTCCTTTAGCAGCTGTAATAATGGTACCGTCTTCCTGCTCGCCTTCAAAAACATGATCTTCTGTCATCATAAAAGACACAGGGTTTTCTATAAATGCTTTTCCTGTATCATGTAACTTAATAACACCGTATGTTTCTATATCTTTTTTAAGATAACCTGCTACAAGCACTTGCCTTAAAAGAGCCATCCAATATTTTTTATCTTTATCTTTTCCTCTTCCAAAAAACGGTTGCTCGTTAGTTTTATGAGAGTTTATTAGTGCATTTTCTTTTCCAACAATTACACTAACTAAGTCTTTAGATTTATACTTTTCATTGGTGTCTTTAATTGTTTCTAATAAAACAACAACATCTTCTTTGGCTTCGTGTTTCTTTTTAGGATGCCTAACATTATCATCCATATCGCCACCTTCACCGGTTTCATTATCAAACTCTTCACCAAAATAATGTAGAATAAATTTTCTTCTAGAAATTGAGGTTTCTGCAAAAGCCACCACTTCTTGTAAGAGTGCATGACCTATTTCTTGTTCTGCTACGGGCTTACCAGACATGAATTTCTCTAATTTCTCTATATCCTTATAGGCATAAAACGCTAAACAATGGCCTTCGCCTCCATCTCTACCTGCTCTACCCGTTTCTTGATAATAACTTTCTATACTTTTAGGAATATCATGATGTATTACAAACCTAACATCTGGTTTGTCTATTCCCATACCAAAGGCAATGGTTGCTACTACCACATCAATATCTTCCATTAAGAATTTATCTTGATGACTAGACCTGGTTTTAGCATCTAAACCAGCATGATAGGGTACGGCTTTTATACCATTAACTTGCAATACTTGGGCTAGTTCTTCTACACGTTTTCTGCTTAAACAGTAAACAATACCAGATTTTCCTTCGTTTTGCTTAATAAACCTAATAATATCGGCATCTACATTTTTAGTTTTTGGCCTTACCTCATAATATAAATTAGGTCTGTTAAATGAGGCTTTAAATGTTTTTGCACCAGTAATACCAAGGTTTTTTATAATATCTTCTTGTACTTTTGGTGTTGCGGTAGCTGTTAAACCTATAATGGGAATATTATCTCCTATTCTACCAATTATACTGCGTAAATTCCTGTATTCTGGCCTAAAATCATGCCCCCACTCACTTATACAGTGGGCTTCATCTATAGCCATAAAAGACACTTTTACGCTTTTTAAAAAGTCAACATTCTCTTCTTTAGTTAAAGATTCTGGTGCTACGTACAGTAATTTGGTAACACCATTTACAATGTCTTCCTTAACACGCTTTACTTCTGTTTTGTTTAATGATGAATTTAATACATGAGCAATACCTTCTTCATTAGAAACACCTCTTATAGCATCAACTTGATTTTTCATTAATGCTATTAATGGAGAAACTACAATGGCTGTACCTTCTTGCATTAAAGCTGGTAATTGATAACATAGCGATTTACCACCACCTGTTGGCATTATTACAAATGTATGATTGCCCGATAAAATACTTTCTACAACGTCTTCTTGCAATCCTTTGAATTTATTAAATCCAAAATATTTTTTAAGAGCGGAGTGCAAGTCACTTTTTGCTATTAACATGGATAAATTAAATAATTTAGTTAACCTACTTAAAAATACACTAAAAATTCAAAATTAATATGAATAATTTTATTAGCATATTTTGAAGAACCCTCATATTTTTTTTCGTTAGTTTTGTAACGAAAATCCAAATTACAATAAAATTTGGATTTGAATAAGATTAAAGATAATAAAATCTTTAAAAGCATCAACTAAAAATATATAAATTTTGAATAGCGAGAATTCTATTATACAAATTGCTAAACAAACTATAGAGGCAGAAAGTAAAGCCATTTTTAATCTTTCTAACCTAATTACCAATGATTTTGCTGAAGCTGTTAAACTTATTTACAGCTCTAAAGGACGCGTTATAATTACTGGTGTTGGTAAAAGTGCCATTATTGCAAACAAAATAGTAGCTACCCTAAATTCTACAGGTACACCTGCTGTATTTATGCATGCTGCCGATGCTATTCATGGCGATTTAGGTTTAATTTTAGAAGATGATGTAGTTATCTGCATTTCTAAAAGTGGTAATACGCCAGAAATTAAAGTCTTAGTACCACTAATTAAAAACGCTAATAACAAAATGATTGCTATAACTGGGAATAAAGACTCTTTTTTAGCACAACAAGTTGATTACGTTTTAAATGCTTTTGTTGAAAAAGAAGCTTGCCCAAACAATTTAGCACCTACAACTAGCACCACAGCTCAATTGGTTGTTGGTGATGCGCTTGCTGTTTGTTTATTAGAAATGCGCGGATTTTCTAGTAATGATTTTGCAAAATATCACCCTGGTGGTTCCTTAGGTAAAAAACTCTATTTAAGAGTTCATGATATTTCATCTATTAATGAAAAACCAAAAGTACAACCTAATACCAGTATTAAGGATGTAATTGTTGAAATAACTAAAAAAATGTTAGGTGTTACGGCTGTAATTGAAAATGATGAAATTATTGGAATTATAACCGATGGCGACTTAAGAAGAATGCTTAGTAAAGTTGATAATTTTTCAACTTTAACAGCTAAAGATATCATGAGTGCTAACCCAAAACGTGTAAAAGCAGAAACTATGGCTGTTGATGCCCTAGATATTATGGAAACCAATGGCATCTCGCAACTTTTAGTTGAAGAAAATGGTAAATATGCTGGGGTTGTTCATTTACACGATTTAATTAAAGAAGGCATTTTATAATGGCAAAGAAAAATGTAAATGAGATGTCTTTTCTAGATCATCTCGAAGATTTAAGATGGCATTTAATTAGAATTTGTTTGGCTGTAGTTATTGTTGCTACCCTAGCTTTTATTTTTAGTCGCTTTATTTTTGATGAAATTATTTTTGCTCCGTTAAACATGAGTTTCCCTACTTATGATTTTTTGTGTAAAGCAGCCACATTTATTGGGGTAGATACTACATTTTGTAATGAAGAAGTTCCCATGATTATTCAAAACAGAACCATGGCGGGTCAGTTTTCAGCAGATATTTGGACAGCAATTCTAGGTGGTTTTGTAATTGCTTTTCCGTATGTAATTTATCAATTATGGAGCTTTATAAGTCCAGGCCTACATGAAAATGAAAGAAGACACTCTAAAGGATTTATTATAATTTCATCGGCATTGTTTTTTCTTGGGGTACTTTTTGGGTATTATATTGTAACACCTTTATCCATAAACTTTTTAGCTAATTATAGCGTGTCTGAAACTGTTGACAACCAAATTGATATTAGCTCTTACATTGCCCTTGTACGCTCTTCTGCTTTAGCATCCGGACTCATTTTTGAATTACCTATTATCATTTATTTTTTAACTAAAATTGGGTTAGTAACACCTCAAATTCTAAAAAAATACAGAAAATATGCACTGGTAATTGTTTTAATTCTATCTGCTATTATTACACCTCCAGATATTGCTAGTCAAGTCATTGTAGCTATTCCTATTTTAATTTTATATCAAGTAAGTATCTATATATCTAAAATTGTTGTTAGAAACCAAATAAGAAAAGAAGAGCAACATGCTTAGTGTTATTAGCCAATAATTAATTAAAATTTACGTTATTGCAAGTATGATTTTAAGAGCCGAAAATTTAATGAAGTCCTACAACGGACGTAAAGTAGTAAAAGATGTATCTCTTGAGGTAAATCAGGGTGAAATAGTTGGGTTATTAGGGCCAAATGGTGCTGGTAAAACAACATCATTCTATATGATTGTTGGGTTAATTAAGCCAAATGGCGGACAAATTTTTCTTGATAATACAGAGATTACAAAATTCCCTATGTACAAACGTGCTCAAAATGGTATTGGATATCTGGCTCAGGAAGCTTCGGTTTTTAGAAAACTTAGCATTGAAGATAATATTTTAAGTGTACTACAACTTACCAAACTAAGTAAAAAAGAACAACAGCTTAAAATGGAATCTTTAATTGAAGAGTTTGGTTTAGGACATATTAGAAAAAATAGAGGCGACTTACTTTCTGGTGGCGAACGCAGGCGTACAGAAATTGCTCGTGCACTGGCAACAGACCCTAATTTTATCCTTTTAGATGAACCTTTTGCTGGTGTAGACCCTGTAGCTGTTGAAGATATACAGCGTATTGTAGCGCAACTTACCAAAAAAAATATTGGTATTTTAATTACAGACCATAACGTACAAGAAACCCTTGCCATTACAGATAGAACTTACCTTATGTTTGAAGGTGGTATATTAAAACATGGTAACCCAGAAGAACTTGCTAGCGATGAAATGGTGCGTAAAGTGTACTTAGGTCAAAACTTTGAGCTGCGTAAAAAGAAAATTAGAGATTAATTATTTTACCACCATTAATGTTCTGATACTGATCCCCAATTTTCTCCAGTTTTTATTCTATAAAGTTGCATTTCAGAAATACCAAATTGCCTAGCTATAATTTTTAAACGGGTTCTTCTGTTAGGGTCATTAATTTTTCTTTTAATTAATTTAACCTTAGTTTCTGTTAGCTTAGAATAGGTTCTTTTTCTAGGGGTATTTTTATATTCTGGATTACTAAATTGATGTTGTTCTTTTTCTTTTTTGGTTGCCCACTTTAAGTTTTCTACCCTATTATTAGTCTTTTTGTAATCTAAATGTATTACAAAAACACCATCATTTTTACTTAAAAAATGTTCTGCTACAAGTTTATGTACATACCTAGATGTCCACTTTCTTTTTTCTTTAAGCTTTAAACGCAATACTTGATAACCATTTACATAAGATTCGTTTACTAAAACCTCTTGTCCGTTTTTATAATTTAAAACCCTTCCGTAATTTGAAATTTTAAACGTTTCTTTTTCAGAAATTTTATCATCAAAAACAATCTCTTTCCACACTTCATTCCAATAATTTCTTACCATAAATCTTTATCAAATTAGTGGTAAATATACAATAAGAAAAATTTATTAAAACTCTTAACCCTTTTGTAATAAAGAGATTTCAAAGGTTATGCGAATATAAATCTGTTTTAGAGAGATGTTTTTACACAAAAGTTTTAAGCTACCCAACTACATACTTAACCATAACTTTTGTAAGCATATTTTTCGCATAACTACTTTTTAAATCTATTGTAGTAGTTAAAAAATAAAAATATGATGTTTGTATTATGTTCCTTTAACCTTTGCTATTAAAAATTTAACGGCTTTAAACACCACTAAAGCTGTAAACCCTACAATTAAGCCAATAATAAATTCAATTAACATTATGGGTACAGGGTTACCCTCTACTAAATGATGTATAAAATCTACGTTATGATTAAAAATACCACCAGCAACAAGTATTAAAGCAATGGTACCTATTACGGCTAAACTTTTTATAACAATAGGTAAGGCTCTTATTAAAAAATTACCAATAAATTTTGATATACTTTTTTCTCTTTTACCAAACTTTACAAGTCTGTATCCAAAATCATCCATTCTTACTATTAGAGCTACAATACCATAAACCCCAACAGTAGCAATAATACATACTATGGTAACTACTAGTATTTGAGATAATATAGGTTTTTCTAATACCGTTCCTAGTGCAATGATTACAATTTCTACAGATAAAATAAAATCTGTAAAAATGGCCGATTTTATTTTCTTCTTTTCAGAAAGTAAAGCCTCTTCTTTAGTAAGTTCTACATTCAAATCACTATGAGAATCTTCCTTAGGTGCATGTGGTACAAAAAACTCATAAATTTTTTCTGCTCCTTCAAATGACAAATAAATAGCACCAAAAATTAAAGCTAAGGTTATGGCCCACGGTGCAAAGGCACTAAGTAAAAATGCAATAGGTAAAATAATAAGTTTATTAAGCGCAGAACCTTTAGTTATAGCCCATAAAACAGGTAACTCTCTAGAAGACACAAATCCAGTGGCTTTTTCTGCATTTACAGCTAAATCATCACCTAAAATTCCAGCTGTTTTTTTGGTAGAAATCTTACTCATTACCACCACATCATCCATTAGGGTTGCTATATCATCTAATAGCGCAAAAAATCCTGAGGCCATGTATTATATTATTTTGTGGTTAAATTATCTAAAACAGACATAATTATATATAACAGTATAATTAATGGTATGGCTGCAAACCAAAGTACTATTAACAACACAGCACACAGTATAATAAATATATAACGTGTTGCATTAGCTTTAAAGCCCCAACTTTTAAATTTTAATGCAAATAATTTGATGCCAGAGTTTAGCAACCAGCAACTTAAAATGGTTATTGCTATTAAAAACCATTTATTTAAAATAATAGCATTAATAACATCGTTATTTTGATACTCTAAAATTAAGGGGAGCGATACAATTAATAAAGTATTGGCTGGGGTTGGTAAGCCTTTAAAAAAGGTTTGCTGCTCAACATCTACATTAAATTTTGCAAGCCGGTAAGCAGATGCTAATGTAATTAAAAGCCCTATAAAAGGTAAAAAACTACCTCCTGTTAATTCAAATAAGCTTGTTTGAAAACCATCTTGATAAGCATCAACCCAACCTGTTTGTGTTAAGCCTATTAGTTTAAACATAATAATTCCAGGTACCAATCCGCTAGTAACAACATCGGCTAAAGAGTCTAATTGTAAACCTATATCACTTTCAACCTTTAGTTTTCTTGCTGCAAAACCATCAAAAAAGTCGAAAAATATACCTAAAAACACAAAAAAAGCAGCTACAACAAAATGGTCATTAACCGCAAAAACTACAGCAATACTCCCACAAAATAAATTTAGTAAGGTTAGAGCATTCGGAATATATCGCTTCATGTAATAAATTTAATTTCTGTAAAAATAACAAACAATTTTACTCTAAAGCAATATCTAATATAAATTCAAGTTTATAGGTTTATAAATTATGTGCATCTTTGTAAAAAATTTGCGATTGAAAGCTTATATAACCGCTTTATTCTTTATAATATCTGTATCCGCCTTTAGTCAAACTACTAGAAAATATTCTAATGAGTTTATGAACATTGGTGTTGATGCTGCTGCTTTGGGTATGAGTAGTGCTGTTACATCGCACACCGCCGATGTAAATTCTGGGTATTGGAATCCTGCGGGTCTTTTAGCTTTAGAAGACAACCAGTTAGCGCTTATGCACTCTAGCTATTTTGCTAATATTGCCAATTATGATTACGCAGCTTATGCAATGCCCATAGACAATAATAGTGCTATGGGAATATCACTAATTAGGTTTGCTGTTGATGATATTTTAAACACAACCCAATTAATTGATGACCAAGGCAATATTAATTATGATAGAATTAGTCTTTTTTCTACGGCAGACTACGGTTTAACATTTTCTTACGCAAGAAAACTTCCTGTTCAAGGATTAAACTATGGTGTTAACGCTAAAGTTATTCGAAGAATTATTGGTGATTTTGCATCGTCTTGGGGCTTTGGTTTAGATGCTGGTATTCAGTTTGAAACCAACAACAACTGGAAATTTGGTATTATGGCTCGAGATATTACCACAACTTTTAATGCTTGGGCTATTGATGAAGATGAATTTGAAACCATTAAAGATGCTGTTGAAGGGCAAAACCAAGAATTACCAGAAAGCACCGAAATTACAATACCTAAACTGCAAATAGGCGTTTCTAAATTAGTTGATTTCAACTATGATTACACCCTTTTAATGGCCGCCAATTTAAATGTTAGGTTTGAAGAAAATAATGATATTATTTCATCATCTTTTGCTAGTATAAACCCTGCCTTAGGTTTTGAGTTTGCATATATTAACATG
Organism: Seonamhaeicola sp. NFXS20; assembly: GCF_049132085.1. Taxonomy (NCBI): domain Bacteria; kingdom Pseudomonadati; phylum Bacteroidota; class Flavobacteriia; order Flavobacteriales; family Flavobacteriaceae; genus Seonamhaeicola; species Seonamhaeicola sp. NFXS20. Next base: position 29,768 of record NZ_JAFMPU010000011.1, on the reverse strand, counting down.
GTATATTTACGTGCCGGCATGGGTAATTTTCAAAATGAACTGCAAATAGACAATACAGAACAACTCACCTTTCAACCAAGTTTTGGCGTTGGTTTTAAATACAATGGCATTCAAATAGATTATGCCTTTACAGATATTGGAGACCAAAGTGTAGCATTGTATTCAAATGTATTTTCATTAAAACTCGATTTTAGTATCTTTAGGTAATGACAAAAAAATTACGTTTTCTACTCTTAGTATTTTCTTCATTTATTTATGGGCAGCAAGTAACACTTTCTAATACTGCAGAAATTAGCATTTTAACAGTTGGTCCTGGAACGTCTTTAAATGATGCTTTCGGTCATAGCGCCTTCAGAATAAAAGACCCTAATAACAGATTAGATGTAGTTTATGGTTATGGTGAATACGATTTTGATGCCCCTAATTTTTACCTAAAATTTGCTCGTGGTAAACTAAATTATTTACTTAGTAAAGATAACTTTAGTAGGTTTTACCAAGTGTATGTTTATTTTAACCGCACCGTTAAAGAACAAGTTTTAAATTTATCGCAAAGCGAAAAACAAAACTTATACAACTATTTAATAAATAATTACAAACCTGAAAACCGTGGGTATTTGTATGAGTTCTTTTTTGATAATTGTGCTACTCGCATTAAAGATGTAACTAAAATTGCTACCAAAAACGCCATTGAATTTAATCTACCTAAAGATTATACCACAAAAACTTTTAGAAGTTTAATCTATGACAACGTTAATAAAAACACATGGGGTAGTTTGGGTATAGACATGGCATTAGGCGCTGTAATAGACAGGAAAGCAACACCAGAAGAACAAATGTTTTTACCAGAAAATATCTATAATTTTTTTGAAGCAGCTACCAAAAAAGATGGCACTCCTTTAGTTAAAAAAAGCAATATTATTTTTACTAAAAGACCTACTAAGATTGCTAATAATTTTTTTAGTAGTCCGCTTTTTATTTTAGGATTAATTGCTTTGGCTATTGTATTTATTACTTATAAAGATTTTAAAAATAAAAAACAAACGCAGTGGCTAGATATAACACTGTTTAGCTTTACAGGAATTATAGGCATTCTTATTTTACTACTCTGGTTTGCAACAGACCATACAGGCACACACCAAAACTACAATTTACTTTGGGCTTTTGCTTTAAACATTTTAATGATTGGGCAATTGGTAAATAAAAAACCTAAATCATGGTTTATTAAATATTTAAAATTTTTAATAATAATGCTTTGTTTACTAACACTACACTGGGTAATTGGTGTTCAGGTATTTGCCATTGGTTTAATTCCGCTATTAATAGCCTTATTTATTAGGTATATTTACTTAGTAAAATATTATACAACCCCCAACAGCAAACAACCAATTTAACTACTGCCCCCTAAAGAAAATTACCGTACTTAGGGTTTTAATAAGAATATTTATATCAAGTAAAAAACTACGGTGTTTTATATAATATAAATCGTATTGAAGCTTAAGCAAGCTATCATCATAAGATGAACCATATCTTGTTTTTACCTGTGCCCAACCTGTTAGTCCGGGTTTAATTATATGCCTAGTTTCATAAAACGGAAGCATTTCTGATAATTCCTTTACAAAATGAGGACGCTCTGGTCTGGGACCAATCAAACTCATATCGCCTTTTAAAACATTTAAAAACTGCGGCATCTCATCTAGTCTGGTATTTCTTAAAAATCTTCCAAATAAGGTGATTCTAGAATCTTTTTTCTTTGCCCATGTAACACCATTTTGTTCCGCATTCTTAATCATGGTTCTAAATTTAATAATTTTAAACTGGCGTCCGTTTTTACCAATACGTTCTTGGGTGTATAATAATCTCCCTCTATTACCAATAAGGTTACCTAACAATACAAATGGTGTAAATAATGTACAAAAAACAAGCCCCAAAGCAGAAATTAAAATATCAAACATCCGATGAAAAAATAAATACATTTTGTTTTTATTACTTCGGCTAAAAGGAAAATATTTATAAAAATCTCTTCCTACAAACTGAATAGGAATTCGTTGGGTTAAATCTTCATACACCTGTGTATATTCCCTAATAGGAATGCCTTCTTCTAAAAGCGAAATAAGTGCATAATACGTTTCATAGGTTATGGTATTAGAATTATAACTGGCAACAACTATCTCTGATATATGATCTTCTTTAACTACCTTATTAAGTTGCTTAGGACTATACTCCTTTATGCCTGTAAACTTTATATTATCCTTTTTACTAGCGGCACAATTTACAAAGCCTACAATTTTATAATTGGGGTCTGCTTCTTTAAAAGCTTCTATTATAGTTTCAACACTAGAAACCTCTCCTACAATAATCACCTTTCTATAAAACCTTGGCGAAACTATAAAAGTAATATAAGCCAATCGCCATAAAACCAAAGCAAATAGAATAGCAAAATAAAAATAAACAATTTGTAAACGATTGCCTGGTAATATTGGGGTTAGAAATGGCGTTAAAAAATAGAATAAAACAGTAACTGATACGGTAAATACAATGCTAGTTGATATTTTTTCTATTTGACTCGATTTTTGTAAATCATACAACTCGAAAATAGTACCAAATATGGAGATATAAAGAATAAGAACAAAAACCCAACGCCAATGTTTTTTGGTAATTGAAAAGTAATCAAACTCAAAGGTATTCCCTACAAAATACAGTACCAATAGAACGGAAATAATATCAAAAACACGAAGTAATACTTTACGTTCTGATATATTAAAATGAATACTGTTTTTAGACATTTTAGTGGCTAATGAGAGGTTATAAAGATAACAAGTAATTTTATTACAACGTATAAATTAACTTAAAACGTTTAGCCATTGTTTTTTAATCACTTCCCAATCAAAATTTTCTACTTTTTTTCTAGCTAATTCAGCTATTTTTTCGGCTTTATTTTCTTGAGACATCAGCGTTTTAACAGCATTAACAAAAGCGGCTTCATCATTGGGGTTTACTAACATACCGTCAACTCCATGTTCTATTAAAAAAGGCATTCCCCCCACTTGAGTTGATATTACCGGAAGCCCTAAAGCCATAGCTTCTATAACACTTACAGGCATATTATCAAAATTAGTGGTATTTATAAAAATATTATAATGTTTAGATAATGTAATCCATGCTTCTTTAGATAATTTACCTGTAAACTTAACATCAATATCTAATTGTTTAGCCAACATTTTGGCCGTTTCTAAACTCCCATCTTTATCAGGCCCAACCATACAAAGTGTTGCTTCTATATGATCATCTTTTAAAGCCTTAACAACTTTTACAGCTAACAAAGGATTGTAAATTTTTGAAAATGAACGCACCCACAATAATTTCACCTGTTTAAATGCCCTATTTTTAAAACGATATTTTCCAATATCAATAGAATTTGGAATATATATAATGTTAACAAACCCAAAATCTTCAAATATCAATTTTATATAAAGTGATGGGGCTATATTAATTGCTGCATTTTTAAAAATAGTATTACATAGTTTAGGAGAAGTTTTTAAACGTTCTGGTAAGTTACCGCCATGTAAAATAGGCACATACTTTAAATTTAAAAACTTACAAAGTACAGCACACAAATAAGCATAGTAAAAATTTAAAGTACTGTAGGTATCAATCAAAACATAATCTACTTGTTTTCTGTACTTAATAATATGCAAAAGCATATCAAACAATCTAAAAATCTTATTTTTTTTATCAGAAACAGACACTACGTTATAACCTTCATCACACAATTTTTTGCTTAATGTATCTATAGTAGTAACTGTTTTATTCGTTTCTGCTAACTTGTTTCCTATGTAAAGAAGATTTTTCATTTATTATAATACCATATGCAAATATTAAGCGCTTTCTTGGTTTGGTTTCAACACTTTTTTACCTTTTAATGGTTTTTTATAAGTTATATTAAGCAAACACAAGCCATATACAAATGCCGGAGCTGCAATGCGCATTGCTGAATGATTAATTGTAAGTAACCAAAAGGCATAAAACGAATAGAAAAATATATTAGACTTGTTATTTAATCTAATAACTAACGGAGTTATTAATAAAATAAGAAATGCAAAAACACCAAACAAACCATGTTCTGCAACAATTCTACTCATTTCGTTATGTGAAGCGGCTTCTATTCCGGTTTCATTAAACCGTACTTCTTTTACTTTACCAACGCCAATACCTAAAAAAGGATGATTTACAAACTCTTTAAACTCAAAAGCTAATAAATCGGTTCTACCGGTGGTAACATCGCTCTTAGACCTACCTGCAGCATCTTGATTTGCATAACGTTTATCTATAAAACCACTGGTTTGAATAGAACTTACTAACCAAGTTAAAAAAAGCGCTGTTAAAAAGAAAAAAACAGACATTTGCATGTTTAGTCTTTTCTTTTTGTTCACTTTTAAATAGTATACAACTATAAATCCAACAATCATTATTAAAGCTGTAATAACGCCTCCTCTACTAAATGTTACTATAGCTCTAAAACCCATAAAACCCAAAAGACCCAAATCTACCAACCGTAACAATAAACCATCTTTAGACATAAAAAAACGAGCCGCTAAAACAAATATTCCTAACCCTAACACCGTAGCTACTTGATTGGGTCCAAACCCACCAGAAGCGGCAAAGTTTGAGGCTGTTCCTGTTACTACTGATTTTATATCGGGCGTGTATAGCACTAAAAACACCGTCATACTTATAAGCGGTAATAAAAACCCTAAAAGGATAATTTTAATTTGGTTAAATGTGATATTACGGCGATAGCAAAAAATAGCAACCAACCCTAAACACACAGGCCCACTTAAATTAAAAGCTATAGCCTTACGTATATTAGTTTCAAAACCCATTTCTGCAATAGCCACATAAATACCTGGTATTAAAAGCAATATATAAAATACATATGCAAATGCTTTACTACTAAAGCTAACACTAAACATACCCAACAAAATAAATAAAATCACTAAATATTTACTGGCCTCATAAAAAATAGTTCCTCCATTCATTCTTAAAAACACCTCAATGCCAACAACATAAGAACAAGCCAACAACACATAAAAAGCTTTCCTTTTTTTAGAAACTCTTATAATTTTATAGATAAAAAAAACCGTAGTAAATAAAAAATATGGGGTAGCTAAAGGCTTAAAAGCAAATATTAAAATGCCTAATAATACATGAAAAATAATAAGTTTATAATAGACCGATAACTTCATTTTATGTGAAGTTTATAAATTTCTATAAGTTTATGTATTTGTACTGCTTCAGAAAAATTATTCATTACCTTTTCTTTTAAACACGCTCCCATATTTTGCCTTAACTTTTCATCAACAATTAGGCTTAACAAAGCATTCTTTAAAGCATTAACATCTTCACTTTCAATTAAAAACCCCTCATTTTTATTTGAAATAACTAAATTACAATCACCAACATTAGTTGCTATACTAGGTAAACCAACCACTCCGTACTCTAATAACGCTAAAGGTAAGCCTTCTGATTTTGAGGATAAAACACCTATAGTTGATTGTTTTAAAATATGAAATACATCAGGGCAACTTCCGTAAAGGTACACTTGATTTTCTAATTGCAATTTGCTGATTAACCTTTTGACAGATTTAGAATAAGCATCATTAAAGTCTTTCCCTACACAATGAAGCGTCCAATCAGGGTACTTTTTTAATACCTCATTAAAAGCTTTGATTAAAATTTCATGATTTTTTTGAGGTCTCAAATTTGCTAAATGAACAATACGTTTTCCTTTAGTACCCTTTAAAATAGTTTCCGATTTAATTTCAACTGATACTGAAAAATTTGGCAGAAAAATTACATTTTTACAATGTAAGTTATTAATAGCCCAGTTTTTTAGAGTTTCATTAACACATAAAATATGAGAGAACAAATAAGATGTAAATGCTAATACTTTTGATTTTCTATTGCTTAAAAATTCGCTATTTCCATAATGATCATGCCATATAATTTTAACTCTAAATAAAAAAACTTTTACTAAAACGGCTATAAAAAAAGAGCTAGAATGTGCATGAACAACATCAATATCATGCCTTTTTAAAAATGTTCTTAGCTTAAATACCGCTTTTAAATCAAACGTACCACTTTTATCTAAAAACAAATAACCAACATCACTATTTATGCTTTCTTTTAACAAACCCTCTTTTCTGGTGGTACATAAAAAAGACCTGTCTATTTTATGTGCTAAAGCATTGGCTAAATTAACGGCAACCCGTTCTGCACCACCTGGTTCTAAAGAATCTATTATCTGAATGACTCGCATTAATGAACTATTAATTTTTTAATTTCAGACTCAAAATAATCTAAGGTATAGTTTTGAGACCATGTTGTTGCCAATTTAGACATGACTTGCAATTTAACAGTATCTTTTAAGTGATTTAAAATATGCTGTGCAGCTAAATCTACTTCGAGTTCAATTAAAATACCTCTATTTCCAAAATCTAACATATAAGGCACACAAGACACTTTGGTTGCAATAGGTATAACGCCAAAAAACATAGCCTCGGCAATAGCTTTGGGCCAACCTTCAGATTTTGATGGCAATATAGAAAAATGTGCTTGTTTTAATGCTGTTTTTATAACTTCTTTAGATTGATTACCATGTAAAAAAACGGATGCTTTTAAATTTTTATAATGAATATAATCTAGTAATTCCTGCTTTAAAACACCATCGCCATACATGTTTAAACAAATACGTTTTCCTTGTTTTATAAGTTGCTCAACAAGTTGTATGGCAAAAAGCGGATGTTTTCCTTCAACCAAACTGCCTACAAACACCATATGTAGTGTTTTTGTATAATCTTTGGGTTTTAAATCTTCAATTTCATTTTTATAAAAGGATGCTGTAAAAAACGGTTTGATGTTTTTAGTTTGATGTTCCCACTGCCCATAAACCAAAACCTGCATATTTTTTGTTAAAAACGTATTGCTTAATAACCATTTTTGAAATCTATAACTCAGTGGTTGTTGGGCTTTAGGGTCCCAATTACCAGCATATTTGGCAGTTTTTATCTTCTTAGGAAAAAATAGTTGCACTAAACACCCCAACAAACCTATATTACCGGGGCAACGTAAATGAATGTGATCTGATTTTTTACAGGCCTTATAAATAGCATATAAAATAGTTGGAAGTTTAAAAACCGAACGTAATGCACTTATAGCCGATATAAATGAAATTTGAGGAACCTCTGTAAAATTTAATGACGCATGTTTATAAGCTAAATCAATTTCAGAAATAGAACCCCTTATTAACGGAGCAACAATATGAACCGCATCAACATGGTTTAACCACACATTCATTTCTCTTACATAAGGCGCATAACCAAAATAATCTTCATTATTTTTTTTATGTAGAACATGTGTTATTATTAAAAATCTCATGGTTTCACTTTTGGTTTACTAAAAATTAAAGACACCCAACCTATAAATCGCCCTAAACTTTCTGTAAAGGCTTCTTGTCTTCTATGGCTATTGCTTGTTAATATGTTGGTAAATCTAATAACGGTTAATAAAAAAGCGGTAGCATGCCATTTTAATTGCGCCTTAATAGAAGGCTTGGGGTATTTAACCCGCCAAACATACCAGCCGTTTCTTATCACCATTTTACCATACTTGAGTTTATTAGGTCTCCCTGATTTATTGTGATGATGCTCTAATTGTGCGGCAGTATTTACATAAAGATTGCCTTTTTTTGATAATCGCAATGAAAAATCGGCATCTTCATACAATCCGTAACCTTCAAAATAGGTTGAAAACTGCATGGTTTTAAAAACCTCTTTTTTGTAAGACGACACACCACCCATAATTTGCTCTACCTGATATATGTTTCCTGAGGGTGGTAAAAAACTCACCGAACGCCCATGAGAAAATGTAGGCATATAACCCGGTTTAGCATCTGGCAACAAACCAAATTTTTGTCTTAATTTAAAGCGTAATGGTTCATTACGCATCCAACCATCATAATAGAATTTCAACTTATCTTTTTTTTCATCTGCCTTTTCCCAACTTACTTCGTTAGTAATATAACCTCCTACAGCAAGCGCATTTGGCTTTTTAATATATGTATCTATTAATGCTTCAAAATAATTTGATTTTAAAATAATATCATCATCTAAAAAACAAATAACTTCAGATGATTTAGATACTTTATTTATTCCAAAGTTCCGCTGTTTAGTTAAACCTCGTTGAGAGGCTTCAACTTTATGATAGGTTAAATTTTCAAAAACATGTTGTTCTAATATGTGTTTTGTATCATCGTTAGTAGAACCATCAACAATAATAATCTCACTAGGATATAGAGTTTGTGCCTTTACAGAATGTAGTAATTCTAAAAGCGCTTGTGGTCTCAAATATGTACATATAACTAGTGAAAATTTCATATCATCGAGTTCGTTTGCCTAATGCCATTAATTTTTTTGCATAAAAAACAGATTTATTGAATTGAAGCAATCGTATAGGAAGTTTAATAAACCTTAAAAACCATGCTACTTTAGGTGCTTTAGTAAAATAAAATACAAAATACTTGATTTTATACTCTTTACGCTGTCTTTTGCTATAGTGCTTAAACAGTTGATACATTATTGTTGGGCTTGGTTTGGGCACAATCCTTTTCACAGGAGTATCCAATTCCCATGGTTGTTGTTTTCGTTGCTTCCCCTTAATACTAGATTGCTTACCCCAAAACCTATAACCACCTTGAGGTGGCTTTAAATGAAGGTTTACCGAAAAAGGATTGTGTAAAACGGTAACCCCTAACTTGGTTATTTCTAAACCAAAATCGGCATCTTCTCCATAACCGCCATCATAATTTATATCATTCCCTACCAAAATATCTACAACCCGTTTAGATACACAAGAATTAGCATTACTAAAATTTTGACTTGCCCCTACCTTCCAACGTTGTGCGCCTAAAGCGTTCAATTTAATAACTAAATCGTTTAAATCTTGCTGCTGATGATCGGCTCTAATATCTAGTCCATTACAAGCTTCCGCATTATAAGTTTGTAGTAATTTAATATGGTTTTCAATAAATTCTGGCGGCACTCTAATATCATCATCGCCAAAAACTATATAATCTCCTGTACATAAAGCTATAGCCTCATTTCTTGCTCTACAACTACCCTTGGTGCTTTGCCATTTAAACACCACTTTAAATGAATAATTATTAGGGTTATACAATACGGTATTGCGCTTATCTATTGGGGTAGCATCTACAACAATAACCTCATGCGGTTTGCAAGTTTGATGTTCCAAATCGTTCAGAAGGTTTAATGTAAACTCCTGACGTAACATAGTAGGAATTATATAACTCACCTTTGGCGCACCCGTTATAGGCTGAAGTGCTCTAGGAGCCAACTGTAAAGTCTTATGTTTAAACTCATAATTTTTGTTAGCAAACCAATACCCATATAGGTCTTTTGGTTTCCAAAAACCGCGCCTGAAAAGCATATAAATACTATGTGATTTTTTGAAGTTTTTCTTATAAAACGTATAAATATCTTTTGTGGATAAACGAACTGTTTCATTAGAAGGTTGAAACAAACCTTTTACATACAATGGAATTGCCCCTTGATACCTTAAAACATTAAACCCAAAATCTAGAGCAGACATTTGAGTAGACTCATAATCATAATCAAAACCTCCAAATGTTTCCCAAACATGCTTTCGTATAGCAAAAGCATGCGGATTAATACGCCAACTAACACAGGTATCAAGATTGTCAAAATCGTTAGCATACCAAAAATACACCACAGTTTGATAAATAATGTCTTGAAAGGCATTTTTGTAACCTTGGTCTAAGGCACTATGCCACACATCGCCTTCGCCTAAAGCTAATTTATTTAACAATTTTATATGAGGCTTCCCCGTATAAAGAATTGCTTCGCCTTGTGGTGTGATATGTTCTTTTAAATTCATCAAAATTGTAATACGTACAAATGTTATTATTTTTAATATGTTATGCTTATTGACATACAAAGCTTCCCATGTCACACTAACCTCGTCACACTAACCTCGTCACACTGAGCTCGTCACACTGAGCTTTGTCACACTGAGCCTGTCGAAGTGTGTCGAAGTGCCCCCTCACACTAACCTCGTCACACTGAGCCTTGTCACACTGAGCCTTGTCACACTGAGCTTTGTCAGACTGAGCCTGTCGAAGTCCTGTCGAAGTCCTATCGAAGTCCTATCGAAGTCCTATCGAAGCCCTATCGAAGCCCTGTCAAAGTACGTCACACTGAGCCTTGTCACACTGGGCCTTGTCAGACTGAGCCTTGTCAGACTGAGCTTGTCGAAGTCCTGTCGAAGTCCTATCGAAGTCCTATCGAAGTCCTATCGAAGCCCTATCGAAGCCCTGTCAAAGTACGTCACACTGAGCCTTGTCACACTGAGCTTTGTCAGACTGAGCCTGTCGAAGTGTGTCGAAGTGTGTCGAAGTACCAAAACGTATTTTTATTACCCCAAACATTATAATTATAAATAACCATTTTCATAATAAACACATTATATTAAACGCAATCGATTATGGACTTATAAAATGCCACCGATTGTTTGGCAACTAAATCGTGACTAAATTTTGCTTTTACTTTTTCTCTTGCAGCAACTCCAAACTGATGTCGTTTTTCTAAATTTTCTAACAACTCTAAAATACACGCTGCATAATGTTTATGATTGGTGGGGTGTACTAAAAAACCCTCTTTACCATCTTCTATCATTTCTGTTGCCCACCCAATATTAGAGGCTACAATAGCTTTTTCCATAGCCATGGCTTCTAACCATGAAACGGGAAGGGCTTCTGCAAATGTAGGAAACACACATACTGTTGCCCCTTTAATTAGGTCTTGAATTTTAGAATAACTAACCGTACCCATATAATGTACATGCTTTATAGCTTTTTTACTAAACAAGGGTTTTATAAGTTCCCAGGTAGAAGCCCCCCCTGTTTTTACATCACCACTATCTTTTCCTACTAATACCAATTCAACGTCTTCATGCTTTTCTTTAACTAAATTAAAAATTTTAGGAAGATCAAAAAGACCTTTTTTTCTAATCAAAGTTCCAAAATAAAGAATACGCAACGTATTGTTATTAGGGTGTTCTGGTGTAAATATCTGGGCATCTATACTGTTAGGTATTACCGTAAACGCTCTATTAAGTCCAAATAACTCATTGGTTAAATGGCCTGTAAAAGCACTAACACTTATAATGCCATTGGCTTTTTTTAAAGCACGTTTTTCTAAAAATTTATTTTTGAATTTTACGGGGCGTTTATCTAAATGACAAAAATAAGTATCACTACCATTTTGCCTGATAATTAACGGACATTTTATATTTACAAAAGCGGTAAACCCAGTCCAGTCTGGGGCTTCTACAATATCAATCTTACCACTTTTATATAACGAATTTAATAAACGTGCTACCTTATTTTGAGTGAGTAAGAGTGATAAACCTTTAACTTTTATATTCTTTACCTTATAAAAATGGATGTTGTTGTCTTGAAAATAAGCATCAACATCTTGACCATAAATAATAACACTTACCTCATGCCCTAACCCCACAAGCGCCTTAGACAAATTAAAAATACTAGTACCTATACCGCCAGATTTACCGGTTTTAGGATGTGGAAATTCTGGGGTTAAAAATGCTATTTTCATGAAATGAGTTTATAATAATGTGCAACCATAATATCAATAGAAAACGAGATTTCTATTAATGTTCTAGTATTTTCTTCTATCTGTTCTTTACCTAAAAAAACAGCTTCAATAATATTTTTTAAGCCTAAAACATCTTTAGCTTTAAAAATATAACCATTCACACCATGCCTAACCACTTCTAAATTACCACCAACTGGTGTTGTAATAACAGGTACATTGGCCGCAAGACTCTCTAAAATAGACAAGCTAAAACATTCCATGTGGGTAGGTTGAATCATGTAATCATAAAGACAGTAAAGTTCATTAAGATTGTGAACACTTCCTTTAAAATTAAAAACAGGTTCTAATTTAAACAAACTAACCTTCTTCCTTAATTCAGATTCGTACGGGCCTTCACCGTAAATATCTATTTTAAGTTTTTCTTTTATAGATTCTGGCAATTTATTTACCGCATCAATTAAATCTTGTATCCCTTTTGATGCTCTTAAATGAGAGACAACTATAAACTTTGGATATGTAACGTTTCGGTTTAAATTGGGCTTAATATCATTAATAATAATTCCATTATAAATAACCGAAGTTTTCGTTTTTAAATGGCTCCCAAAATCTTGTAATATTTCATTAGTAGTATATTTAGAAACCCCTATAAACTGGTCTATACACCGTGAATACAACCAACCTTTTAAACGTTTCTTTATACGCTTCTTTAATGGATATCCTTGTAGTGGTCTTGGGTTATGATCTACTGCTATAATTTTTGCCTCTGTTTTCTTTTTAAGCTGACAATAAAACGAAGTACACAGTTCTACAAAGTGAGTAAATACCACATCATACTTAACTTTAACAGCTTGCAATACAAAGGTTTCTAAAACCATGTCCGTATCTGGAAACATGATATTCATACTTGAATAATTGCCATGATTTGAAGTATTTGGAAAAAACCAATCAATCTCAACATTATTGGCTTTACACTTTTCATCAAAAGCCCAGAAAAAATAATCCATTCCTCCTACTCTATTGGGTAGTAATTTATAATTACATATTATGGCAACTTTCTTTGTTTTTAAACCCATGAAAATAAACTATTAACCAATTGTTTATTAGTTACTTTTAAAGGAACCCCTACTTGCTGATTAATAAATGCTTTTCGGGTTTTAGAACCTTCAGTACCCGATAAACATTCTGAAATAGCTTTTATTAATGCTGCTTCATTTTTTACAACCTTAGTAGCCTTACTATTAACTAAATGCTGAATATGCTCATATCCTAAAAAGCGCTGATCATCATATAACCCATTATCTTTATTTCCAAATACAGGATTAATAACAGGCTTGTCAAACATCATAAAATCTAAACTCATAGTAGAAAGCATGTTAATGTTTAAATCTGAATATTCTAATAAAGCTCTTAATTGTTTTACATCATCTATTGTTGGAATACGTTGAGACCATGCTTCTTGGTGCTTAGCTCTTACCTGTTTCCATTTCGGGAAATGCCATTTTATAAACGGATAGGTCTCTACCAAGGCTTTAAAACGTATGGGGTCTTCGGCAGGCGAAGTTCTAACTATAAAATTAACAGGTTCTATATGGCCTGCATCAATTGCTTTGGCAATAGTTTTTATATATAGTTCATCATTTTTACTGGTTGAAATATCACCGCAACTAAAACAAATGGTTTTTAATTTCGGATTCAAATCAAAATCCTTAAAAAATTCAGATGCTTGCATCTTATAAACATCCATTACATAAGGCACAAATTGAGGCGTTCCAACTACTTTAATAGTATTTTCCTTAACAGATTTATAAAATCTCAACAAATCACGCTTCATTAAATCACTCCAAACCAAGTAATAATCAAAGTTTGAAGCCATTCTACCTTTTGATGCTAAATTGTCCCAGCTAAAAATAAACGCTGCTGTTTTTATGTAGTTCTTTTTGGCGGCGTATACCAAAGGGGCTATATATGGCGGACGTTGGTGTGTAAAAAACAATAGGCTAAATTGCTCGTTTTCTAAAATTGATGAATAGGCTTTGGTTATGCTATGATGCCTAAATGTAAAATCTTGTAGCTTTTGAAACTGCTGAATAGTAACTTCTGAATGAAATAAAGTGGTAAGCTTATAAATAAATCGGGTGGCGTACCCTCGTGTTGTTTTTAATTTTGAATGGTTGGCTTTTAAATTATCTAAAATCCCAAAGTTGCCTTCCTTATTCAATTTAAGGTGGGCAATCTCTTTGGCTTTTCTAAAAAACCAGGTTTTAAAAGTTTCCTCAAATACATGTAACTCTATAATCCTTAAATTAGTATGTGTTTTATAAATTGATTTTGGCAAACACGATAAAATAACCACCTCATCAAAAGTTTGGTTTGCATAATCTAAAAAATCACTTAAAATGAAGTTTCTAAAGCCAACCCCGTCTGTAATAACCAATGCTAGTTTTTTCATTAAAGTGCTCTAAATTGTTTTTGATGATTTGTTTTCCAAAGTGATTCTAATTTTAAAACATTTAAAAAATCTTTTGCACTATTACCTACTCCAAAATTTGGAGATTCAATTGAAAAAACTTTGTTTTCAATCTGTTTTATACTTTCCAAAATGTTAGTAATACGGTAATCTGAATTTATTATGGTATTTGAAAAAACTCTATTGTTTTGGCGCGAACCAATGTTAATAGTAGGAATGCCATAATAAGGCGCTTCTCTAACACCAGCACTACTATTCCCTATAATAAATTCAGCTTGTTTCAATAAAGTTAAAAAATACTCAAACCTAATAGATGGAAATACACGAAAATTAGGGTGCTTTAAAAGCAATTGATAAGCATCTAAAATGGTTTGGCTTCCCATATCATTATTAGGAAAAATAACTACATAATTTTTATGACTTTGTATTAACGCTTGAACAAAATTATGAGCGTATTGTTCCATTTGTTGATGCTCTGTTGTCACTGGATGAAACATGGCAACAGCATATGTTTGAAACGAAATATTGTAATATAATTTTACGGTTTCTAAATCTGGTAATGTATTTGAAAACATGATATCTACATCTGGAGATCCAATTATATAAATAGATTCAGGTAATTCTCCCATTTGTTCTAATAAGGCTTTTGCTTTTTCATTAGAAACAAAATGAATATGACTCATTTTACTAGTAGCATGACGCAATAGCTCATCTATGGTTCCAGACAATTCCCCGCCTTCTACATGGGCAACTAAAATATTATTTAAACTACCAACAATAGCTCCTGCCAATGCTTCAACCCTATCACCATGAATTACAATTAAATCGGGGTGTATAGCTTTAACAAATTCAGAAAAACCTGTTATAGTTTTAGCTAAAGTTAAATCCATACTAGCCTCATTGGTATCATTCCTATATGTTTTAATATTCTTAAAACCACAACGCTCAACTTCAATAAGCGTGTACCCATAAGTTTCTAGAAGATGCATACCCGTAACAAAAATATATGCTTCAAAATCAGAGTGACCTTCAGTAATTTGAATAAGTGGTTTCATTTTACCAAAATCGGCTCGTGTACCTGTTAAAAATACTATTTTTTTACGCATACTTTTCAATAGCTTTGACAAGATCTGTCTAACTAACTTTTATCTTATAATTATTTTATTTCACTTTGTCAGACTAAACCTGCCAGACTAAGCCTGCCGAAGTCTCGTCAGACTGAGCCTGTCGAAGTCCTTTTCAAAATCCTTTTAATTACCCCACTAATTATCGCTATTCATTAAAACCACTTCTCTTCAAACTAATACAGGCTTTATTTTTATTCAATATCTTCCCAAGTTAATTGTTCATCATTTACAATATTTCTAGACGCTTTTTTTCCTAAAACGTTTTCAAAATGTTCAGCTAAGATACCTCCTGTACCAGGTCGCTTTACCCATATGTTATGCTTTGTAAAAATAGCGCCTTTTTTAATATTAGAAATACTACAAACCGTTGCAAAAGCAAAATCTATAGTAACCTGTTCTTCTCTAGTTGGTGCTTTTGTACCACCTCGCATTAAAGCTATTTCTTTACTATCTACAATAAGGTTTTTACATGCACTTTCATCCATACTACAAACTATATCAGGCCCTTTACGTTGCATTGTATCGGTAAAATGACGTTCTAAAATAGAAGCTCCCAAAGCCACAGCTCCTAAACAAGCATTATTATTGAGTGTATGATCACTTAACCCAAAAACCTTATCTGGAAAGGCTTTATGCAATTCCATCATAGCACCAAAACGTACCAAATGAATTGGTGTGGGATATAAATTAGTTGTATGAAGCAATGCTACAGGTACTTTATTTTTATCAAAAATAGTAACCGCTTTTTTTACACTTTCAATAGTATTCATACCTGTACTTAAAATCACTGGCTTTCCATATTGTGCAATATGCTCCAACAATGGGTAGTTATTACATTCACCCGAACCTATTTTATAAGCAGGTATATCAAATCTTTTTAGTCGTTCTGCTGCTGCACGCGAAAATGGGGTAGAAATAAAAATCATGCCTTTGCGTTCTACATAATTTTTTAATTCTAATTCATCTGCTTCATTTAAAGCGCAGCGTTTCATAATGTCATAAATAGAAATATTGGCATTACCTGGAATAACTTGTTTTGCAACACCACTCATTTCATCGTCTACAATATGTGTTTGATGCTTTATAACCTCTACTCCCGCCCTAAATGCAGCATCAACCATATCTTTAGCTATTTGCAAAGAACCTTCATGATTTATTCCTATTTCTGCTATGACTAAAGGGGGGTAGTCTTGTCCTATTTTTCTACCTGCTATTTCTATAAATGGGTTACTCATTTTGTTTTCTTATTATTATCTAAACTTTTAAACCTTATCAGACTGAGCTTGTCGGACTGAGCTTGTCGAAGTCTTGTCAGACTGAGCTTGTCGAAGTCCCCAACAAAAACTCAGCATATTCAAAATCATTCTGTGTATCAATATCAACAGAAGCAAAAGGATGATTCACAATTAACGGATATGCTTTCTTTGTTACTATTTCATTTTCTAAAATATATTTTGATTTTGTTATGTATAACAATCCATTTTCAAAATATAAAGGCTCTAAATCCTGACTACGTTGTCCTATCTTATAGTTATAAGGTTTAAATATGGTTTTGTTTATTGTACCCAATTTTTGATGATTTCTAGATACCGTAAATAAACTTTCACATGCTTTCTCATTAAATATTTGGAAGGCTTCTGTTAATAAATATTTAGGACGTAATGGGTTTGTTGGTTGTAATAAAACTACATTTTCTACACTATACGCTACAGTTTCTATAACATGTTTTAAGGCGGTTACAGTGGGCTCTAAATCACCAGACAACTCATGAGGTCTGTCTATTACTAAAGCATCATTTGCTAATGCCATTTTTTTTATCACTTCACTATCAGTAGAAACATATACAGCCTCAATAAAATCATGCTGCTTTGCATAGTTAATACTATGTACTAACAACGGTACGCCTCCTAACAACTTAATGTTTTTATTTGGTAAACGTTTAGAGTTTCCCCGGGCAGGTATGATGGCTATGGTTTTTAATTCTTTTTTTGCCATGTTATATCTTTTTAGCTACTATACCGTAACTCATTCCTTTTGCTAAAGGATTTCTATGTTCTATATAAGCTTCTATTTTAGCCTTAATCCAATCTTTTAATGATGTTGCTTTTTTGCTTTTATATTCTACATCTACAATAGCATATTCTAACACTTCAAAATCACTTATTCACAAACCTTATGCTTCAAACTTCTTAAGCTCTTCCTATTATTCTTTTTATAAACTTTTTCGTTCTTTTTATTAATAATCTGTAATAATATTTAATATTATCAATTATTTTAAAAAATTCCCCTTTGAATATAAGCTTCCAATATTTTGGTTCTACCCTTCTACCTTCTGCGGTAAAAGCTATCCATCTGTCAGGAAAATAGTCTTTATCATCATTCTGGCTCTTAAACTTACCTCTAAAATTTTGTATTGGCCTAACAATTTTAGTTTCTTTTTTCTCACCTAACCAAGCTTGCCACCAAGAAAAAGTTGAATTACTTATTACAAAATCATCGCATAAAGTTCCTAAAATAAGCTGTTCTATCGCGTTTAATTTCTCTACAAATATAGCGTTTGACAAAAACTTAAAATGATTTTTACAATAATCAATATCATCACTAGTAAAAATTAGATTTCTTTCTTTCCAATCTGGAAAATTTTTCATTATTCCTAATAAATAGTAACGATAATCTAGCTGAAAATAATAAGGATGATTTACAAAATCGCCTCGTCTAACTGAAATTAAAATAGTTTTTTTTGATAATGCTTCTTTATATTTCTCTTTAACTTGACTGACTAAATTAGATTGAAACTCAAAACATTGTTTTACAGCTTGTTTATCAAAGTAATTTTCAGACTGAAACCAACCATTCAAATCATAACACCCTACTTCTAGTGTAACTTCTGAATAATGAAAACCTGCTTCTTTTAAAACTTGATAATTTTTATTTGAATCAAATAGAGGAAAATTAAAATTAAAATAGGTTGCGTATTGCCACTTTGGAAAAGCAAACCCATGACCATTTTTATTTGCTATACCAATGGTTGATGCTATTTGAAATAGCTGATTTCCTAAATTTCCTTTTTTACCTAAATTAGAAAAAATCAACATACTTATTTGAATTTATTTCCTCTTACTTTATTAGATAATTCATCATTATCACCTTTATAAATAAAAATCATATTATGATAAAAATGCATGGAAATTATATGTTTATCATAATATGTTTTTTGATAATTTTCTATTATAAACTCTTCATTATTTAAGCAGTCTATTAGAGATTTAAAAAATCCACAAATGGTATTTTTATTATCAAAATTAGTTGAATCACCTCCATAACCTTCCCAATAAGAAGTTTGAGTATCTTCAACCACATAAATTCCGCCTTTTTTTAACTTAGGAAAAAGATGCTTAAATGTTTTTATCACATGTTCATTAACATGACTACCATCATCAACAATAATGTCTGGTTCTCCTGTTTCTTTTATAATTTCATCTAAAAAATCATAATCTACTTGACTGCCTTTAAATATTTTAATCCTCTTTTCTTGTAGAAATGACTTATCATAAATATCTAAGGCATATATTTTTGAAAACGGAAAATATGATTTCCACATTCTTAGAGAATTTCCTCCTATATAGGGGTCTTCATAACCTCCAACACCTATTTCTAAAATGGTATTTCTTTTAAACTTATATGTTTTAAAATGGTTTTGATAATGTGGAGTATAAAAATGATACCCATATTTATCTGTTTTATGAATCCTAGCTATTTTCGATAAATTAAAAGGATATAAAAATGCTTTTAAATATCTTATCTTATATTTTATTTTTAATTTTTGTTTATATGAAAGGTTGTTCTTTAGCGTGTTGAGCATTTAATTATATGATGTATTTAATTATTTTTTTGGGTTCCAATACAATTTGGTATTAGCTAATTTAGAATATTCTAAAAATTCTTTATTTGATAATCTATTAGCCTGTTTTAATAATCGCGGAAAATTAATAACCAAATTACCTAAAGCTTGAAAAATAGCTAATAAGGCTCTAAAATCGCCTTTTAACACTTTTGTTTTTATTTGAATCCATAAGGTATATAAAAACCTTCTAGGAATGGTTTTTAATGGATAAAATAAAAAGTACAAATACCAACCAGATCGTAAAGACCGCCTTAAACGGATTTTATAATCTTTATGGCTTTTTCGTCCTTTAATATCAACGCGATGGTGTACTAAAATTTCTGGGACATAGTGTACCTCCCAACCTGCTTTAAATAGCTGGTAGCTCGCAAATTCCTCTTCGCCATAAAACACAAACCATTCAGGATAATTAGGTATACTTCTCCAGACCTCCATACGCCAAACATGACCACATCCCACAAAACCTTTAACACGCCTATTGGTTAACTTGTGGTTTAAGTTATTAGGTAAAGACGTTCCCCAAAAAATCCTAAAGGCTATAACGGCACATCTTTTATGAGATTCAAAAAACACTTTAATACTTTCTAATGTATTTTGCGATACAATATGAGCATCATCATCTAAAGTAATAGCATATAGGGCTTGGGTTAAACTAAGCAACTTATTTCTACTGTAAATAAGCCCCTTGCTTTTAGAGTTTTTAATTAATTGAATAGAAGGATACTGTGTTGCTATAAAATTTGAAGTACCATCAGTAGAACCATCATCACATATAATACATTCTACATGCTCTTGTTTTAGCAAATGAGCTATACTACTTAATGTTATTTTTAAATCAGTAAGCCTGTTTTTGGTGGTTATTAATATGGAGAAAATTGGGTTATGCATATTCTTAATATTGCTTTATCATGTCTTTTGGCAACCCTTTCCATTTTAAAAACCACCTATATAAAAAACCTATAGATAAAAATTTAACGAACACCCTATTCTTAAAAAAACAAACTAATGTATTTGAGTTTTTATATGTTCTAAAATTAGAGCTTATTGCTTCTACAAATTGTTCTTTTTGAGGCATTACTTTCATCCAATCTTCAAAAGTATTCCCCATATGGTATGCATAGTTATCTTGCGTTGTTAAGCGCCAATATCCTTTTTTTAATGGAGCATTATCTAAATATGTTTCACTAACTCCTCCCAATTTATACCCTAAATAAGTGGTGATTTCAGAGAACATATCTTTTTTATAAGTTGCCACAAAATGTCCTGAACCTACTAACACACTTAAATTCTGACTAAATTTTAACCCTAAATTATATTTTAAATAATCTTGATTATAATCTCTTTTCCAACCAATGCTGTCATAAAACATTTGTAATGCTTTTGGGTTTTTAACAGGTAAAAACTTTAAGTTTTTACTAAAAAGAGTATCATAAATTACATTACCACAACGCGATTTAAACATTTTAAACTGAGGCACAATACCAACAACTCCTGCTTTAGGAATATTGCTAAACACCTTAACGGTTTCCTGCTGCCAATTTGGAAGAAACAGAACATCGGCATCTGAAATTGTCACTAATTCTATATCATTGCCTACCAAGCCTTTTAAAATTGCATTGAGTTTGCCTATATTTTCTGTATGAATAAGTTCATGAATTTTTAAACTGTTCAATAAATCATCTAAATATTCTTTAACAACTTGACTACTTCCGTTATTTACAATAGTTATGTATGTTTTATTATGAACAGTTTTTAATAAAGACTCTATACATAACTTAAAGATTTTAAAACTATCTTTAAAATACCCTGCTTCATTTGGAATATAAACAGGAATAACCACTTGGTGAATGTATTTTGAACATTCAATAGCTCTATCTTTATTGGGGTTAAATCCTATACGCATCTTTAATATTTAATATGACAGAAAAAACAAGTTTCCCAAATCTGAGTTTATAATAGATTTACCTATTAGTCTATAATTTTGCATCTCAAGATATTGAGTAATCTCAGATTTCACATCTTGTTTTATAGGAATATCACTTTCTACAACTATTACTTTAGGCCTGTATATATTCCAATCGTTTGTTTTTAAAACCTCTAAATCCAATCCTTCCACATCAATATCAAAAAAATCCAATCGGTCATTTTCTTGTAAATTCTTATCTAGAATATCTTTTAAATTATAAACAGGAACATTTATAGTATTTATAATTTTATCTTCTTGTTTTTGCTTTTTTACAAAATCATAACTAAAGGTGTTCATAGAGCTTTCTTCAAGCATATAGTATTTTAACATGGTTTTAGAATTACCTATTCCTGCATTTACAAAAATATCTGAAGGTCTATGAGTTTGATAAAGTAATTTCAACTCAGGATTTGGGTCTATACAAATCCCTTTCCATTTTCTTAAATGAAAAAAATAGGTATTTGAAGCTTTTATAGGGTGCCAACAACCTATATCTACATATACACCAGGTGTATTATTATTAATAAGTTTCATAAGCTGAATATCATCACCAGACTTAGAGAAACTTATATTATAGCGTTTTCTTATAAATCTTTTAAATTTATTAATCATTCTTATCCTTTAATATCTTCTCTAACCTCTCTTTAAATTTTTCATTACTAAAGTAATCTCCAAAGGGTTTAAATATCTCATCAGTAGTTAACCTATTGTTAATTAAAACATTTAGTTTTTCTTTTATGTCTGCTATATCATTCATATTTGCAATACACCTTTTATCTACTATAATGTTTCTCAATTCACTTTTCTCTGGTGAAATACATAATAAAGGTTTGTTATACGCTGCTAAAAATGGAGCTTTCCCCACTAAAATATTGCAATATATTGGACCATTTTCTAATATTATAACAATATCACTTTCATTAATTTGCTCGTTAAAAGCATTAGAGAAATTTAAGGTTTCTAAAATTTTGATATTTTTAATTTCCTTAAATTTCTGTTTTAAATTTTCTATCCCTTCTCCTTTAACACGTAATACAAACTCTGTATGCTCTTTATAAATAGGGTTCTCATTTACCAAAGCCTTATAAGCCATCAGCATGTTATCTGGGTTACGCCCAAACATAAACGCTCCATTATAAGACAATCTAACTTTTTTGTTTTTTTTAATCACTTGACTTGTATCTAAAAGGTCAAAAACATCAGCGTCAAACTGATGAGGTAAAGTATAAAACTTCTTTTTTGAAGCATATAAATGCTGAAGGTCTTGAGACATATAATTAGCTGTAGTAGCACATGTTTTTGCTTGATGCACAACCTCAATCATTTTATTTAGACGAAACAAATCTAATTTTGAAGGTTTTTTATCACTACCAACATACCATGATAATGGATAAGGGTCATGAAATACCAAAATAGCCTTTTTTAGAATTGGCAAGTTATAAGTTGCCAAAATAGTTTCATGTTCTAACCCTGAACTCGTTATAAAAATATGGTCATACACCTTGTAATCTAGTTTTTCTATAACTTTGGCATACTGTTTATGCACATAACGTTCTTTTAATGATATATGGAATAACCTCCAATAAAAACGGTTTAAAAATATAATATGCCAGGGTACTTTTGTATTTACAATATGTTTTTTTATTGAGTTTATAGGTAGTAAATCTAACTGGTCTTCTGTATCTCTATGAATTATATAATGCACATCAATTTTAGCATCTGGATAAACCCTACGTAATTTTCCTAAAAAAGACCTTCTTCCAATACCTGCACTAGTTCCGCTAACGCGTAGGTCTTGAACAATAATTAAAAATTTCATAAAATACTTTGTTTAATCTTTTTAAATAATGATAAAAACCTTGAATATTTAAAAAACACAATGTACAACCAAAATAATTTAAGCCACCGTAATGGTGTCTTTTTATTATTTAATTGAACTTTTTCAAGTCTATCAAACAACTTTTCTAATAACTCATTAGAATACTGTTTACCATACTTAGAAAGTAGGTAACTATAAAATTGAAACCAAGCCTTATTTTTTTCTATAGAATCTCCCTGACCTGTTATATTCTTTCCACTCAGTCTAAAAAATACCAATGCGCTATTTATTGTAAAAATAGGGTTACCCCCTGAAAACTCAACAACAGCTAGTGTATCACTAGACCATGCTAAAGGAAAATCTTTAAATTTAACAGTGGTTATTTTATCTTTTTTAAAAACATACTCACTTAACGAGCTTCTTGTACCACCTTTAAACTTTCTGAGTAAAAAATTGGAAGCTAATTCTGTTTTTGGGTGTTTATATACTTTAGATATAACATCTCCATATTCATTTATAACCTGCGTTGCAAAACGCACTACAGTTGATTTTTCTTTTTCAAGAAATTCTAAATTCTCATAAAATGACGCTACCACATTAGGGCCTAAAGTATCATCATCACCCAAAATCATGACCCACACTTCATTTTGTACCATTTCTAAGCAACGTTCCCACTGTTTTACAAGCGAAATCCCTCCTAAATTAGTTTCAAACCTAGTATAGTGAAAGTCCAATGTGTCTTTATAAAATTCTAATAGTTTTTTGGGGTTTTCTGGACTTGCATCGTCTCCTATATAAACATGAAATCGTTTATCTGTTTGATTTGCTAAAGATTGTAACGTAGCTTTAAAAAAAGTTTGTTTATAATAAGGAATAACTATAGCTAGCATACACTCTTTTTAGTTTTTAGCTTTAAACTTTAATAAAATTGGAAATATGCGTCTAGATATTTTTAACAACCCTATTTTTTTGAGTATTTTCTTAATCATTAACCCTGTTTGATATGGTCTTGAAGCCTTAACCTTTCTTAGCCTTTTTTTTATCTCTTCTTCAGACTTATAATATCTAGATATTAATGTTGTTGACAGTTTATAAAATTCATCTTCACTTAACAAACCTTTTAAATAAGCATAAGCCTTTATTTGATCATCATGCAAACTTTTAGTTTTTGTTCTTCCTCTTAAATTCTGTCTGTATAAAGCTAGTGGCTGGTCTAAAAAAATAACATTCGGATTCAATTTAAATAGCTTTACCCAAACAATCCAATCTTCCTGAGCTGTTAAGTTTTCAGGAAATCTAATCTCTTTAAAAAGACTTGCCTTAAAAAAACCACAATGAATAGGGATTGAAAATGTTTCATTCCATTTATAGAGTAAATTATCATAAGTAAATAAATCACTATTTAAATTACAATAAGGTTTTGTAGTATGCTCTTGATTTATAGAAAACATTCTAAAGTTTGAAATAACTATTTTATCATCTTTCAAAGTTGATGTTTCTAATAATGATAACTCTAACTTCTTATTATTTATAACATCATCAGCATCTAAAAACTGTACATAAGTGCCTTTAACCTTATCTAAAGCAAAGTTTCTTGTTGAGCTTACCCCGCTGTTTTGCTTATAGTAATACTTAAATCGCTTATCCTTAGCTACCCATTTTTTTGCAATAATTTCAGAATTATCGGTACTACCATCATTAACAATAATACATTCCCAATTGGCATACGTTTGGTTTAAAACAGATTGAAGTGTTTCATCTAAAAACTCAGCTTGATTATAGCAGGGAATTATTATTGATATTAATGGGGTAGCAATCATGTATATTTATTGATTATTTTCTCTAATTCACAAACATAGTTAGGTAAATTGAACTTTAAGATTCTATTTCTATTAAAATTTCCTTCTTTCATTCTTATTTCTTTTGAGTCAATAAGCTTTTTCAATTTTTCTTTTAACAAATCAATATCGTTAGGAATTAAGAACTCACTATTTGTTAATAATTGCTGACACCCAATATGGTTAGTTGCTATTACCGGTACTGAATATAGCATATATTCCATAACCGAGTTAGGCATACCCTCCATTTGTGACAGTAAAACACCTATATCCAATATATTTAACACATCTTCTACCGGTATATTGCTTAAAACAGACACTCTATCTTCTAATTTAAGTTTTTTTACTTTTTCATTTAAATCATTAAAAATTTGAAGAGAGGAAGCATTATTATTTTTATTACCTAGAAAAACTAAATGAATATCTATATCCACATGCAATTGATGGTAAGCATCTAACAACAAATCAAAATACTTATCGCTTCTATACTGCGCTATCATTCCAATTACCACACAATTAACTGGTATACCTAATGAAGTTCTTATTGAATTTGAATCTTTTGCTACTTTTTCTAATGTAACATACTGAGGCAGCAAATTAAGTTTGTTTTTTGAAACCTTATATTGGGTTTGGAACATTTCAAAACAATTTGGAGCATTTCCAATTACAAAAGGGGTTTTATGTGCTGCTATTGTTTCAAACCAATCTCCCTTTCTAGTATCGGCTCCTAATTGGTGCCAAAAAGTAACCTTTACAGATGGTAATGATTTATATAAATAGTAAGCTAATTTTGAAGGCACATTTAAAAATGGTATAATAATGTCTGGTTTATAAGGTTTCACTCCTTGCCTCAGTTTCCATAAATACTGAAATGACCATTTTAAACGTTTTATATTTTTGAAAGACCATTCTTTTCTAAAAATCAAATAAGGCTCTCCAAAATAAAGTATTTCTTTAACATGGCAACACTTAGCATATGCTTTATATTCCTCGGTTTGAAAGCCCGAATAAATCTGCAATATAGTAACTTGACAATCTTTCTTTTGGGTTAAATACCTAGCAAGGCCTAAAGCTTGTCTTTCGCAACCTCCTAACCCCCCATGGTTAAGAACTAGAAGTACATTTTTATTATCAAAAGAAAAACTCATATGCTCAAAAGTTTAACATTAAGCAACTAAATATCCAAATCTTAGATTTCTCAAGCAAGAAACCATTATAAAACATGATACAAAACAAGCTATAGCTACTAATAATATACTTGCAATTGGATTTATAATATAAATATCTAAACCAATTGATTTAAATAATTTCAACACTAAAGGATGCATTAAATAAATTCCAAAACAAGCTTGACTAATTTTTGTTACCATATTAGTATGCTTTGGATTAACACAATTTAATTTATTAAAAAGCATAAAAACGCCAGAACTAACCATAAACGTATTTAAACATAAATACTCATAAAAATAAAAATAGAATTTTGCGTTTTTAACAGTAAAGTGATAAGTTCCAAAGATTGTAACCAAAACTCCAAAAACAATAAGAGAGACTGAGACTATTCTTTTAAAATGAGATAAAGACAAATAATAACCTAGAATAAAATAACCGATAAACCCAGAAAAATATGTTAAATCAATTTTAGGAAAATAAATTTTCATTCTAGGTATAGTAAGAAACAAAGTGACTAACCAAATAATCAATACATATAAAATTTCTTTTTTAGTTGCCTGTTTTATCCACTTTCTTAAAATTGGAACGGTTAAATAAACTCCTAGTAATGTAAATATAAACCATAAATGGTATTCTGAACCATAAAATACATCTCTCACAATTTTAATTATATCAAAAGAACCTTTTTTAAAAACGTAGCGGTTTAAAAGACTATAAATTATGGACCACATTAAAAATGGAAGCATAATTTTTACAAATCTCTTTTTCAAAAACTCCATTAGATCATAATCTTTATTTAACAAAAGAGCGCCACTAATCATTAAAAATATTGGAACTGAATACCTACTAATACTATCAAAAAAATTAGCTACATGCCAATCAAACATCGGTATTTTACCAAAATCAACAACTAATGGTGCTGAAACATGAATTACAATTACAGAAAAAGTAGCTAATATTCTTAAAAGAGCTATCCCTATTTTTTTCTCACCCATTATTCAACTTTAAAAACTTTATTCTTTAATACTCTAATAATCTCTTTACGCTTCTTATTTACCACAAAGCATTTCTCATTAAAAGGTAAAATAAACAAAATGTCTTTTCTCAATTTATAATCAACGCCTACTCTATTATTGGTGAAAAATATTTCAAAAACAAACCTCCTTTTCAATACTTGTACTACTTCTTTGAGTTCTTTATTCTCAAAAACTTGTTGCGTTTTATTAATTCTTAATATTTGTGTTAACCACTTAAAAAACTGTTTACATTCTAACAATGAAAATTGATTATTTGTAAACAACATCTTTTTTAAAAATGTATCAGAAAATTCGGTTTTATCATAGTTTATTTTATGATATAAACTTAATTTAATGGCTATATCTTGTTTTACTTGAACATTTTTGTACTGAGTAGAAACCTGATTGGTATGCGTTCTATAATAATACAAAACTTCTTGAATATTATACATTTGGCTCTCCCATGCTGTTCTTGCCCAAAAGTCATAATCTTCTGCATGTATTTTAGTTGTATCAAAACTATAATTTTTATAAGACTCTCTATGCAACATGGTTGCCCCTAAGCTCATGGGATTACTTAATAATAAATGCGCCTGAATTTCTTTATGATGCTCCCTGTGCTTTATAATTTTTGTGCTTGCACCAAAACATTGCAACCAACACCCACAAGCTTTAATATTGGGGTTATTTTGCAAAACATGGAGTTGTTTTTCAAATCTATTTAAAACGTTAATATCATCGCCATCCATTCTAGCAATATATGCCCCTTTGGCTTCTTTAAAACCTATATTTAAACTATCAATAAGGCCTTTATTCTGTTGCTTTTCAATGATTCGTATTCTGTCATCTTTAAAATCTTTAACAACCTTTAAAGTATCATCAGTAGAACAGTCATCAATAACTAATACTTCAAAATCTTGTACTGTTTGGTTTAAAACAGAATCTAAAGCTTCCTTTATAAAAGGCGCTACATTATAAACTGGAAGTACAACAGATATTAAGGGTGTTTTCATATCCTACCCAATATTAAAACCATTAAACTCTTCATTTTAAACGGCAACTTATGTAATGGATACGCTATAAAAGCTTTGTATAACAAATAGTATTGAGAACATTTTTTATTAGAAAACTTAAGGCGTTCAAACCGTTTTATGTAATAATTAGAAGCTAATGTCTTTATATAATTTTTAGAAAAGTTATCAATTTCAAGACACTTCTTTTTTCTACGCTTATAAGCATTAACTATAGCATAAAAATGCCAATATTCGGCTTTATAAAGGTTATCATTATTTGAAATACTATGTTCATGAACTCTATAACGATACAAAACCTTATCTAAAAACAAATGCTTGCCCTGTTCTTCTAGCTTGTAATACAAATCTTGGTCAACTGCCCGTTTCATAAAAGGGTTTATACCTCCAGATTGTGTATATGCCGCTTTCTTAAAAGTAGCAAAGTGGGTTAAAGCACCATTAGCATAGGTTAAATATGATTTTCCTTTGGGTATGCTGCATCCATATAGACTTGGTTTAGTAAAATTCATTTCTAAATCTACAAACTCATATTTTGAGGTTACAATAGCAACATCTTTATTTTTAAGGTGTGTGTTAACCATAAGCGCTATAGCTTCTGGAACCAAGGCATCATCTGGATCTAAAAAACCCATTATGTCTCCTTGTGCTAGTGTGGCACACTTATGTTTAGTATAACCACAACCTTTATTGGTTTTATTTAAATATAATTTAAACCTATCATCGCCTTTTATCAAATCATTAATGATTTCAATAGAATCATCCGTTGAAGCATCATCAACAATAACAGCTTCCCATTTACTATAGGTTTGAGCTACGATGCTTTTATAACAATCTTTAAAAAAATGTCCATTATTGTAATTAGCTATAAGTATAGAAAACTGTGGCTCTTGCATAAGGCAAACATATCACGCTAAAATATAAATTAATATTAAAAACCCACACCATAAAAAATAGAATATAATTTAACTAGCCTTAGTATGCTCTAAAGCCGCCCAAACATCTTCGCGGTCTTGCATAAAATATTTGCAATAGGCTTTTATACTTATATAGCGGGTATGAGGCAAGTTATATGCCTCCCTAATATCATTCATAATTTTTAGGGCCACCTTAGAACTTACCTCATTTAAACGCTCTATATGTTCTCTATATAAATATAAACGCATAGCTTAGTTTCAACGACTTACAAAAATAACACATGATATTAATGTGCTCTAAAGAACTTATTGCTAGTTTTTGACAAGTTATCATCAAAAATCATGTTAATATGTTATTTAATAATCATCTCTTTTTAAGTTTTTTAAATCAGTTTTACACAAAACTTTTACAAATCCAAATTACTTAACTTATAGCCCATAAAAACACCTTATGGCAGTCCTATTAAAAGGGGCTCTAAAAATAACTATAAAGGCTACTTCTGAAAAGGACACTTTCTCAAAAACCTGAAAATCAAATACTTACAACAAAACAAACACAAAACCCTCATAAACAAGCCTTTAAAACTGAATGAACCAAGCCTCCTCTCACCACGCACTATACACCATTCACCACTCACCATTCACTTCTCACCATTCACTTCTCACTATTCACCTCTCACTACTTGTCTTGTCCTAGAATAGCTATACACTAAAACAAGTGTATGGAAACATCAAAACAGGAAAATTATGTATTACGATCAAACCAACAAGAACGCTATGACAAACGACTGATTTTAAAAATTGTCAA
>NZ_JAFMPU010000010.1:0-148420 GCF_049132085.1 Seonamhaeicola sp. NFXS20 | reverse complement strand
GATGCTTATTCAAGAAAAATAATGGGTTACAGCTTTAGGATGGATTTAACAGCACAAGGTTGTATAGATGCCTTAAAAATGGCTTTAAACAATAAAGCTTATCAAGAATCAATGATACATCATTCCGATAGAGGTTCCCAGTATTGCTCTCATCAATACGTCGGATTGTTACTCAAAAACAAAATGGCTATTAGCATGACAGAGAATGGTGACCCTTATGAAAATGCTATTGCTGAACGAGTAAATGGCATTATAAAAACAGAGTTCAATATACATTCTAGTGTTTTGGGTTTTGAGAAAACGCAAAAATATATCTCAAAAAGCATCGATAATTATAATAAATTAAGACCGCATGCCAGCTGTGATTATCTAACGCCAAACCAAGCTCATTTAGAAACAACAAAACTTAAAAAAAGATGGAAAAACTATCAGACATATAATAATCCTAAAATGCCTGTACAGGCATTTTAGGATTAAGAAAAAGAGTTGTATAATTATATCAGGATTTATTTATTAACCTGTATAGCTATTTTAGGACGGGTCACAAAGGACGGGTCAACCCTATAGCTGCCCTATGGATACCCTATGGATATCCTATGGTTAACCTATGCCTTTCATTAGCATAAGCATAATTAAGAGCTATTATTTAATTTAGACGTGTTAATACATCTCAAAAGTTTTGTTATAACCTATTATTTACTATTTCAGGTATATAAAACGTATTATATATATAAGGACAATCACTCCAAAATTCCAATCAACCTAATTTTATGACCATAAAAAGATGAATTATTTATCAAACAAATTACTTTTCTATATTTGCTTTGGTCTATCTAATGACCCCAAATCAAAAAAATGAAAAAACTTATACGAATTACCACAATCCCTGGTTCTATTAACGGTTTACTTAGAGGACAACTTAAATTTATGTCTGCGCATTATGAGGTTATTGGCATATCTTCAAATGATGAAGGTTTTTTAGAAGAAGTAAGTGAAAGAGAAAACTTTAGACCTATAGCTGTAGAAATGTCAAGAAAAATTTCACCTTTAATGGATATTATAGGGGTTTTTAAATTATACAGAATTATTAAAAAAGAAAAACCTTTTATTGTACACACACATACACCCAAAGCAGGTACACTAGGAATGATGGCTGCAAAATTAGCTGGTGTACCGCATAGGTTACACACTATTGCTGGTTTGCCCCTTATGGAAGCTACAGGAACTAAAAGAAAAATATTAAACAAGGTTGAAAAAATAACTTACGCTTGTGCTACCAAAATTTACCCAAACTCGTACGGATTAAAAACCATAATATTAAATAATAAGTTTACTACTGAAGATAAACTAAAAGTAATTGGTAATGGAAGCTCTAACGGAATAAACACAGAGCATTTTAACCCTAAACATTACAATAATGAGTTTTGTATAGAGCTTAGAAAAGAATGGAACATTGATAAAAATGACTTTGTTTTTGTTTTTATTGGTAGGCTAGTAACTGATAAAGGTATTAATGAATTAATAGCTGCTTTTAACAAATTAAGCCAAAACACTACTAACATAAAATTACTATTAGTAGGTAAAGAAGAAGAGCATTTAGATCCTTTAAAACCAGAAACACTATTATCAATAAAAACCAATAAACAAATAGTTTTTGCTGGGTGGCAAAATGATGTTAGACCATATTTCGCAATTTCTAATGCATTGGTATTCCCTAGCTATCGTGAAGGCTTCCCCAATGTAGTACTTCAAGCAGGAGCTATGGAGTTAGCATCTATTGTAACAGATATTAATGGGTGTAACGAAATTGTAAGTCACAATGAAAATGGTATTATAGTACCTGCAAAAAATACAGAGAAACTTTATGAGGCTATGCAAGCGTTTTTATTAAAAACTAAAGATGAGCTTACAGCTATGGGTAAAAAATCTAGAGATAGAATAGTAAAAATGTACGACCAACAATTTGTTTGGGATACGCTTTTAAAAGAATATAAAAGTCTTAAACGTTAAAAACTGTAAAATGCTTACAAGAGTTTTGTTAATTAAAGGTTTTTTTAAAGATCCTGATAAAAAAAGCGTTTTTAAAATAATTTATGAGTTATTTGTTTATGGGTGGGCAAAAAAAGAGTTCCCTACTGATTATTTTAGAAAATTTCTATACCGAAAGGGCGTAACCAATATTACATCTTATTTAAGCTTAAAAGAATTTTATAGCATCATTGATTCTAAAAAAATTTTGGTGCCAGATATTGCATCTATTTTAGAAAGTAAACTGAGTTTTTCTATGTTTGCCAATAAACATAACTTACCTACCCCGCAAATTATGAGTTACAATATTGGTAGAAACTTTTACCTAAACTCTAAACACTATTCAATTAATTCTAAAAATGAATTAATTGATTTTTTTACAAAAGTATTTACCTGCTATAAAGAACCCGCTTTGTTTTTAAAACCTATAAACGGTATTGGTGGTAAAGGATGTATATTATTAAGTAAAGAGCAATTTAAACTACAAATTGAAGATTGTTTTGATACCTTACTAAAACATAACTATTTACATCAAGAAAAAATAGTGCAACATCCTATCATAAATAAAATTCACCCTAATGCAATTAATACACTTAGAATTAATACGTATTTAGATACAGATGGTAAAAGTCATATTATTTCTGCACTTATGAGATTTGGATCTGGTAACTTGGTAACAGACAATGAAAGTTCTGGCGGGTTTTATATAGCACTAGATATTGAAAATAAAGCTCTTAAAGGTATTGGTCGCCAAAGCATGTCAAGAAATGGCAATACATTTACACATCATCCAGATTCTAAAGTGAAACTAGATGGGTTTAAAATACCATACATTACAGAATCTATAGAACTAACGCTTTTGGCTGCCAAAATGCTCCCCACACGCATTATTGGTTGGGATATTGCAATAACCGAAAAAGGCCCTATAATTATAGAAGGAAACTCGAATCCTTCTCTTAATATGGCTGATATTGCTTATGGAGGTCTTTGCAAACAACCGCTAATTAAAAATATTTTAGATGAAATTAAAAATTAACTAAATCATGTTTCCTAATATAAGCCCCAAGCAATTATTATACAAAATACTTGACTTAGTAAAAAAAAATAAAAACAACCACTATAAAGAGATAAAAAGCTTAGTTGAAAAGGGAACAAATAATGCTCCTCAATTAAAAGCGCTCTTAAAGCATGCTTGTACTAGTACCATTTTCTATAATAAATTTGATTATAAAAAAGGTATTAAAGCTTTTCCTGTAATTAACAAAAACATTATAAAAACTAATTATAGTAGTTTTCAATCTACAAAGTTTAAAAACGCAAAAAATAGAATAGTAGCTACAAGTGGCTCTACTGGAATACCTTTTAAAGTTCACCAAAACTTAATAAAAATACTTAGAAATACTGCAGACAACCTATACTTCTCAGAACTTGCGGGGTATAATTTAGGCAACAAACTCTATTATTTTAGAATGTGGAATGCCTTTGAAAAAAAAGGAGTAATAGAAAGATGGGCTATGAATATAATACCCATTGATGTTTTTGAACTAACTGATAACTTTTTTAGTAGCTTCTTAAAAAAAATCCAAAGTAATAAATCACCAAAAAGTTGGATTGGGTACGCATCTTCTTTTGAAACAATGTGTAAGTATTTAGAAAAAAATGAAAAGGAACCTATAAACTGTAACTTAAAATCAGTCATTGCTATTTCAGAAAGTTTATCACCTTACACTAAACAAACACTAAAAAAGTACTTTAATGTTAATGCTGTTTCTAGATATTCAAATGTTGAAAATGGTATTATAGCGCAACAATTACTAGGCACTTCGTATTTTGTATTAAATACAGCTAGTTACTATGTAGAAATTCTAGATATTAATTCTGATAAACCTGTTGAATTAGGACAAAAAGGAAGAATAGTTATAACCGACCTATATAATTTCAGTATTCCAATGATTAGATATGATACAGGGGATATTGGAGTTATGAAAATAGTTGATAACAAACCTGTTTTAACAAGTATTGAAGGTAGAAAAATTGACGCTATAACAAACACAAAAGGAGAAATTATTGCTAATAATATCATGCTACTTCTTAATAATTATCATGAATTAAACCAATGTCAATTAATTCAAAAAAATAACAAAATTTATGTTTTTAAAATAAATATAGACGGTGAATTTAAAAATGAAAGAAAATTTATTAATGACTTTAAAACCTATTTAGGTGAAGATGCCATTATTAAATTAGAGTATGTAGATGAAATTCCGCTATTAGCGTCTGGTAAAAGACGTGTAATGGTTAATGAAACAAATATATAAACATCATAATATGTAAAACAATTCTCATATTTGAATGACAATTCTTATATTTTTCATTTTATCAAAAATAAAAGCTTTTAGTCTATAAAAAGTATATCAATTAAATATATAGGTTACTTTTATGCCAAACTTACAAACCAAACTTAACCAAATCAATGTACTCAATCTTCATAAAAAGACTTATTGACTTTTTTGCCGCTTTAATTGGTTTTATAATATTGTCTCCTGTTTTTATTGTTGTAACTATTTTTTTATTCTTTAGTAATAACGGTAAACCCTTTTTCTTACAACAACGCCCTGGTAAAAATGAAAAGATTTTTTCCATTATCAAGTTTAAATCAATGAACGATAAAGTAGATGAACACGGCAACCTTTTAAGTTACGAGCAAAGAATTACAAAAGTAGGAGCTTTTATAAGAAAATATTCCTTAGATGAAATACCACAACTTATTAATGTAATTAAAGGAGATATGAGTTTAGTTGGCCCAAGACCTCTTTTAGTAGAATATCTTCCACTATATAACGAAGAACAAAAATTAAGACATAAGGTAAAACCAGGAATAACAGGTTGGGCACAAGTTAATGGAAGAAATACTATATCATGGCAAAAAAAATTTGCTCTAGATGTGTGGTATGTAAACAACATATCTATACTTTTAGATTTAAAAATCATCTTTCTTACCATTAAACGAGTTGTGAAAAAAGAAGGTGTCAATAGTTCCGAAAACTTAAATATGCCTGTGTTTACAGGAAATAATTAATTTAAAGCTAGCGTATTAATGAGCTTAATGAATAAAAAAACAAATATTGTTATAATTGGAGCCTCTGGTCATGCTAGAGTTATAATAGATATATTAGAAAGAAACAACAAATATAACATAGTTGGTTTAATAGATTCGTTTAAACCTGTTGGTAGTTACATTTATAATTATAAAATATTAGGTCGAGAAAACGATATTCCTAATCTAAAAAAAACACGCAATTT
This sequence comes from Seonamhaeicola sp. NFXS20, assembly GCF_049132085.1. Taxonomy (NCBI): domain Bacteria; kingdom Pseudomonadati; phylum Bacteroidota; class Flavobacteriia; order Flavobacteriales; family Flavobacteriaceae; genus Seonamhaeicola; species Seonamhaeicola sp. NFXS20. Next base: position 143,089 of record NZ_JAFMPU010000010.1, on the reverse strand, counting down.
CAGGCACGGTATCATAGCTATTGGTGATAACTGGACCCGAAAAAAAATTCATGAAAAAATATCAAAAATAGCCCCTCGTTTTAAATTTATTAATGCCATACATCCAACCGCTGTAATAGGTAAAAATGTAAAAATAGGAAAAGGTGTTGTTGTGGTTGCTGGTTGCATTGTTAACAGTAATGCTGTTATTGGAGATTTTTGTATTATTAACACTAAAGCCTCATTGGGTCATGATAGCCAACTAAAAAAATATGCTAGTTTAGCACCAAATAGTACCATTGGTGGTAATGTTAAAATAGGTACTTGTTCTGCAATTTGTTTAAGTGCTAGTGTTATTCAAGATATCACTATAGGTAAACATTGTATAATTGGTGCTAGTTCACTTGTAATAAGAGATGTACCTAATAATTCTAAAGTTATAGGAATTCCTGGTAAGGTTGTAGAAAAGATAAAAAAAGGAGAAAAATATTTATACCATTCTGAAAGTTTAAAAGCCAAACAGAAAGGTGTATTAGAAATAATTACAGAGAAAGATAAATGGCAAAAAATATTATCTGAAATTGGTAGGTATGATTTTTATCACACTTATGAATATCATGAACTTTCTAAAAATTCTAATGAAAGCCCCATTCTTATTCTTTACAGAACAGGTAATGATAATTTAATTGCGCTCCCTTTACTAATAAGAGACATTACTAATTCAAACTATAAAGATGCTACTTCTGTATATGGCTATGCAGGTCCTATTTCAAAAAACATTAACTTAAACTTTGACAATTCAGACTACGCCAAGAATCTTTTAAATTATTTTAAAGACAACAATATTATATCTGTTTTCTCTAGGCTCAATCCTTTTATGCCATGCCAACCTATTGTTTTAAAAGGTTTAGGTGAAGTTGTATCACAAGGAAAAGTTGTTAATATTGATTTAAATCTAGATAATGATGTGCAACGTAGTAACTACAGAAGTAGGTTAAAGACACACGTAAATAAAGCAAGAAGATTATGCTCAGTTAAAAAAGCTGTTAGTAAAGAAGATTTAGAAACTTACATTAATATTTACCATGAAAACATGGATCGTGTTAAGGCTAAAAGCACCTATTATTTTGAAAAATGCTATTTTGAAAACATGATGAAAAGTCAAAGTTTTGATACTGATGTTTTACTAGCTATTGAGAATGAAACTGGTACAGTTGTGGCAGGAAGCATGTTTGTTACAACTAACAATATTGTACAATACCATCTTTCTGGAACAAAAAATGGGTTTTTACACTTAACCCCAACTAAGTTATTAATAGATGAAATGCGCTTAATAGCTAATAAAAAAGGGTGTCAATTTTATAATTTAGGAGGTGGTTTAGGTGGTAGCGAAAATGATTCACTTTTCAACTTTAAATCATCATTTTCTAAAGACTATAAAAATTTTAACTTATGGAAGTTAATTGTTAATGAAACTGCTTACAATGAGCTTGTTGAAAAAAAAGGAATTAATAAAGATGCTTCATTTTTTCCTTTATACAGATTCACTGATGATATAAATGTAAACTTGTGATAAACCAAAACCCCTTTCTATCAAAAACCTTTACTAATATTTGGCTAAAACATTTTAATTTTAGCAAACCTCCCTATACATTTAGTTTTATAAAAAAACTCTCTTTTTTTAAACCTTTTAAGTTACCGCTTTATATTAATGTAGGCAGAAATTTAACTAAAGGGATGTCTTATACCTTAGAAAATAATATAGATTATAAAAGAAAGACTTTTTTAATCTATGATGTGCCTGAGTATTTTAATTTGCCATTTCTAAAAAACAACACAACTTCCTTAAAACTAAAAAGAATAAAACAATACCCGGGGTATTCTATAAATTTAGATAACTACACTAACCTTGATGAATTTTTAAAAACAACTTTTAGTAAAAGCAGCAACCAAAAACTTAGACGCTATTTAAGAAGACTAGAACTTTGTTTTGATATCTCTTATAAAATGCTAATAGGTCCTACAGATAAAGCTGAATACAATAGAGTATTTAATCATTTTCACAGCCTATTAACAAAACGTTTTAATGATAAAAAAACTACCAATAACAACTTAAACCCAGGGGAATGGAACTTCTACAAAGAGGTAGCTTATCCTTTAATTTTAGAAAAAAAAGCAGGCTTACACGTTGTTTATAATGGTAATACCCCTATTTGTGTTAGACTTTTATATTTCTCAGAATCAATTATTTTCGATGCCATAACAGTATTTGATATTGATTACACTAAATTTCATATAGGCAAAATTTCAGTAATGAAAATGCTTGAATGGAGTTTTAATAGTGATTATAATTATTTTGACTTCTCAAAAGGGTATTTTGATTATAAAGAAAGCTGGAGTGATTTAAAATATAATTTTGAATATCATATTCTATATGACAGCAAATCTATCTCTTCAATTTTATTAGCCTCTACTCTATCTAGATATTTTAAAACTAAACAGTTTTTAAGAGATAAAGATTTTAATAAAAAATTACACAATCTCAACTTTATACTAAAATGCAAAAATAAAGACATACAAAAACCAACTATCCAAGAAATAGACTCTAAAAATATTGAATTTACAAATGATATGTTGGTTAAAATTGATTTCTTAGATTTAGAATATTCTTTTTTAAGAAAATTTGTTTTTGACTTTTTATTCTTAAACAGTGAACATATTAACAACCTCAATGTTTATAAGATTGAAGAATTAGACCAAAATTATTTTTTAATAGAAAGCCCTAAAAAACAAACAATAGTTTATTAAATAAACAAACCTGCAAAATAATATGATTAAAAAACAAGACTTTTATTCTAGTTTTTTTGAAAAAAACAACATTCCTGTTGCATATAAATCTATTGTATTTAAAGATCAAAAAATCTACACATCTCAGGCTACTTCTATCAATGTAAAACCTACATATTCTTATACTTACGTACCAGATTATATTACATGTGCTCCTAAGGACAATCTAAAAATAAAAAACATATTCTTAAAACATGGTTACGCTGCCAACTTATCTAACTACAAAACAATTGATGACTATGTAAAAACAGCTTTTAAAAGTAGTTTTAGAAATAATATTAAACGGTCTTTAAAAAGAACAGAACTTTGCTTAAATATTGATTACAAAATGTATTATGGAGCAATGGAGCAAGAAAATTATAATAATTTAATGCAATTGTTTCACAAAATGTTATCTAAACGTTTTAATAACGTAAATGCACGAAACCTAACACTAGAAAACTGGGACTTTTATAAAAAAAATGCCTATAATTTAATTCTACAAAAAAAAGCATGTTTGTTTGTTATCTACAATAACAATAAACCAATTGCTTTTTCTTTAAGTTTTATTTTTGATAAAATATTTTATTTTGCCATACCAACTTTCAATCTAGATTATTCAAAATTCACGCTTGGCAATGTGGTCATATATAAAAATTTAGAATGGTGCATTAATCATAAATTTAAACTATTCGATATGGGGTATGGTGGCTTTGAAAACAAAGTTAATTGGTGTGACACCACTTATAATTTTGAGCATCATATTATAAGTAAACAAAATAATATTAAGGCTAATCTACACGCTTTCTTTCTTAGTTATAAGTATAGGTTAATTAACTTTTTAATAGACAAAAAAGTTAATATCAAAATCAGGAAAGTTTTAAGTAAACTAAAAAAAACACCTGTACAACCTATAATAACTTTTAATATAACTTCTTGTGATAAAACTTATAATGAAAACAATCTATTGAAAATTGATTTAGATTCTGAAAAGTATCAGTATTTAAAAAAACCACTTAATGATTTTTTATACTCTAAACAAGAATACATTAACGATGTTCTTGTTTATAAAATAAAAGAAGAAGCTGACGTCTATGTACTTAAAGGAAAAAAAAGTGTAGCAAAAATTGTAACCACTTAAATGAAGTAAAATGCCGTATTTACAAAGAGAACAATTTATTTGGGAATTTACTAGAATTGGTAAAATTCCCCCTATATATAAAAGTGTAAGTTATAAGAATCACACTTTTAAAAACATGTCTCAAGAAAACAGCTTAAAACCCGTATTAAGTGTTACTCTGTTCCCAACATTTTTAAAGGCTAATTTAGTTAATGAAAGCAAATATGTATTAAAAAAAATTAATCATAAAAACTTTTCTGGAGCTGGAGTTGATATTACAAAAAGTAACTCTATTGATGATTTCTTAAAGCAAGAATTAAAATCACAAATAAGAAAAAATTTAAATAGAACTATAAACCGACTTGAAAAGTGTTTTGAAATATCGTATAGTTATTATTTTGGCGCTATTACCGAAGAGAAACTTTCATTTTTATTGAGTAATCTAAAACTTATGCTTGAAAAACGTTTTGATCAAAAAAATATGCTCAATAATTTTTTAAGCAAGTGGGATATTAATACAAAAGACTTATTTGAATTAATAAATAATAAAAAAGCGTCATTGTTTGTAGTTTATGATAGAGACAAACCTATTAGTATTTCTGTAAACAGACATTATGAAAACACTATTCTCTTTAGCGATATAAACGGTTATGACTTAGACTATAGTAAGTTTGGCCTTGGGCATTTAGATAATTATCTGTTAGTCAAATGGTGCATTGAAAATGAATATAAATTTTTAGACTTAGGAAATGGTGTTGTAGAATATAAAAAACGGTGGTGCAATACTTTCTATGATTTTGAATATCATATATACTATAAAAAAGTATCTCTTATAGCCTTAACTATTGCTGCTTTTGAAACACTAAAAATTAAATTAAAGAACAAAATCAAGAAATTAAAAATTGATAAATGGGCTAAAAGTGTCATAAATAAATTAAGAAATAAAGAACAACTCTCTAACAATAAAAGTGTAAAATATTTTAAACCAGAAATTATAACTTTAAAAGCCCCCATAGAACCAAATAATTTTACTTTAATTAATATTAATAATTCAGAAAATCAAAATATTAGAGAGTACATCTACAACCAACTGTACTTGAAGCAAACACATATTAATGATACTAAGGTCTATATTCAAAAAGATACTCCTAGCACTTATTTTATTAGCATGCCAAAAGAAACCATTAAAATTGTATTAACACATTATGAGTCATAAAAAAACATTACACTTTTTTAATGAGCTAGTTGAAAAACACCAAATTCCTAAAGCTTATAAAAAATTAAGCTTTAAGTTTAATAATAAACCATTTTACAAATCAAGTGCTAACACATCTGAAAAAACAGTATACCCAGTTGAAACTTATATTGCATTTCCAGGCTTTTTAACACCCAAATTTAATTCTGATAAATTTAAAGCCAAATGTATTGAACAAAAAAACCAAGAGTGTTTTGGAATTATTTTATCACCAGAAATTAAAACCACACAAGAATATTTAGTTCAAAATTTGTCAAAAAACTCAAGGTCTCCAATACTTAAAAAAAAGAAACGCTTAGAAGCTTGTTTTAATATAACCTATAAAGTTTTCTTCGGAAATATTAATAAAGATGAGTATGATAGGCTAATGGATGTAGCTCATGCCATGTTAATTAAAAGATTTGAGCAAAGAAATGATTCTAACTTTATATTAAAAAACTGGAATAAATACTTAGAAATACTTTACCCTTTAATAAACCAAAATAAAGCGTCTTTTTTTGTAATTTATAATGAAAATATCCCTATTCAAATATCAATTAATTTTCATTACGATAAAACCTTTTTTGCATACATACCCGCATATAACATAGATTATGCACAATTTGGATTAGGAAACACAGCTGTCTATAAGCAACTTGAATGGTGTATAGAAAACAAATATGAATATTTAGATATGGGCAACGGTGATTTAGAATATAAAGTGCGTTGGTGTAACCACCAATATAGCTTAGAAACACACATAGTATATGTTAAAAAAAACATTGTTGCTCAAACTAAGGCTCTAATACCAATATTTAAAGTAAAACTCATAAACTTCCTTAAATCAGTTAAAAATCTTAAAAAAGGAAACAAAAAACACAACCAATCATATAAAACTAAACCTCCTTACAAGATTGAAACCATTGAAAATAATTTCAAAATTCAAGAAAATGAAATTCAGGAAATTAATTTTTTTGACACCCACAAAGAAAAATATTTATCCAAAATCATCTGTGATTTTATTTATTCAGAAAAAGAACATTTAAACAATATTAAAATTTATAATATTGTAAATACCCCCAACTATATAATAAAAACCCCAACTAAAGGAATTAATGTTTCTTATAAAACATAAAATTTATGTTATTAACATACTTTAAATATTGAACATATTTTTCTAAAATTTAAAAAAGAAAAATACAGCTTAGTTTCCTAAAAAAGAAAACCACCTATAATTAAGTTTCTATGAAACAACAAGACTTTTATAACACTATTACTCAAAAACACCTTGTGCTTCCATATTATAATGAACTATACTTAAAACATGATTGTTTTAAATTATACACATTAAAAGAAAGGAAAAGAAATAATTTTGATATACCTTGTAATGTTGCTTTATTTCCTTCGTACTTAACACCTAAGTTTCATGTTGAAAATGGCTTAAAAACAATAATTATACCCCAAAAAAAAATAACAGGTTATTCAATATTAATTAATGAAAACACTAATGATATTGATTCTTTTTTAAAATCTACTTATAAAAAAAGCTTCAGATCTAATATTTTAAGGTTTGTAAACAGATTTGAAAATTGTTTTGAGGTTAACTATAAAATGTTTTTTGGAGAAATATCTAAAGAAGATTATAATTTTTTAATGGAAAAATTACATACTATGCTCTCCAAACGGTTTAACCAAAGAAATGACACAAATAAGGTATTATTAAATTGGGATAACTATTTAAAAACAACTTATGACTTAATTAATACAAAAAAAGCATCATTATTTGTTATTTATAACAAACAACAACCTGTGCATATTTGTATAAATCATCACTACAATAAAATACTTTTTGTTTCAGTACCATCTTTTGATTTAGATTATTTCAAATTTGCTCTCGGTAATATTTCACTGTATAAACTTCTAGAATGGTGCATCAACAACAACTATACTGTAATGGATATGGCATATGGTTATTTAGAATACAAACGCAGATGGAGTAATAATATTTATAGTTATAATCATCATATTATATATAATGAAAGTAAAATTGGAAATAAAATTTCAGCTAAAATAGAAGTAAAAAAATTAGAATTAAAAAACTTTTTAAAAGATAAAAATGTTGATGATATACTTAAAAAAGTGAAAAAATTATTGAAAAAAAATAATTCTAAACCTCAATCTTCTTATTCTTTTGAAAGTATCACAAATTTTACCCCTCTTAATAATTCACCTTTATCAGACAGTGAACTTCAATATTTAAAAAGACCTATTAATGATTATCTTTTTAATAATAAAGAGCACCAAAAAAAATTAAAAGTTTATGAAATAATAAAAGATAAAGAATATATGCTTCTAGGCGAGCGAAACATACAAAAATTAACTATCCTTAATCATGTCGGAAAAATTTAACAAATCAGCCATTTTTTTTTTTTTTAGTATAAGAATAGTGAATATTAGCTCCAACCAATATAATTAAAATTAATAATTATGAACAAAATAAAAATGTTTTTTAAGTTACTGAGCAATGGTAAATTAACAGATATATTAAAAATAATTAAAAGGCGAGCATACTCAAATATCTATTTCTTTTTACTCAAACAAGATTTAAGTACAACAGATTTAGATAATGTTCCTAAAGCGAGAATAGATATAAGTCTTCGTCCTTTTAGAGATTCAGACTTAAAATATTTTGAAGATGATGAGTTAGGAAATAAGTTGCTAGAAGCTAATATTCCCACATGTTATGTTGCTGTTACAAAAGATGACATTCCTTGCTATAGAGCTTGGTTTTTTGAACCATCTCAAAATGATAAAACTCAAGCTTTTTTTGGGTATAATTTCCCTAAACTTAAAAAAGATGAGTTCATGGTAGAAATGGTTCATACTCGTAAAGAGTTTCGTGGCCGCTATATATATGTTGCTGCAAATTATTTGTTTTTAAAAATGGCAAAAGATTTAGGTTATAGATGGGCTGTTGGCTGTGTTGATATTAATAATAAGGCACCTCTTAAAGGTCTTAACAGAAGTGGTTGCCACCCCTATAAATTGCAAGTAACCAAATGGCGATTTTTTACTAGAAAAACTATTTATGTTGATATTCCTGAAAAAATAAAAGCAAAATACCCAAGGTTAAAATTTCCATATTAAAGAGTTCGTTGTGTACAATAAAATTTCAAATTTTAACAAATGTATAAATAAGATAAAGGTGTTTGTGAGTATGATTAAAAACACTCAATTTAAATATATTATTAGAACTATTAAAAGAAGAACCTATTCAAACATCTATTTTTTTTTAGTAAAAAAAGATGTTACTACAGTTGATTATAGTAAAGCTCCAAAAGCCCAAATAGATATAAAATTAAGAGAGTATAAAAATTCTGATTATGAATATTTTAAAAATGATGCTTTAGGCAATAAATTAATTCAAACAAAAATACCAACATGTTTAGTTGCTGTTACTAATGATAATATTCCTTGTTTTAGATGCTGGTTTTTTGAACCCTTAAATCACAAAAAAGTTCAATCTTTTTTTGGTTACAACTATCCTAAACTAAAAGAAGATGAGTTTATGTTAGAACTAGTACATACCGTAAAAGAATATAGAAGTCAATATGTGTATGTAGCTGCTAATTTCATGCTTATGAAAAAGGCTAAAGATTTGGGATACAGATGGGTAATAGGTTGTATATCTTTAGACAATTTACAATCATTAAAAGGAGCTAATAGAGCCGGTGCACACCCTTATAAATTACAAATTACAAAATGGCGTTTTTTTAGAAGAAAAACCATTTACGTAGATATTCCTGAGAAATTAAAAACTAAATACCCTCAATTATCTTTTACTTATTAAATGAAAGAACATTTCAATAAAACATACAAATACATTATTATAACATTAGTATTACTACCAAATATTTTTGTTATGGCGGTTGGTATAGAAAGTTTCCCCTTTACTTGTGCCCCCATGTTTGGTCATTATATTAATGAAGAAACAGATTTATATCTTTTCAAATTTGAAGGAGTAGTCAACAATAAAAAAATTAACTTAACAGAATATTATGGTAAACCAGAAGGCTATTTAATTAGGCATTTTTTTAGTAAGGTTTACGGTTCTACCGATGCTATCTCTCCTTTCACAAATAAATTACATGAAAACCATTCTTATTTTAAAACTAGAATGAATGCTTTTTTTAAAACATTTGCTTCTTTTTTAGAAAAAGAATACAACCTTAAGTTTGAAAAAATAAACTTAATGGTTATAAAAGTAGACCCTAATAGAAACCCTCTATCAGAATATAAAATGCTAGGTTTTTTTAATACTAATGAGAGTCAATACTATTCTTTACATGATGAAAGTAATAAATAAAGTTATTAAACTAATTAAAGTTCTTATTAAAAACCCTCTAAGTATTTTAAGGTTTCTATTAGCTATTCTATTTACTAAAAAACTAGTAGGTTATATATATTTCATAGAAGAAATTAAAAACAACTCACAATACCCTTTAAGCAAAACATGGTTTACAAGTTTACTACCTAATTCAATGTTTAACTTAGACGTACATTTTTTATACCAATTAAAATTAGTTGTAATAATTGTGGGCTTATTAGCCACTGTTGGCATTATAGGTAGGTTAAGTCTATTTCTATTATCTCTTTTAAGCTTTTATATTCTTGGTATTGTTGAAGGCATAGGGGTTTTTGATCACCATTTATCGCTACCCAGTCAAGTAATATTAATATTAACATTTATACCAGGAACTTTGAAATTATCTGTAGACAATTTTATTCATTCACTATTTAAAAACAAAAAAACAGTAATTACAGATACTCCTAAATGGAGTGTAAATTTAATTTTAGCTGTTGTTGTACTCACCTACTTTGCAGCAGGTGTTTCAAAGTTAAGATACGGTAATGGACTTAATTGGTTAGATGGCTCAACACTAAGCTTCTATTTAAAAGAGCAAACGCTTAAATACAAAGAAGGGCAAATGCAATTAATAATTGGAGATAATAAAATTTCTGAAGAAAATAAGTGGAAAGATAGTATAGGGTTCAAAGCTCATGCCTATGGAAACTTCCAGCTTTCTAAAAAAAGAAATGCTATTTCAACTTATATTGCCAACAACAAAACACTAGTTATATTGTTATCCATAGGTTCTGTTTTATTTGAATTACTAGGGTTTATAGTGTTTATTAATTCAAAATACCGAAATTTATACCTTATTTCTGCAATCTTATTTCACCTATCAATAGGTGCTTTAATGGGTATATCTTTTAGGCAATATAGACTAATATGCTTGTGCTTAATTGACTGGAAATCTTTATTCAATTCAATATCAGCACTCTTACCTACCCCAATTTTAAGTAAGTTAAAGACTAATTTACAATTAAACTAAATGGTTTTTATAATTTTGTTAAAACATTTATAATCATAAAGCGATAAGCAATGAAAATTCTATTCGGAAAAATAATTCTTTATTCTATTTTATTATTTATAGCCCTAGAACTAATTGTAAGGGTGTTTCATCTTTACAGTGAATACCCAACGTTTATTATAAATGATAAAAACGTAAAAACATATGCTCCTAACCAAGATGGATATTATACCACTGGTAACAGACGTATGAATTTTGCGCAGTACCACATCAATAAAACAGGTTTTAATTCGTACAGAGAATTTACACCATCTGAAAACGAGACTGATATAGCTATAATAGGAGATTCTTTTATTGAAGGCTTACACCAGAACTATAACAATTCAATTGGTAAAAAATTAGAGCACAAACTAAATGATAGTGTAAATGTTTTTGAGTATGGGCATTCTGGTTATGATTTTGCAGACCAATTACACCTCATTTCTGCCTATAAAGAAAAGTTCCAACTAATAGATAAAACAATTATTTACTTAAAATTTGAAAACGATTTAAAAAGAGACTTTTATGAACCAGATCAATATTGGGTAGATTCTCAATATTTTTTAACACGAAGAATAGCTAAAAAAATAAAGCTCATAAACTATGCTGAAAACATAGGACTTTTTGAACCCTTAAGAGATTTAAAAAGAAACGCTGTTGCTTTTATTAAACAAGAAAAAACTACCCCTAGTACAAATTTAGAAGATACTCAAAAAAAATCTAAAGATTTGGATAATGTGTATCTAAATAACTTCAAAAAATTGATTACTGAGTTTGGTTTTGATAAAGACAAAACCGTTTTATTGTTAGATTCAAGAGCTACAAGTGATGCTTTTTTAAACTTCTGCAAGAATCAAAATATAAAATACATCGATTTTGCAGCTTATTTTGAGAACAGCTCTACTCCTACCACGCTAATTTACGATATGCATTGGAACAATCATGGTAGAGAATTAATAGCAAATGCTATTGCTGATTACATAAAAAAAGAACAACAAAATTAGTTGTATTTTCCTTTTTAGAATTGGAAATATATAAAGGAACGATCCACTCCATCATCATAAAACAGTATCATTAGTAATACTACAATGGTGTAAACTGCAAATCTTACATATCTAGATTTAAATTTAAAAGGAGAACGCTCATCTTTTCTAATACGATATTCATACAATACAAAAGCAGCAATAAGAATATAATAATCAATCATACGATACCCTTGTGGATGTACATACTCACTGTATGAAAAATCAGAAAGAATTCTTTTAATAAAACCAAAGGCACTAGTTATAGACTCTGATCTAAAAAATATTCTAGAAAACGTTACAATACCAAAAGTTAGTATTAACTGCCCAATTTCTACCAAAGAAGGAAAAAATGAATTTTCTCCAACCACGCTATTTTTATATATGGTATTTCTTCCCATTAAAAAAACTGGTATAAAAACCAAAGCATGAAAAGCTCCCCAGAAAATAAACGTCCAATTGGCCCCATGCCAAAAGCCACTTACTAAAAATATGATAGCAATATTTCTTACAGATTTTAATTTACTAACACGAGAGCCACCTAACGGAATATAAATATAATGCCTAAACCAAGTTGATAACGAAATATGCCAACGCTGCCAGTACTCTGCTACATTTCTTGAAAAATTGGGAAATTTAAAGTTAGACATAAGTTCAATACCAAAAAGTTTAGAGGTACCAATAGCTATATCTGAATAACCACTAAAGTCTCCATAAACTTGAAAACTAAATAAAGTAACTCCTAATATTAAGGTAGACGCAGGATAAGAATTGTAATTTAAAAAAACATCATCTACTATAGGAGCTAATGAATCGGCTATAACTATCTTTTTAAATAAACCCCATAGTATCAACTTTAAACCATCAACCACTTGGTTATAATCAAAAGTACGTTTATTAAGTATTTGTGATAATAAATTAGAGGCTCTTTCTATAGGGCCTGCAACCAATTGTGGAAAGAAACTAACAAATGTAGCAAAAGACAAAAAGTCTTTGGTTGGTTCTAATCTTTTATAATAAATATCAAACGAATATGACATAGTTTGAAATGTATAAAAAGAAATTCCTACAGGTAAAATAATTCGTAATGTCCATGTGCTTTTTATATCATACCCAAAAAGCGACACCATATCTACCCAAGAGTCTACAAAGAAATTAAAGTATTTAAAAAAGCCTAAAAGACCTACATTAAATATAACACTTACCCACAACCAACGCTTCCTATAACTAGGCTTATTATTGTTTTGATGTATTTTAATCCCCACAAAATAGTCTACTATAGTACTTAGTAATATTAAAGACAAAAATCTCCAATCCCACATACCATAAAAAACATAACTAGCTACTAAAACTAGTATATTTTGGGCTTTTAAATGTTTTTTAAAAACGAACCAATAAATAACAAAAACTATAGGGAGAAAAATGAAATATTCTAATGAATTAAATACCATAAAACTTATTTAATTATTTCTTTTTTTATGAATACAAAAAAACTAATATTATTTGATACTATTCAAAAATAATCTTTGAAATGCAGTTAATTCCATTAAAAACATTTAAACACAAAAAAAGCCCTTACTTGTAGGACTTTTTTAATATTTTAAAATATAGAACTATTTTATAAATCGTTGAATATTGAATGCATTAAGCGTTTTTTATCGTTAATGCTTTCTTCTAATGAAATCATGGTTTCTGTTCTGTAAACACCTTCAATATCATCTAACATAAAAATAACTTCTTTAGCATGCTCTGTACTTCTACCTCTTACTTTACAAAATATATTAAATTTACCAGTTGTTATATGCGCTACAGTAACATAAGGTATTTCGTTAATACGCTCTAAGACAAACTTTGTTTGAGATGTATTGTTTAAATAAACACCTACATAAGCTATGAAAGAATACCCTAGTTTTTTATAATCTAACATTAAAGAAGAGCCTTTAATAATACCAGATTCTTCCATTTTTTTCACACGTACATGCACTGTACCTGCAGATATTAATAATTTTTTTGCAATGTCTGTAAAAGGTATTCTTGTGTTATCTATTAACATGTCAAGAATTTGGTGGTCAATTTCGTCTAATTTTATTTTTCCCATAATTAGCTTTTCTTAGATAAAACCCAAAATTAATACATTTTTATTAATAATTACGCATAATCTATACGTTTTATTTTGGTAATAATACGATATTTTCATTTTTTATCATTACGAAAACGTTTTCGCTAGCTATTGAAAGCTTTTTCTTTCTATCATCTAACACCGCTTCTCCTTTAGCATCTATTTCTCTGTGACCATAAAAATTGTTTAACTTTTCTATGCATTGAACTACAGGCATAAATTCTAAAGTATTATCAACCAGTGTTTCTTGAAATTGAATGGCTATATCAACCAACCCTTCATTTGAATATCCTGCTGCATTTCTTATAATAACATCATAAAAGCACTTTTCATTTTCAGGAATACTAAAATAAGAGTCTATTTTACTTCCATCAACATTAAATTCTGCAATATAACATAGAGATTTAATATAAGACATGTAAATAAGTTCTCTTGTATACTCTCTGTTATAATCGTTAGCAAAATGACCTGCTTCAAATAAAATAGTAGGTACGTTTTCACTTTGAAATGTATCACCAACGCAATTTATATTAAATGCATCATCATAAACACCAATTTGGTTGGGAATAACCTCTTGCAATGCATCATTCATTATGCCAATTATTTCCATGGCCACTCTTCTATTTTGAGTAACAGTACATTCTTTATCTTGTGCTGGAGATAAAAAAGATACCGTAGCAGATTTGTTATTTTTTCCAGCGCTAAAAATAGTACGCTGACCATGTAAATTAAAACAATAATGAGGTTTAAAAGCTTCAAATACTTTACGCAATACCAAACTCTCTGGCTGTGTTAAACTTTGCGCATCTCTGTTTAAATCTACCTTATTAGCATTTACTCTGGTGTAAACCTCTGCTCCATCTGGATTTAAAATAGGAATAATATATAAAGTACAGTGTTTTAAAATATGAGTTAAACCAATTTCGGCTTCTTTTAAAGAATTTAAGAGATCAAATAAAGCCTTAGTTGTGGTAGATTCATTACCATGCATTTGAGACCACATTAAAACTTTTTTAGGTCCAGCACCTATTTCAATTCCATAAATAGGTTTGTTTAAAACTGAATATCCAATAGTCTCAACCTTACAATAATTTTTAAGATTTTTAAGTAAAGGTTCTATATGGTTATTGGTTATATACCTACCAAAAAGCGTATTTTCTTTATTGTTTATAAAGAGGGATTTTATTTGTTCTGTTTGCATGAAATTATTTTTGGATACAAATGTAAACATTTACAATTTTACAAATGTAAACAGTGAAATCATCTGTTTTTAGTTACAAATGTATACTATTTAATGTAGCTAATATTAAATAATTACCTCTAAAATCATTATAAATTGGTATAAATCTGTATTTCAGTGATTTAATACATATTATTTTAAGTTTTTATTTATGTTAATTTAAGTTTTAATACTTAATTTTTTGTATTAACTAATATATTTTTTACATTTGTAAACAATTAAAACATCATAATACAGTTTACAATGGTAAACACCGAAGCATTTACTAAAAGACTAAAAAAAGTAATGGATTACTACGGAGAATCTGCTTCTTCTTTTGCTGAAAAAATAGGTGTGCAGCGCTCTAGTATTTCTCATATATTATCAGGAAGAAACAAACCTAGTTTAGAATTTGTTTTAAAAATACTTTCCTCCTTTCCTGAAGTTGAACTGTATTGGCTTTTAAATGGGAAAGGACAATTTCCTTCCATACAAAAAACTTTAGATTTTAAAGATGAGCCAAAAAAAGAAGTTACTAACCAAAAAAATATTGAAACAAAACTAGATTCTACAAATAGCAATAACAATAAAACAATAGAGCGTATTGTTATTTTTTATTCTGACGGAACATTTAAAAACTTTCAGAATTAAACTATTCTTTAGTAGTTTTGCTAAAAACTACTTTATATGCGTTTTCTTTATTTATTATTGCTTTTTTGTTTAACAAGTTGCTACACCACGCAAAGAGATTGTACAAAGTTTAAAACAGGAAAGTTTTATAGTGAAATTACCCTAGATGGTGAGGTTTTAGTATCTGAATTTGAGAGAACTAATAATCTGCAAATAGAAACCTATAATAATAAAGTTGACTCTTCTCAATTACGATGGATAAATGACTGCGAAGTTATTTTTAAAACCATTAACCCTAAAAATATGGCAGAAAAAAAAGATGTGCATTTAAAAATACTTACTACAACTGATAGCTCTTATACCTTTGAATACTCTTATGTAGGCGAAACAAAAAAACAAAAAGGCATTGCCTACAAACGCAACTAATATGGTGGATACAAAAACGATTCTACCATATTAAACTTAAGTTCTTTATCTTTTGTTATTTCATAAGTTAAAAAGATTTCACCCCAAAATTCACCATCCGAAAAATCGGCTATAATCCACTTATGGTTTAACATTTTAACGGTATTAATCATCATTTTTCGTCCTTCACTAGACCCATAAGGTATTAAAGGATGTTCTCCTTTAACTTCGTTTAACTTATATAACTCGTCTTTTATAAAAGGAATTAATTCGTCAATTTTATAACCATCTCTTTCAAAATAACTAATAGCGTCTTCATTTCTATCTAAATTAAAATGAGAAACTTCTAAGAATGCATCTTCTAAAACATCTAAAGAATCTTTGTAGGTTTTAAGTTTAGCTTCTTTTTTAATTAATTTTTTATTTAAATCTTCAAAAACACGCTTAGAATTTACATACTGAAATAATACTAGTAATATTGAAAAGATAAATAAGTAGATAAAAATTCTTTGCTTCATAATATGTTTATATTGTTATTTCTAATTCATCGTAAGCCAAAAATACATTTTCTGGCAATGTTTTTTCTACTTCATCATGAAAACCTAACAAATGACTAATATGAGTTAAGTAGGCTTTTTCTGGGTTCACTTTTTTTATAAACGCTAAAGCTTCTTCTAAATTAAAATGAGAATGATGCGGTTCTTTTCTTAAAGCATTAACCACTAAAACTTTTACATTTTTAATCTTTTCAATCTCCTTGTTTTTAACCGTTTTCATGTCGGTTAAATATGCAAAATCACCAAATTTAAAACCAAAAACCTGTAAATTGGCATGCTTTCCTTTTACAGGAACCACCTCTAAATTTCCTAATTTAAAAGGTTTGTTTTTTATTCTATTTAGTGTAACCGATGGCGCTCCGGGATATTTGTTTTTAGTTTTAAAAACATAATCAAACCGTTGCTTTAAAGATTTTAAAACACGCTTATGTGCATATAAAGGAATATCTCCTTGTCTAAAATAAAACGGACGAATATCATCTAACCCCATAACATGATCTGCATGTTCATGTGTAAATAAAATGCCATTAATTTTATTGCACCCTGCTCTAAGCATTTGATACCTAAAATCCGGTCCGCAATCAACAACATAAGTATAATTGTCCCACTCAACTAAAACAGAAACACGCAACCTTTTATCTTTGGAGTTATTACTTAAACAAACAGGGTGTTTGCTCCCTATTATTGGAATACCTTGTGATGTACCAGTGCCTAAAAATGTTATTTTCAAAAAAAAATAATTTTCTATTTAACAAATAAATCTACTAATATCAATAGAATTCAACTAAAATAAAATTTCATATTCATAATTTCAAATCTTAAGTTTTATTGAAATCATAAAATAACCTATTCTAAATATTTGGTATTGAAAAGTAGCTTACATACTTAACAAAATTAAAGTTATTTTTTTATATACCTCTATTATTTGATACCTTTGTTTCTATATTTTCAACCCAGAAACGACATGGAAATAACCATTAAAGGAGACAGAGAATTTGATGATGTACCATCAATAAAATCAAAAGCACTTCGCATAAATTTAAATCAGAATATTTACGGAACATTTGCAGAAATTGGAGCAGGACAAGAAACCTGTAGGCAATTTTTTAGAGCTGGTGGCGCTTCAGGCACTATAGCTAAAGCCATGTCTGCCTATGACAAAGCTTTTAGTGACGCCATATACGGTGCTGAAGAAGATGGTAGATACGTAACATTATCTAGATTACGAAAAATGTTGGCTCATGAGATGGATTTGATGGAAAAAAGAATTACCCGTGAGGAGCATCCTGATAAAATATTTTTCACATATGCCAACACCGTAGCTACCATAGATTTTGCAAAACAATTTAAAGGCCATGGTTGGGTAGGTATAAAATACCAAGTTGAAGCAGGACAAGATTATAATGAGATTATTCTTCACCTTAGATTTAAAGAAACTGATGCTAGATTGCAACAAGAAACTTTAGGTACCTTAGGTACAAATTTAATTTACGGTGCTTTTTACAAATATAACGAACCAAAAAAACTGCTAAAATCTTTGTATGATCATTTAGACAAAGATCAAATTGAAATAGATACTATAAACTTTTCTGGTCCTGTTTTTAGCAATGTTGATAACCGTTTAATAAGCTTGCAATTAGTGAAAAACGGCATGACAGATGCTGTGGTTTTTGGTCCTGACGGAACCAATGTGCTTCCTGCAAGAGTATTTTATAAAAAGAACATTTTAGCGCTTCGTGGTAGTTTTAGACCTGTTACTAGAGTAAACATGGAAATGTATGAGAAATCATATGAAATGTTTATTAAAGAAAAGAAAGTAGACCCCAAAAACACCATGACAGTATTTGAGATAACACTATCTAATCTACGTGCTGAAGGAGAAATTGATGAACAAGATTTTATTGATAGAGCAGATTTATTATGCGCATTAGGGCATTCTGTAATGATTTCTAATTTCCAAGAATATTATAAAGTTGTTGAATACTTCTCTAATTACACCAAAGCTAGAATGGGATTAGCTATGGGGGTTAGTAATTTAGTAGATATTTTTGACGAAAAATATTACCGCCATATAAGTGGAGGAATTTTAGAAGCCTTTGGAAAACTATTCTTTAAAGATTTAAAAGTTTACTTATACCCAATGCTAGACCCCAAAACAGGCGAACTAATAAATAGCGAAAATCTTAAAGTATACCCCCGCATGAAAGAGCTTTATAAGTTCTTTAAATACAATGGAAAAGTGATTGATATTAAAGATTTTGACCCTGATATTATGCACATCTTTTCAAGAAAAGCACTTGAAATGATTGAAAGTGGAGAATCTGGGTGGGAAGCTATGTTACCTGAAGGAACTGCAGATTTAATTAAAGATTACAGGCTGTTTGGCTATACCAGAAAACCTTTAAAACCGCTTACTATAAAACGTAGAGTTTCAAAAAAATAAACAAAGCCCTTAAAAAAGGGCTTTGTTTATTCCCCTAATATTTGAGATGTGTGTTGTTTGGTTTTTACTTTAGTAATCACCTCTTCAATAACTCCATTTTCATTAATTACAAATGTGGTTCTGTGAATACCATCATATTCTTTTCCCATGAATTTTTTTGGTCCCCAAACACCAAAAGCCTCAATAACTTTTTTATCTTCATCGGCTAAAAGCGGATACTTAAATCCATATTTATTTTTAAAATTCAATTGTCTTTTAGCACTATCGGCACTTACACCTAAAATTTCATATCCTTGAGATTGAAAGCGTTCAAAATTATCATTTAAGTTACAAGCCTCGGCGGTACATCCAGGAGTACTCGCTTTAGGATAAAAAAATACAACTAGCTTTTTCCCTTTGTAATCAGATAATTTAATAGTATTTCCTTGTTCGTCTAAAGCTTCAAAATTTGGAGCCTTATCTCCTGCTTTTAATGTGGTCATATTTTATAACTTTGTTTTCTGTAAAAATACAACCCTATGACCAAACAAGAAAGTGTAAACTTTATTATTAATACCTTATACAAACTTTATCCAGAAATCCCTATCCCTTTAGATCATAAAGACCCTTACACACTTTTAATAGCTGTGTTAATGTCTGCTCAAAGCACCGATGTTAGGGTAAATCAAATAACACCTTTGCTTTTTGAAAAAGCCGATAACCCTTATGATATGGTAAAACTCTCTGTTGAAGAAATTAGAGACATTATAAAACCCGTAGGCTTATCTCCAATGAAAAGTAAAGGCATTTATGGCTTATCAAAAATTCTTATTGAAAAACATGATGGTAAAGTACCACAAAGTTTTGAAGCTTTAGAAGCCTTACCTGCCGTAGGGCATAAAACCGCCAGTGTTGTCATGTCTCAAGCTTTTGGTGTTCCTGCATTCCCAGTAGACACGCACATTCACAGATTAATGTATCGTTGGAATTTAAGCAATGGCAAAAATGTAACGCAAACCGAAAAAGATGCTAAACGTTTATTCCCTAAAGAATTATGGAATGATTTACACTTGCAAATAATTTGGTATGGCAGAGAATACTCTCCTGCACGAGGTTGGGATTTAGAAAAAGATATTATTACTAAAACTATTGGTAGAAAATCGGTATTAAAAGAGTATTATAAAACGAAAAAGCCCTGATTTACACCAGAGCTTTAAAAAACTTTAATTAAGAAGCGTTTCAAACTTCAATTTATTACAATTTATAACACTTAAAGCCTTAGAGTAATTGAGAAGAAATTTAACCGTTTCTTCTTTCGGTTCAAATTCGTTTTGAGTAAAATTTTGTTCAGTGTAAAGTTTTGCCATTTTATTAATTTAAAGATTATCTCAAATCAATAACGCAGCAAATTTTACTTTATTGCTCTAATTTGTTAAAACAATATTATGCTTTTCTATAATCTTTCGCAAATTAATAAGCGCATAGCGCATTCTTCCTAAGGCTGTATTAATACTTACACCTGTTCTTTCTGATATTTCTTTAAAACTCATGTCATTATACATACGCATAAGCAATACTTCCTTTTGATCATCTGGTAATTCATCTACTAAACGGCGCACATCACTTTCAACTTGCTCTTTTATAATTGTTTTTTCTGCATTTAAAGAAGAATCACTTAACACTGAAAAAATACTAAACTCTCCTGTATTATCAAATTTAGGCATTCTGTTATTTTTCCTAAAGAAATCAATAACTAAATTATGAGCAATGCGCATTACCCAAGGTAAAAACTTGCCTTCTTCATTATAAGAACCTGCTTTTAAAGTTCTTATTACTTTTATAAATGTATCTTGAAAAATGTCTTCGGCAATATCTCTATCGTAGACTTTAGAATAAATAAAACTATAAATTTTTTGTTTGTGCCTCTGTATTAGTATTTCTAAGGCATACTCTTCACCATTAATGTAGTTGCTTACAAGGGTAGCATCTGAAATAAGTTCGTATTGCATAATCATTACTTTTAATGCAAGAAGTTAAGCTTCTTTGCTTGGGGTTACATGTTTAAAAGTAAAATTATACTATAGGCAAAAAGTTTTTTAAATTGATTAATATACCAAATATAACAACAATCATTCCTAAAAAGCAAAAATTAAGAGATATTTTTCACAGAATTAAACAGTTAGCTTACACTTTTTAAGTTCAAATACTTATAGTATCTTTGCAAGATTACCCTTTTAAAAAGCCTATGAATACTAATATTTTAGACGTAAACCCCAAAGAAAACATTATTATTAAAGGGGCTAAATTGCATAATCTTAAAAATATTGACGTTGTTATACCAAGAAACCAATTAGTGGTTATAACAGGCTTATCTGGTTCTGGCAAATCAAGTTTGGCTTTTGATACCTTATATGCTGAAGGACAAAGACGATATGTAGAGAGCCTATCAAGTTATGCGCGCCAGTTTTTAGGCAGACTTAACAAACCTAAGGTAGATTATATAAAAGGAATTGCTCCTGCAATTGCCATTGAACAAAAAGTAAATTCAACCAATCCACGCTCTACGGTTGGTACAACTACCGAAATTTACGACTACCTAAAATTACTTTTTGCAAGAATAGGAAAAACCTTCTCTCCTATTTCGGGAAAAGAAGTAAAAAAAGATACTGTAACAGATGTGCTTAACTACTTAAAAACTTTTAATGAAGGAGAAAAATTACTACTTCTTGCTCCTATTCATTTAGAAGAAGGCAGAAGTATTGAAGACAAACTTAATACTTTAAATCAGCAAGGATATGCCAGAATTAAAGTTAATAATGATGTTGTTAGAATTAATGAAGCCGAAATTTCAGATGGTGATAATTTTCAATTAGTAGTAGATAGAGTTATAGTTAAACACGAAGAAGATTTTTACAACAGATTAGCAGATGCTATTCAAACAGCGTTTTTTGAAGGCAAGGGAGAATGCGCTATTGAAACACTAAAAGATAAAAATATTCATGTTTTTAGCAATAAATTTGAGCTAGATGACATATCGTTTTTAGAGCCTAACGTGCATCTTTTTAGTTTTAATAACCCTTACGGTGCCTGCCCTAAATGCGAAGGTTACGGAGACATTATAGGTATTGATGAAGATTTAGTAATACCAAACACGGCACTTTCAATATATGAAAATGCTATATTTCCTTGGCGTGGTGAAAGCATGAGTTGGTACAAAGACCAACTGGTTAACAATTCACATAAATTTAATTTCCCTATCCACAAACCTTATTTTGAATTAAGTGAAGAACAAAAACAACTTGTTTGGACAGGGAACAAATATTTTGAAGGTTTAAATTCTTTTTTCGCAGAATTAGAATCTAAAGCATACAAAATTCAAAACCGTGTGATGTTATCTCGCTACCGAGGAAAAACCAAATGTAAAACCTGTAATGGTAAACGCTTAAGAGCAGAAGCCAACTACGTTAAAATTGCAGGTGCTTCTATTACAGATTTGGTTGAAATGCCTTTAAAAAAACTAGCTGTTTTCTTCAAACAATTAGAATTGAATGATTACGATGCAAAAGTTGCCAAAAGATTACTTAAAGAAATAAATAGCAGACTAACATTTTTATCTAATGTTGGTTTAGATTACTTAACCTTAAACCGACGTTCTAACACTTTATCTGGAGGAGAAAGCCAAAGAATTAATTTAGCAACCTCATTAGGAAGTAGTTTAGTAGGCTCTATGTATATTTTAGATGAGCCCAGTATTGGCCTGCATCCAAAAGACACAGAAAGACTCATTTCCGTATTAAAATCGTTACGAGATTTAGGAAACACCGTAATTGTTGTTGAACACGATGAGGATATCATGAAGGCTGCCGATGATATTATTGACATTGGTCCTGAGGCAGGAACCTTTGGAGGCAATGTAGTTGCAGAGGGAAGTTATAAAGATATTTTAGCTTCAGAATCTTTAACAGCACAATATTTAAATGAAACTTTAAAAATTGAAGTTCCTAAAACTAGAAGAACTTCAAAATACCATATTGATATTATTGGAGCACGAGAAAATAACTTAAAAAATATAGATGTTTCATTTCCGCTAGGAATGTTAACCGTGGTTACTGGAGTTTCTGGTAGTGGAAAAAGTACATTGGTTAAAAAAATTCTATTTCCAGCACTTCAAAAAGAGCTTACAGATTTTAGCGATAAACCTGGTCAATTCACATCTTTAAAAGGTAATTATAGTAATATAAAAACCATTGAATTTGTAGACCAAAACCCTATTGGAAGATCCTCTCGTTCTAATCCTGTAACTTATATTAAAGCTTACGATGATATACGCTCATTATTTGCTAATCAAAAACTTAGTAAAATAAGAAACTACCAAGCAAAACATTTTTCATTTAATGTTGATGGCGGAAGATGCGAAACCTGTAAAGGCGAAGGTGAGGTTACTATTGAAATGCAATTTATGGCCGATGTGCATTTAGAATGTGAAACTTGCAAAGGAAAACGCTTTAAAAAAGAAATATTAGAAGTTACATACGCCAACAAAAACATTGATGATATTTTAAATCTCACAATTGATGAGGCCATTGCTTTTTTTGATGCCAATAATTTAACTAAAATAAAAAACAAACTTCAACCATTACAAGATGTAGGCCTAGGTTATGTTACTTTAGGACAAAGTTCCTCAACACTTTCTGGCGGTGAAGCACAACGTATAAAATTAGCTTCGTTTTTAGGAAAAGGAAACAAAGCAGATAAAGCGCTTTTTATTTTTGACGAGCCTACAACTGGATTGCATTTTCATGATATTAAAAAACTATTAAAATCATTTAATGCTTTAATTGATAATGGCCATTCTATCATTGTTGTAGAACACAACATTGAACTTATTAAATGTGCAGATTATATTATTGATTTAGGTCCTGAAGGTGGTGAAAATGGCGGAAAAGTAGTAGCTTCTGGGACACCTGAAGAAATTATAAAAATAAAAACATCCTCAACTGGAAAGTATTTAAAAGATAAACTTTAAGTTTTTTTAAAATAAATTAGCGCAAATTAACTCTTAAAAATTCAGTTTTTTATTAAACAATTTTTAAAACTAACAAAAATCACTTTAATATTAGAACACTAACTAACTGATTTTAAGATATATACATAATTGTTTGTTTTTTTGGCACGCTGTTTGTAATTAACAAAGCGTATTCACATTTAAACTTTACAATTATGAAAAAATTACTATTCATTTTAGCAGGATTCATCCTTACCGGGTTAACTGTTAATGCAGCAACCACCAACACAAATAATGATTCTAATACATCTACTTATATTGGAGGTTATAGCAATTCTTTCATATTTGTAGAAAATGGTATTGAGTTTTCTGTTTTTAGAGATGGACAATTCGATTTTAATATTTTACGCGGAAACTCTCGTTTAAATGTTTCTATCGGATCTCCTCATGTAAATATCAGTTTTAATTCAGGATACGATTATAATGCCTATGTTCAATATGATGAATATGGAGCTATTATTCAAATTGAAAATACTCCAATATATTATGACTACTATGGACGTATTGTTCAAGCTGGAAATGTGAACATTTATTACAACAACTTTGGATATGTAAACAGAATTGGTGGCTTATATGTACACTACAACAGATATAATAGATTCTCTCACTACACAGGTTTTATAAATGTTTACAACAGACATTATGTTTACAGACCTTGGCATAGATACTACAGCATTCCATCTTACAAACACTGTGTAGTTTACAATCAACCATACAGAAGATATTACAAACCTGTAAGATATGTTTATTCTAGACCTTTTTACAACAATCACAGACCTGTAACTTCAGTTTATAGTAGACGAGGCAATACAATTTCTAAAAACAGAAAGTACGCAACTGTTAATAGAAGTTCTAGAAATGTAACTAGAATAAATAGAAACGTAACCTCTAGAAGAGATTTATCAAAAGTTAGCAATAATAGAAACTCAAAAGCACCTAACACAAACAAAATTGTTAATAAAAATTCAAGAAATAACTCAGAATTCACTAGAAAAAGCACAAACAATAGAAGTAAAAGTAATGTTAATAACAATACTAAAACATCAAATAATGTAAACAGATCTAGTACAACAAAAAGAGAAAGAAATTATGTTGCATCAAAAAAACCAATAAGCTCTAATTCTCGTAATTATAATAGCACAAGTTCTAGAAATACCTCGCAAATTGCAAGCAGATCTACAAAGTCTTATCAAAAGGTAAATTCTAGACCAAGTGTACAAAGAAAAGCTAGTACACCAAACAGAACAACGGTGTCTAGAACATCAAAAAGCAATAACTCTAGAGCAACACAAAATAGAAGTTCCTCTAGTAACAATACTAGATCTACTCAAACAAGAAGAAGGTAAGATCTTAATCGATTTGGTTGGTTAGTTGGAAAGCCCTGCGACATGTTTGCCTCAAAGCAAAATCGTGGGGTTTTCTCTTTTAAAATAATCTCTTAAGAGTTTTATTAACTATTTCAGAAATATCGTAAGACACCTTAAATTTCAACACTACAAACAGATAAATAACCCCAATTAAAAGTGATTTTAAAGCAATATTTAAAACAGGGTGAAAAGAAAAATCCCAGAAATAAAAAAGTAGAGCTATTATAAAAATTAGACTAATTGCTTTTATAGTGTTCAATGTAAAAGGCAGTAATTTAAAATACCTATAAACAAAATACAACTTCCCTGTATTATAAAAGAAAACAGCAATAAACGTTGCTAATGCAGCCCCATTAATACCAAATAATGGTATAAATATCATATTTAAAGCCACCATTAATACAACCAAAACAACACCTAGAATAAGCACAATTTTATAATAATCGCTATTAAACAAAATAGCATTACTACTTCCTAAAACAGAATCATATAATTTAGCTATACTAATTAATAAAACCACATAAAGACCAACACTAAACTCTTCATCAATTAACAGATATAACTGATTAATATTCAGTGTAATTAACAAAAATATTAGTCCACTAACAACAAGCAAATTAAGAGAGCTTTTTTTGTATAAATCTCCTAAAGAATCAAAATCTTTATCATTTAAATATTTAGCAGAAAGCGGTAGTAAAATTTGATGCATAGACCTTTGTGGCACTGCAATAACAGCAGCAATAAAAATAGCTACATTATAATAAGCAATTTGCTCTATTGGGATATATTTACCTAGCATTACTTTGTCTACATCTAACAAAATAGTTGCAACAGAACCGGCTATTACAATTAAAGCTGAATATTTAATAATACTTTTAATATTATTTAATCGCTTAAACATAATAACAGGAAACTTTATTATGAAAGCAAATATTTTCATTACAAGCATTCTTATAAGATAAACCCCCACCAAACCAATCATAAATTGCTCAATATCTATAACCTTAAAATGCAACAAAAACAACAGCACCATAGCACCTACCCTATGAAATACTTCTTTTAAAAAATTACCAAATACTGTTTTCATTTGTACTTTTGCCCAAGCAAAAAACACCTCAAAATAAGCCAGCGCAATAGCTATAACTATGGTGTGCCACAAATAATGTTTTATAATAGCATTTTCAGTAGAAAGAAACGCCCCTATACTTTCATAAAACAAACACCCTATTAAACTTACAGGAATAACTATTACCATTGGCAACAGAAGCATATAAGTTAAAAAACTATTTAAAGACATTCTAGTTTTGAAAGACGAGTAAAATTTAACCAATGTATTATGAACGCCAAAAGACATTAAAGGCATCATTACATAAGCAGCAGACAACATAAAACCAACCATACCGTAATATTCATCACTAAGAAACTTTGTATAAAGAAACAATGTGTTTATTGCACCAATAAAAAAACCCAAATAAGTTGAGATAATATTTTTTAATGATTGTGATGCTACAATACCCATTATATAAGTTTAGAAAGGGTTTCTGTTAACTTTTTTCGGCTGTATTTTTGTAAGCCAACTGGAGATGATTTAAGCACCCCCTCTTTGTACGCATCATAATGCGTTAGTATTATATTTTTAAGTGCATTATAATCTGTATAATTAAAGTAGTTACCTGTATTAGTTTCTTTAATTATTTTCTCTACATCAGAACCTTTTGGCCCAATAGCTACAATTGGTCTATTTGAAACCATATATTCGAAGAGCTTACCAGGAATAATACTTTTAGTTTCTTCTGAATCTATTTCTATTAGCAGTAATATTTGTGATTTTATTTGAAACTTAATAGCTTCTTTATGTGAAATATAACCCACATTATTTACATAATTACTTAAATTAAATCTATTCAATGATTTTATTACATCATCACTAACTGCACCAGCAAAATTTAATTGAAAATCTTCTGAAAAATCTTGTTTCTCACCAACTATATCTCTTAAAACTTGCCACAAAACTTCAGGGTTTCTTTTTGATAATAAAGATCCTATATGTGCTAAAGAAAACTTAGAATCTAAATAAACCTGCTCAACAGATTCATAATCATAACCATTAGTAATAACCTCAATAGGTTTTGATGTTAATTTAGAAAACTCCTGTTTTGTTACAGAGCTTGTAACAATTATCTGGTCTGCTGTATTTAAAACACTTCTTTCTAAAAACCGATGCTTTTTTTGAGAGCGTTTATTTAATTTTAACTTTTTATGATACCCAATAGTTGTCCAAGGATCTCTAAAATCAGCAATCCACCTCACTCCCAGCTTATCCTTAAGCTGCATGCCAATTAAATGCAAACTATGAGGCGGTCCTGTTGTTATAACTGCAGTTATGTTTTCTTTTGAAATATAATCTAAAAGATACTTAACCGATGGTGATACCCAATTTTTTCTAGCATCTGGAATAAAAAAGTTACCACGCACATAAAGCATAATCTTTTCAACTAAACTCTGGTTTTCTGCTTCTGAAATAATACCTTTACTAATGGTATTAGATTTTCTTTTTGAAAAAAACCTAGCTAACTTATAAGGTTCTTTTATAGGCGACTTTAATACTTTTAAATTTGAAGAAACCTCTTTACTTAAGCTTTCATCTATTAAAGCATAATTTGGGTTTTTAGGCACAAACACTATAGGTTCAATATTAAAATCTGGCAAGTATTTCACAAATTTTAACCATCGTTGCACACCAGGTCCACCAGCAGGAGGCCAATAATACGTTATGATTAGTGCTTTTTTACGCACTTTCTTTGATTTTACTATTCTTCTTAAACTCAAAAAACAAACCAGCAAGAAGCAAAATACCTAGTATTACAGAACTAGCTAAAGCAATACTGCTTCCTGTTTTAACTACATCGGGGTCAAATTTAAACTCAATAATATGTTTTCCCTTCGGAATCTCCATACCTCGTAATGTGTAGTTAACACGCATATGAGTAGTTTCTTTACCATCAATAAATGTTTTCCAACCATTACCATAATATATCTCTGAAAACACCGCAAACCCATCATTTGAATTATTAGATTCATACTTTAAGTAATTAGACTTAACTTCTTTTAAATCAATAATTGACAAAGAATCTACTTTAAAACTATCTTTAAAATCTGAATCTACTGTTCTTAAATCTATGACAGCTTCGGTTTTGTTATTTAAGCTATCTAATGCTAAAATTTCATCATTAGCAGATGAAACACCTATTAGTCTTTTCACAAACCAAGCATTGCCATTAGCTTCATCATTTAAATAAGAAACCACACCATTTTCAGTATCTGCTATAATATATTTAGTATTTAACATATTAAGCACATTCAAATTATTTTTTGCAACATAAAAATCAAAAACTTCCCGATAGCGTTTTAGTTCTGCAGCATTGTAACCATTTAATGAATTATGGTAATAAGACGCTTTTGTTCTGTTTTGCAAGCCTTCATTTGAAATATCAAAAACCCTATAGTAGCTTTTATCCTTTAAAATTTCTTTATCGGCAGCATTAGCTGTAAAAGGTTTATTAACTTTTATAGCCGATACAAAATCATCATTATTTACATAACGTTTATCTACCCCTACCAAATCGAAAATAATTAGAGCTCCAAAAGCTACTATCAACCATTTTTCTTTTAGTTTTTCTTTTAAAAACATAAAAATTGCCCCTGCCGAAAGCAACACCAAAACTAAGGTTCTCAAGGTGTCTGCTGTAAAAATAGCTTTTCTATCTTCTTTAACAGCATTAACAAACTCCTGACCATAACTTTGAATATAATACCCATCATTAGCTCCAGAAAAAGTAAATAATGAGTTTTTAAAGAGTAGAAATATCAATGCCAGTCCTCCGGTAATAATTGTTGAATATTTTAAAGCTTTCAGCTTCTCTTCTTTCTTTTCAAAATCATTTAACAACCTAACAAGACCCAAAATTGATAAAACAGGTACACATAATTCTAAAATAACCTGTATTGAACTTACAGCCCTAAATTTATTGTATAGCGGCACATAATCAATAAAGAAATTGGTTAAAAAACTTAAATTTTTTCCGTAAGAAAGCAATAACGACATAATTGTACCTGCTACAAGCCACCATTTCAATCTGCCTTTTACTAAAAAGAGCCCTAACACAAACAAGAAAATTATCACAGCTCCTATATAAGCTGGAGCCTCAACAATGGGTTGATCTCCCCAATACGTTGGGGATTCTTCTGATCGGAATTTTTTATAAGTTTCAGAGTTTTTACCAACATGCTCAAAATTCCCTCCTCCCATAAATCGCGGTATAAAAAGATTGAAAGTTTCAACAATACCGTAACTAAACTGTGTAATATAATCTCTATCTAAACCAGTGGTAACTTCTTTAGGTGTTCCATCGGCATTTATAGTTAACTCACTTTTACCCCTAGTACTTTCCTTTACATATTCTTGAGTAGCTAATACACCTGTAGCATTAAGTCCTACGGATAAAATTACAGCAACTACTAAAATTCCAACCGACTTAAAATAATGCGGTAAAACCTTCTTTTTAAAAGCATCAATTAAATATACCACACCTAAAACAATGACTAACAGTAATAAATAGTAAGTCATTTGAAAATGATTAGACACAATTTCTAACCCCATTGCAATGGTAGTTAATAAAAAACCTGCAATATATTTTCTTTGAAAAGTAAGTATAATACCACTTAAAACCAACGGCATATAAGCTATAGCATGTGCTTTACTGTTATGGCCTACTCCTAAAATAATTATTAAATAAGTAGAAAACCCAAAAGCTAAAGCGCCAATAGCTGCTAGTTTAAAATCTACTTTTAAAACCAAAAGCAGAACATAAAAACTTAATAAATATAAAAACAAATAATCTGCTGGTCTTGGCAAAAACCGAAGCGATAAATCTAGTTTTTTAATATAATTGTGTGGATATTTAGCACCTAATTGATAGGTAGGCATACCACCAAAAGCGCTGTTAGTCCAATAGGTTTCTTCTCCTGTTTTTGCTCTAAAATCTTTTTGTTGCTTAGACATCCCAATATATTGTTTGATGTCGTTTTGAAAAATAGCTTTTCCTTGTAAAACAGGACTAAAATAGGCTAATGAAATAACAATAAACCCTATTAAAACTAATAAATGCGGAAGAATTTTTTTAAATGAAAATTGCATGAAAGTGCTTTAAAAACAATGATGGTGAAATTAATCAATTTCTTCGAAATCTACATAATCTCCTACATCTTTATTCGAAGCTTTTTGGTTAGGTATTTTATCAATGGTTACCTCGCCTTCTTTTTTGGGTTCTGCACGTTGTTGTTGGTTTCTATATTGCCCAAATTGATCACCAAAGCGTTTCTCTGCTTTTTTAGCTGCAAACCTCATTAATATTGGCGCAAATATTCTACCTAATACCCTAAACAAATACCAAACTAATACAATTATAAATATGGTTCTTAATAAACCCATGCTGTTTTTTAAAATTATTACTACTGCAAAAATACAATTCTACTCGCTTAAAAAACATTCAAAAATGATAAAAAAAGTATAAAATATCTATATTTGAGAACACGTTAATAAATAAATTGTTACTTGTGTTATATAATTTTATGCTACTTACAACATAAAAAACTAATTATGAAGCCTTTCAAATCTACCCCCATCATTTTATTTTGTTTAATAAGTACTTTCGGGTTCAGTCAATATACAGATGTTATAAATTCTAACAGACCAGGCGCATCTAAAAGCGCATTTTCTGTTGGAAAAAATGTAGTTCAGTTTGAAATAGGCCCCTATTTTGTAAAAGAGAAACGAACACCTGCTACTACTTATGAAGTTACAGGTTTTGGAGCCGATTTTACAGCTAGATACGGGTTTTTATTTGAAGAACTTGAAGTAAATATTGAAGGGAATTATCAAAACGATACTAAAAAATACACGTATTATCCAGATACAGAAGATAATCGAGCTAATTTTAAACATCTAACTTTAGGTGTGAAATATTTAATTTTTGACCCCTACAAAAACGAAGAAGCTAATAAACCAAATTTATACAGTTGGAAAGCAAATCATAGCTTTAAATGGAAGAGCTTAATACCTGCTGTATCAGTTTATTTAGGCGCTAATTATGACACAAAAAACAATCCTTATACAGCACCAGAAATTGAAGGTTTTAGTCCCAAAATAATGGTGGCAACTCAAAATAATTTTGCTGGCGGTTGGGTGTTTGTTATGAATTTAATAAAAGACAGAATAGGTACAGATCAATCTGATTTTACATATATATTAACATTAACACATTCTTTTAATCCAAAGTGGGTTATATTTGGTGAAACACAAGGAATAAAGAGCGACTTTTATGCCGATAATTTATTTAGAGTTGGGGGTGCACGATTATTAGGTAAAAACTTTCAGTTAGATGCTGCGTTAACTTTTAATACAAAAGACACACCATCTGTATTAAATGTAGGTATTGGCGCATCTTACAGATTAGATTTTCACAGAGACCCTGTATTAGATAACGGTACAGATGCAAAAGACGAGGGAGCAAGACGAGAAAGAAGAAATGGCACAAAATCTAAAAGAAAAAAGAATAAAGTAAATAGTTTAGATGATAATAAAATTAGAAAACAAAAAAAGAAAGCAATTGATTTTGACTAAAACTAACAACTAAAGACGTTAACTATATATGATTACAATTAAAGAAGTTAGCTCAAAAAAAGACCTAAAAACCTTTATAAAATTTCCGTTTAAGCTTTACAAAGACTCAAAATACTGGACACCACCAATTATTAGTCAGGAAATGAAAACGTTTAATAAAAACGAAAACCCTGTATTTAATGATGCCGAGGCTAGATTATTTCTAGCATACAAAAACAATGAAGTTGTAGGTAGAGTGGCCGCTATTATAAATTGGTTAGAGGTAAAAGAACAAGACCAACAAAAAATGCGTTTTGGATGGTTTGATTTTATTGATGATTTAGAGGTATCTAAAGCACTTTTTAATAAAGTAGAAGAAATTGGAAACTCTAATAATTTAAAATATACAGAAGGGCCAGTTGGATTTTCTAACCTAGATAAAGTAGGAGTTGTTACAGAAGGTTATGATGCCCTAACACCAATGGTTACTTGGTACAATCACCCATACTACGTAAAACATTATGAAGCCGCTGGTTACAAACCTGAAAAAGGATACAATGAAAGCATATTCCCGTTTAGCAATGTTAACCCCGAAACCTTTAAAAAGGCTCAAGAGTTAATTAAACGTCGTTATCAATTAAAAGCTTTAAAATTCACAAAGACAGCTGAGGTTATGCCTTATGTAGATAAAATGTTTGATCTTTTTAATAAAACTTATGCATCATTATCTTCATTTGTGCAAATTACAGATATTCAAAAAGCATACTTTAAAAAGAAGTTTATAAGTTTTGTAAACCCTGAATACATAAAATTTGTTGTTGATAAGAACGATGAACTTATTGGTTTTGCTATTGTTATGCCTTCGTTTGCTAAAGCCCTAAAAAAGGCAAATGGCAAGTTGTTTCCTTTTGGGTTTAAACACATATTAAAAGCAAAAAAGCACAGTAAAGATGTTATTTTTTACTTAATAGGCATTCACCCTGATTATCAAAATAAAGGTATTCATTCTGTAATTTTTAATGAATATTACGATGTGTTTACTGAAAAAGGTATAGAAAATTGCTACAGAACTCCAGAATTAGAAGATAATATTGCTATTAAACAAATCTGGAAACATTTTGATCCTGTGGTGTTTAGAAAACGAAAGACCTTTAGAAAAAACCTTGAATAAAAAAAGAGGTAAACTATTTTTAATTTACCCCTTTTTTTTAAACAACTAACACGTTTTTATGAAAATATATTTTCCGTATAAAAACTTGTCTTAACGCTTAACAAATTTATAAGTGTAATTTTTATTTGAATTTTTAAGATTTAGCAAATACAATCCCTTGTTTAAACTTGTAATATCTATGTTATTTACTCCTGAATTTGATTTCACATTAAATAACTGCTTACCATCTAAACTATAAATTTCATAATCAGAATATTTTGAGATATTATTTAAAACTTCTATCGTATTATCTTTTGTAACAATTTTAATTTTATTGGAAGCTATATCTTCATTGGAAAGTGAAGCATCAAAAACACTTACCATTGAAACCGTAGTACCATTTAACAAACCTGATAATAATGCTCCTAACCCACTCATTTTATAAATACGTATATAATACACATCTGTATCAATTATATTATTTATAACTAACTCAAATTCACCTCCTACCCCTAGCACAACGCCATAAGAATCACAAGTAATTGGCGTTAAATCGTTAATATCGCCATTATTAGCTCTTAAAACTTGGTAGTCAACGGTAGCTGCTACCGCACCTATCGCTCCAGAAAGCATACCTATGGTAATTTTATTATCTCCAGATGTTGGTATATGCTTATAAAACACATCTTCAGTAGAACCACAAGCAGGTGTTAAACCAGATGCTGTTACCGTTACTGAACTTAAAACATTCAAATCTGTTGTTACTCCATCAAGAGAAATTGCATCTGCAATAGTATTTCCTGATTGTCCAAACATTAAGGTAGTACTGAAAATTGTAAAAAAAAGTAATAATGCTCTCATAATATATAAATTTAGGTTAATATTTAAATTAAATTGTGAGAGACTTAAAGGTGAGAGATAAAATATATCTATATAAATATTTTATAATATAATATACGATATAAAGCTAAATGTGTACAATGCAATCTTTTTTAAGTTACAACAAAAAAAACTAATTTTTATATTAAATTTTATTATTTCTACAAAACACACAAAAATTTAACATATAACATAAATATATTAAATCATTTTTCAATAATTAATTAAATGGCATATATATATAAAAAGCCCAACTGTAAGTTGGACTTTTTTATAATTTATTTAATACTTTATTCTATTCTCCCATTGCAGCCATAACTGCAGCAGATAAACGCTTATATGTTCCGTTGTGTAATCTATCTCTAATACCTTCAAAAGCAGCTAGAGTTTCTTCTACATCTTTAAGAGTATGCGTTGCTGTAGGTATCATTCTTAATAAAATTAATCCTTTAGGAATTACAGGATACACTACAATTGAACAGAAAATACCGTAGTTCTCACGTAAATCCTTTACAAGTGCCATAGCCTCAGGAATACTTCCTTTTAAATAAACTGGCGTTACACAACTTTGTGTAGTTCCAATATCAAAACCGCGTTCTTTTAACCCTGATTGTAATGCATTAACAATGGTCCAAAGATTTTGCTTTAATTCTGGCATTGTTCTTAACATTTCTAATCGTTTAAGTGCACCAGCAACAAGTTGCATTTGCAAAGATTTAGCAAACATTTGCGAACGTAAATTATACTTTAAATAGTCTATAATTTCTTTATCGCCAGCAATAAAAGCACCTGTACTAGCCATAGACTTAGCAAATGTTGCAAAATAAACATCAATATCATCTTGCACACCTTGCTCCTCACCTGTTCCCGCTCCCGTGGCTCCTAAAGTACCAAAACCATGAGCATCATCAACAAAAAGTCTGAAATTATATTTTTTCTTTAAAGCTACTATTTCTTTTAAACGTCCTTGTTCTCCACGCATTCCAAAAACACCTTCAGAGATAACTAAAATACCTCCGCCAGTATGTTCTGCCATTTTAGTTGCGCGCTCTAAGTTTTTTTCTAAACTTTGAACATCATTGTGTTTATAAGTAAAACGCTTGCCCATATGCAAACGCACACCATCAATAATACATGCATGTGCATCTACGTCATAAACAATAATATCATCTTTAGCAACAAGAGCATCTATAGTAGATACCATACCCTGATAACCAAAATTTAAAAGATAAGCTGCTTCTTTTTTAACAAAAGCTGCTAATTCATTTTGAAGTTTTTCATGTAAATCTGTATGACCAGACATCATTCTTGCTCCCATGGGATAAGCAGAACCGTATTGAGCTGCTGCTTCCGCATCAATTTTTCTAACTTCGGGGTGATTTGCCAACCCTAAATAGTCATTAATACTCCATGTTATAACTTCTTTACCTTGAAATTTCATTCTATTTGAAATTTCACCTTCTAGCTTAGGAAACACAAAATATCCCTCTGCTTGAGCCGCCCATTTTCCTAATGGCCCTTTATCTTTATAAATTTTCTCGAATAAATCCTTCATTTATTATAATATAAGTATGCTATTAAATTTAAGATATCTAACTAAGGGGTTGCGTAATATTAGATTTACAAAACATATTTTTAAATTGAAATCTCTTAATTAGTTTTGGCCTCAGTTAGCTCTTGCAAAATTAAATATTTTAATGGTTTGAGCATAATTTTTACCCTTCAATTATTCTCAAAATAAAAAAAGAGATTAAATCCTGTTTCTGCAACAAAACGTAATCTCTTTTTCCAAATAATTATGTATTATTTAATGTATTCTACTTTTTGAACAGCTTCTTCATTAATGCTGTCAAAAAATCCTTGATCATTCATCCACTTATCGCTATATACTTTACTCATGTACCTTGATCCATGGTCTGGGAATATAACAACAATTTTATCTTCTTCTTTAAACTCTCCAGCCGCATTTAATTGCTTTAATGCTTGCACTACTGCACCTGATGTGTACCCTACAAACATCCCTTCTGTTTTGGCTACTTCTCTTGCTGTATGAGCACTATCTTCATCTGTAACTTTAACAAACTCATCAATAACATCAAAATCTGTTGCTGTAGGAATTAAATTTTTCCCAAGTCCTTCAATTCTGTAAGGATAAATTTCTTTTTTATCAAACTCTCTGGTTTCATGATACTTTTTAATTACAGAACCATAAGCATCAACCCCAATAACCTTTATATTAGGATTTTGTTCTTTTAAATATTTAGCTGTACCAGAAATAGTTCCTCCTGTTCCACTACACGCAACTAAATGAGTGATTTCACCCTCTGTTTGACTCCAAATTTCAGGACCTGTTGAATGATAATGAGCATCAATATTAAGTTTATTAAAATATTGATTGATATAAACTGAACCTTTAGTTTCAGAATGAAGACGTTTAGCTACTTCATAATATGATCTTGGATCATCTGCACTTACATGTGCTGGACATACATAAACTTTGGCTCCTAAAGTTTTTAGCATATCTATTTTATCTGGTGATGATTTAGAACTCACCGCCAAAATACAATCATAACCTTTAATAATGCTTACCATTGCTAAACTAAACCCTGTATTACCAGAGGTAGTTTCTATAATGGTATCTCCTGGTTTTAAAATGCCTTGTCTTTCGGCTTGTTCTATTATATAAAGTGCTATTCTATCTTTTGAAGATTGCCCTGGATTAAAGGACTCTATTTTTGCGTAAAAATCTCCTTTAAAACTTGAGGTTATTTTATTGAGCTTAACTAGCGGCGTGTTGCCAATTAATTCTAATAAATTGTTGAAAACCTTTTTATTTTGTTCCATTAAATGAATTTTGTAAGTAACACAAAATTGCCAATGTGCAACTTAAAACCTGACAAAAATAAGATATTTTTTTTATTTAGACATTAATCCCTTCTAAATATAACAAAAATGCATATTCTAGTGCAACTTCTTTTAGACTTTCAAACCTACCGGATAGTCCCCCGTGTCCAGAATTCATATCTGTGTGTAACAGTAATATATTGGAGTCTGTCTTTAAATCTCTTAATTTGGCTACCCATTTGGCAGGTTCCCAATATTGCACTTGAGAATCATGTAAACCCGTTGTTACTAACATGTTAGGATATGCTTTAGCTTCAACATTATCATATGGCGAGTATGATTTCATATAATCATAATATTCTTTCTTATTAGGATTACCCCATTCATCATATTCTCCTGTGGTTAACGGAATGGTGTCATCTAACATAGTAGTTACAACATCTACAAAAGGAACTGCTGCTATAATGCCATGATAAAGCTCTGGGTTCATATTGATTATTGCACCCATAAGTAATCCTCCAGCAGAACCTCCATATGCATATAAATGCTCTTTAGAGGTGTATTTTTGTTCTATTAAAAACTTTGAACAATCAATAAAATCGTAAAACGTGTTCTTTTTAGTTAGAAGTTTACCATTTTCATACCAATCTCTTCCTAAATATTCGCTTCCTCTTACATGTGCTATTGCATAAATAAAACCTCTATCTAGTAAACTTAACCTAATAGATGAGAACGATGGGTCTGTAGTTGAACCGTATGAACCATATGCATATTGTAATAACGGATTGGTTCCATCTAATTTCAATTCTTTTCTATATACTAAAGATATTGGTATTTTAACACCATCTCTTGCTGTAGCCCAAATACGCGTAGATTTATAGTTGTTTTTATTAAACTTTCCACCTAAAACTTCTTGCTCTTTTTTAACTTTTTGTTCTTTGGTTTTAAAATTATAATCTATTACAGAGGTTGGGGTTGTTAAAGAATTATAAACATAACGTAAAGTGTTACTATTAAAATCTGGATTATTGCCTATATAAACAGTGTAGGTTTCTGAAGGAATAGCTAAGTAATAATCTTCATTTCCATCCCAACTTATAATGCGCAATTTATTTAAACCATTTTCTCGTTCATTTACTACCAAGTAATCTTTAAAAATTTCAATATCTTCTAGTAACACATCTTTTCTGTGTGGAATAACTTCTTCCCAATTGTTAATAGAAGTATTATTTTCATTTGTTTTAAGCAACTTAAAATTAGTAGCTCCATTATGATTTGTTAGAATATAAAAACACCCATTATAATGAGCAATACTATATTCTAAATTGGGCTGACGTTCTTGAAAAATTTTAAATTCACCTTCCGGATTATCGGCCTTTAAAATGCGATATTCTGTTGATAGAGTACTTGAAGACCCAATAATGATATATTTTCTAGATTTTGATTTATAAACAAAGGTGTTATAGGTATCATCTTCTTCATGATAAACCAAAACATCATCACTAGTTTTAGAGCCAAGTTTATGCCTAAACACTTTATGAGAACGAAGTGTAACTTCATCTTTTTTAGCATAAAATAACGTTTCATTATCATTTGCCCAAGTAATACCTCCTGTTGTATTTGGTATTTTGTCTTCTAAAATTTCACCCGTTACCAAATTTTTAATTTGAATAGTAAATTGGCGTCTACTAACTATATCTGTTGAAAAGGCAGCTAATTTATTATCAGAGCTTATAGCAATGCCACCCAACTTAAAATAAGCATGCTCTTTAGCCATTTCATTACAATCAAAAAGTATTTCTTCTTTAGCTTCTAGGGTTTCTTTTTTTCTGGCATAAATTGGGTAATCTTTTCCTTTTTCAAAACGTGTTAAATACCAATATCCGTTAAGTTTATAAGGTACAGAAGCATCATCTTCTTTAATTCTAGATTTCATCTCTTCAAACAATGTTTTTTGAAAAGATTCTGTGGGTTGCATTACTGCCTTGGTATATTCGTTTTCGGCATTTAAATAATCAATAACTTCTTGGTTTTCTCTTTGGTTTAACCAATAATAGTTATCTACTCTAATATCGTTATGAACACTTAATTCTTTAGGCTTTTTAGCAGCAACAGGTGCTTTAATTTTTGTTTTCAAAAGCAATTGTATTTATTCTTGAAATTTTAGCTTTCAAAAATATAAAAATTAAATAGCTTTGTACTGATAAAAAAATATAAGATTATGTTTGGAGATATGATGGGTAAACTTAAAGAAACCCAAAAAAAAGTAGAGGAAACAAAAAAACGACTAAACACTGTTTTAGTTGATGAACAAAGCTCTGATAAAAAATTACAGGTAACTTTAACTGCCAACAGAGAAATTAAATCTATTACAATTGATGATGAGTTACTAAAAGACAAAGAACAACTTGAAGACTATCTTATTATAACTTTAAACAAAGCTATTGAAAAAGCTACAAAAGTTAATGAAACAGAACTTGCTGCAGCAGCTAAAGCGGGTTTACCAAACATACCTGGTATGGATATGTTTAAGTAATTGATTAAATTTTTCTTAATACTTGTAATACGTTTTCATGCATATCATTAGTATAATCTAAATGAGTTACTATACGTAGCTTGTGGTTTCCCATACTAATAATATGTATATTTTTTTTGGATAACTTTTTAACAAAATTGTTTTCATCAACATCGTTATTTAATTCAAAAATAACAATATTAGTTTCAATGGGTTCTACCCTTTTAATTACAGAAAGTTTTGATAAAACTTCACCTATTTCTTTAGCTTTATTATGATCTTCTGCTAGCCTGTTTATGTGGTTATCTAAAGCATAAAGTCCTGCTGCTGCCAAATATCCTATTTGTCTCATATTGCCACCAAACACTTTTCTAATTCTTAGAGCATTTTTCATTATTTGCTCATCTCCCAATAAAACAGAACCTACAGGACATCCAAGTCCTTTACTTAAACAAACCGAAATGGTATCAAATAAATCACCGTATTGTTGTGTAGTTTCTTGTTTAGCTATTAGAGCATTCCATAATCTAGCACCATCTAAATGAAAGCCCAAATTATTGTCTCTACACACTTTTTTTATTTTTTTTAATTCCTCAAAATCCCAACAAGCTCCTCCCCCTTTATTAGTGGTATTTTCTACTTCAACCAAACTAGTTTTTGCGTACCAATAATCAGTAGGATTTATAGCTTCTTTAACCTGTTTAGCTGTAAACATACCTCTTGTGCCATCTATTAATTTACAAGATACGCCGCTATTAAAAGCTGCACCTCCAGATTCATAATTATAAATATGTGCATATTTATCGCAAATAACCTGTTCACCAGGTTGTGTGTGTAATTTAATAGCTGTTTGGTTAGCCATGGTGCCACTAGGAAAAAACAAAGCAGTAGATTTACCAAACATATTGGCAACGCGCTGTTCTAATAGATTTACAGTTTTATCTTCTCTAAATACATCATCACCAACTTCTGCACACATCATGGCTTCTAACATAGCTTGTGTTGGTTTTGTAACAGTATCACTTCTAAGGTCTATTATCATTCTAAAAATTTTAGACAATAAAACTAAAAAAATATCCGAAGTATTTTTTGTCAATGACTATTAATTCTATTTTTGTGACAAACAAAATTTACTATGATAACTTCAGATCAAATTAAAGATCTTAATACCCGCCTTGACAAACTAAGGCACTATCTTTGACATAGATAGAAAACTTATTGAAATACAAAACGAAGAAGAACAAACTTACGCTCCCAATTTTTGGGACAATCCAAAAACGGCAGAAGTTGTAATGAAATCACTCAGAGTCAAAAAAAAATGGGTAGAAGATTACAACAACTTAAAGACTCAAATTGAAGATTTAGAAGTACTTTATGAATTTTATAAAGAAGGTGAAACTTCTGCAGAAGATGTTGATGCTAACTATTACAAAACAGCTACTTTACTTGAAGATATAGAGTTTAGAAACATGCTTTCTGATGAAGGTGATAGTCTAAGCGCTGTACTTCAAATTACAGCAGGTGCAGGCGGAACAGAAAGCTGTGATTGGGCCAGCATGCTTATGCGTATGTATTTAATGTATGCCGAAAAATCTGGTTTTAAAGTAAAAGAATTAAACTATCAAGAAGGTGATGTTGCTGGTATAAAAACGGTGACATTAGAAATTGAAGGCGATTTTGCTTTTGGTTGGCTAAAAGGAGAAAACGGCGTTCATAGATTAGTGAGAATATCACCTTTTGATAGTAACGCTAAACGCCATACTAGTTTCGCTTCTGTTTATGTGTATCCGCTAGCAGATGACACTATTGAAATAGATATAAACCCTGCAGATATTGAGATTACTACAGCTCGCTCTAGTGGTGCCGGAGGACAAAACGTAAATAAAGTTGAGACCAAAGTACAATTATTGCATAAACCAACAGGTATTCAAATTCAATGTTCAGAAACCCGCTCACAGCACGATAATAGAGATCGAGCCATGCAAATGTTACGTTCTCAATTATATGAAATTGAACTTGAAAAACAACGTGCCCAAAGAGACGATATTGAAGCCAGCAAAATGAAAATTGAATGGGGTAGCCAAATTAGAAATTATGTTATGCATCCTTATAAATTGGTAAAAGACGTTAGAACAGGTCATGAAACCGGAAATGTAGATGCCGTAATGAATGGTGATATAGATTCATTCTTAAAATCATACCTTATGATGATGGGTCAAAAAGTTGAAGACAACAACCAATTATGAGTAAAATAGATACTATCATTTTTGACCTTGGCGGTGTGTTAATAGACTGGAATCCAGAATACGTGTATCTAAAGGAGTTTATTGGAGACCGTGAAAAAATGCAATGGTTTTTTGATACTATTTGTACTAATGATTGGAATGAAAATCAAGACGCCGGTTATCCCTTAGCAAAAGCTACAGAAGAACGTGTAGCCATGTTTCCAGAATATGAAAACTTAATAAGAATGTTTTACGGTAAATGGACAGAGATGTTAGGTAATGAAATTTCAGGAACCGTTAAAATTTTAAAAAAATTAATTGATAGCTGTAGTTATAAAATGGTAGCACTTACTAATTGGAGTGCAGAAACCTTCCCTATTGCCTTAGATAAATTTGAATTTTTACAATGGTTTGAAGGTATTGTAGTTTCTGGCGAAGAAAAAACTAGAAAACCCTTTGATGACATCTATCATTTAACCCTAAATAGATACAACATTAAAGCAGAAAATGCCCTCTTTATAGACGATAATTTAAGAAATATTAAAGCGGCTTATAAAATTGGAATAAATAGTATTCAGTTTAAAAATCCAGAACAGTTAATTGAAGATTTAAAAAAATTCAATATCAATTTAAAATGATTAAAATATATCACAACAATCGCTGTAGTAAATCACGTTTAGGTTTAGCAGTTTTAGAAGAATCTGGTAAAGAATATGAAGTTATAAAATATCTTGAAGATGTACCTACTAAAGCAGAATTAACAGAAATTATTAATCTTTTAGGCATTAAACCCATTGAATTAGTAAGAAAAAATGAAACCGTATGGAAAGAAAAATATAAAGGAAAAGAATTAAGTGATTCTGAAATTATTTCTGCCATGGCCGAAAACCCTAAACTAATTGAAAGACCAATAGTTATAAATGGAAATAAAGCGGTAATTGGCAGACCTACAGAAAAAATACTAGATATAATTTAACATTTCAAAATTCTCTTAACAGAATTTTAACCTTTTCTAACTAAACCAAAGGTTAGTTTTGTGGTCTAAAAAACAAACGTTTTAATGAAACCAATACTAACCTGTATACTGGTTGCTTTTTGCATTTCTATTGCTGTAGCGCAACCTAATATTAAAGATAATTCCACAACTCATAATTCTGAGTTAAAAGACGCTATTATTACTGGAAAAGTAATAGATAAAGAAACTAAAGACCCTTTAGAGTATGCTACTGTATCTTTTTTTAGTAAAAAAGAAAACAAAATTGTAGCAGGAAGTATCACTGATATGGAAGGCAATTTTAGTATTCGTGTTCCAAAAGGTGTTTATGATATTTCTATTGAATATATTTCTTTTAAAACAATAAAAATATTTGATAGAGACATATCAAAAAACGAGAATATTGGTGTTTTTGAATTAGAAGTAGACATAGAATCTTTAGGAGAAGTTGAAATTATTGCAGAAAGAACAACTGTTGAAATTAAATTAGATAAAAAAATATACAACATTGGTAAAGATTTAACCACTGCTGGCGGTACAGTAAGTGACGCTCTTAACAATGTACCTTCTGTATCTGTTGATATTGAAGGAGCTATTAGCTTAAGAGGAAATGAAAATGTTAGAATTTTAATTAATGGAAAACCATCTGCCATGGCTGGTTTTGGAGATACTAATGTACTAAGCCAATTACCAGCAGAAGCCATTGAACGTGTAGAAGTAATAACCTCTCCATCTGCCCGTTATGATGCCGAGGGTACCGCAGGTATATTAAACATTATTTTACGTCAAAAAGAAACATTAGGATTTAACGGCTCACTTACATTAACTGGAGGAAATCCAGAATATGTAGGCGTTGCTACTAATATTAATTACCGTACAGAAAAATTTAATCTATTCTCAAACCTAGGATTTAGATATTTTGATGCACCAAGAAATAGCTATAGCAATACTACTTATTTAGATCAAATTGAAGATGGCAATATCATAGCCCCAGAATATGAGCAAATAGTAGAAGACC
The DNA here is from genome assembly GCF_049132085.1 of Seonamhaeicola sp. NFXS20. Classification (NCBI taxonomy): domain Bacteria; kingdom Pseudomonadati; phylum Bacteroidota; class Flavobacteriia; order Flavobacteriales; family Flavobacteriaceae; genus Seonamhaeicola; species Seonamhaeicola sp. NFXS20. The sequence goes on along the minus strand of NZ_JAFMPU010000010.1, from coordinate 99,424 downwards.
AAGATGTTACGCGTTTAAACAGAAATTTTAACGCCAATATTGGTATGGAATATTTCCTATCTAAAAAAACCTCTATAACAGGTAGTTTGTTTTACAGATATGGTGAAGATGCAGATTTATCTAAGGTTTATAGCGATAGATTTAACAGTAATACTTTAGTTGAACAAACACTAAGAAACGAAAAGCAAGATGAAGACGGTAACAATTACCAAATAGCACTTAATTACATTACTAAGTTTAATAATGAAGGCCATGAGTTAACAGCAGATTTTCAATATGAAACAGGTTCTGAAACCCAATACACTGCCATTGATGAAGATTATATTATTACCAATGAAACAAACCCTGATCCATTTCAAAATGAAATAGAAGATGAAACCGAAGATGAAAAAGAATATTTAGTACAAGTAGATTATGTGTTGCCAATTGGTAAAAATGCTAGATTTGAAGCAGGATACCGTGGTAATTTTAAAAATGAAGTGAAAGATTACATTTTACAGCAAGAAGATATTACTAATGGTAGTTTTTATATAAATGACACTTTAACTAATGTTTTTGATTATTCAGAAAATATAAATGCCATTTATTCACAATACGGAACTAAATTTGGTAAATTTTCTTTCCTATTAGGATTACGATTAGAAAACACCCAATTAAAAGGGAAAATAGACTCTAGATTAACAGACGAGGAATTACAAGAAGCCTATGGTTTCCCAATAGATACAGATTTTGACAACAATTATTTTGGTCTCTTCCCTACACTTAATCTTATATATAATATAGGAGAAGATGATTCAGATTCTGAAGAAAGTATTACTTTAGGTTACAACAGAAGAATTAATAGACCAAGAGGTTATTACATAAACCCATTTCCAACGCGTTCTAGTAGAACCAATGTTTTTCAAGGAAACCCCAATATAAGTCCTGCTTTTGCTAGTGCTTTTGATATTGGGTATTTAAAACGTTGGGACAAGTTAACATTTACAACTTCAGTTTATTATCAATATGAAACCGATTCGTTTGAACGTATTGAAGAAACAACCGGTCAGCAAACTACAGATGGTATTGATATTATTAGAACCATTCCTGTTAATTTATCATCAAATGCGCGTACTGGTGGAGAATTTGGATTTTTATACAATCCAAACAAATGGCTACGCTTAAACTCTAGTTTCAATATTTTTCAATTTAAAACCAAAGGTGAATTTAATGATGTAGATTATAGTGCAGAAAACACAAGCTGGTTTGCTAGATTGAGCAGTAAAGTAACCTTACCTAGCAAAATAGATTGGCAAACAAATGCTTTTTACAGAGGTGCCCAAGAAGATGCACAAACAGAAACCGATGGTATTTTATCTATTGACTTAGCCTTTAGTAAAGAAATTTTAAACGATAATGCAACCATTTCATTAAACGTTAGAGACCTTTTAAACTCTAGAAAAAGAGATGCTTTAACTACAACAGATTCTTTTATAAGAGAAAGTGAGATGCAATGGAGACAACGTCAAATTAATTTGTCTTTCATGTACAGATTTAATCAGCAAAAACAACGTAACGAGCGTAATAGAAACAACAATGGTGATGATGATGAAATGGATTTTTAAAAAATATAGTTAAGCACAAAAAAAGGAAGTTAATTTTTAACTTCCTTTTTTTATTTATTTATAGATTGATTATTGAGCCGCTTCGCGTTTAGCTTTCTTTTCTTCTTTAATTTCTTTTAACCTTTCAATTAAAGAACCTCCTATCCAGTAAGGAATTACAAAAGTTAATAAAAATATCATTAACCAAAATCCTATAGTTAATATAGTTAAAAATGCTAAAAAGCCTAAATATTGATCAAAATCAAACATAATTATAAATTTCTTTTAAAACTTAGGCAAAGATAATGCAAAGCAAAGTCTTATACAATACTCCTAATAAATTTATTAACATAGTTTTCCACTAATTTAAATTAGGCTGTGGTGTTAATCTTAAATAAGGTTTAACTTCTTTAAATCCTTTAGGAAAAATATTAGGAATATCTTCGGTAGCTACTGCAGGTACTACAACACAATCATCACCATTTTGCCAATTAGCAGGTGTTGCTACTTTATGATAAGCCGTTAATTGTAAAGAATCTATAACACGTAAAAGCTCATCAAAGTTTCTTCCTGTAGATGCTGGATACGTTATAATTAACTTAACTTTTTTATTATTATCAATTACAAAAACAGAACGCACTGTTAAATTACTATCTGCATTAGGGTGAATCATGTCATATAATTCAGAAACTTTTTTGTCTTCATCTGCTATAATAGGAAAGTTTACTGTAGTGTTTTGTGTTTCATTAATATCCTTTATCCATCCTTTGTGGGATTCTAATCCATCTACACTAAGAGCAACTACCTTTACATTTCGTTTATCAAATTCTGCTTTATATTTAGCTACAGTACCTAACTCTGTGGTACAAACAGGTGTATAATCTGCTGGGTGTGAAAATAAAATACCCCAACCATCACCTAACCATTCATGAAAGTTAATCTCTCCTTCTGATGATTGCGCTACAAAATTTGGAGCTTCATCTCCTAATCTAATTGTTGCCATAATTTCTATATTTATTTAGTTTTAATTTTTATTCCTACTAAATTAATAGAATTAACATTTATAGCAATAATTTTTTAGTTATTTATATGTTAAAACCAAGCACGCATTTACTGTAAATAGCATTAATAATTGATGCGAAATTTACCATTTGTAACAATTACTTTATCCAGATCATCACAATATTTTTCTGGTTCAGGAAATGCAAGTTCTCTACAATAGGCTTCAAAACTAAACGTACCTTCAATTCCAATTTCATCGTCAGAAATTACACTTACTAAGCTATAACCTTTTGTAAACTCATAAGAATGCTCATACGTCTTATCAATAGTTACATCGCCATAAACAATTCTATGAAAACTATTGTTTTCAATACCATTATAGTCTTTCTTACCACTATAAGGGTCTATATAGACAACTATGCCTTGTTTGGCAATTGTATCTACACCATAAATAAAAATACCTTTAGCTACATCATCAATTAAATTTACTTCTACAATTAATGAGTCAGATTCAAAAAAAACACCATTTACAGTTGCTGAAATATAAGAATCTCTCTGTTTAATTTGCTCATTAGTGTCTTTATCATCTTTAGAGCACGCCCAAATTGTAAGAAGTAAAAAAGTAAGAATTAAAAAATTAGATTTCATAATAAAAATATTTATAAGTTTTATAAGTATCGAATCATTTTAAAAATGTCATCATAAAGCAGTAAAATATTTAAGAAACAAATAACAAAAGCTATTGTAAAATGTTAAAAAAACTAACAAATATCATAGATAAAAAAGTAGTATACTGTAACTTTGTAGCTCACAACTAAAAAGGATAATAACCATGAGTTTTAGAATAGAAAAAGATACCATGGGCGAGGTAAAAGTACCTGCCGATAAACTTTGGGGAGCACAAACAGAGCGATCTAGAAACAACTTTAAAATAGGGCCTGCAGCCTCAATGCCTTTAGAAATTGTTTATGGCTTTGCCTACCTAAAAAAAGCGGCTGCATATACAAATTGTGAATTAGGTGTTTTATCTGAAGAAAAACGTGACTTAATAGCACAAGTATGCGATGAAATTTTAGAAGGAAAACATGATGATCAATTTCCTCTAGTAATTTGGCAAACGGGTTCTGGTACACAAAGCAACATGAATGTTAATGAAGTTGTTGCTAATAGAGCACATCAATTAGCTGGCAAAGTAATTGGAGAAGGAGAAAAAACCATTCAACCTAATGATGATGTTAACAAATCGCAATCATCAAATGACACCTTCCCTACAGGAATGCATATTGCTGTTTACAAAAAAATAGCAGAAGTAACCATACCAGGAGTAACCCAGTTACGTGATACACTAAAGAAAAAATCTGAAGCATTTAAAAATGTTGTTAAAATAGGTAGAACTCATTTAATGGATGCAACACCACTAACCTTAGGACAAGAGCTTTCTGGTTATGTTGCTCAGTTAGACCATGGCTTAAAAGCTTTAAAAAACACTTTACCACATTTAAGCGAATTGGCACTTGGTGGAACTGCAGTTGGTACTGGTTTAAATACTCCAAAGGGGTATGATAAACTAGTAGCAGAATATATAGCAGAATTTACAAATTTACCTTTTGTAACTGCTTCTAATAAATTTGAAGCTTTAGCAGCCCACGATGCTTTAGTTGAAACCCACGGAGCTTTAAAACAATTAGCTGTTTCTTTAAACAAAATAGCTAATGATATTAGAATGATGGCTTCAGGACCACGTTCTGGTATTGGAGAAATAACAATTCCTGCAAATGAACCTGGTAGTTCTATTATGCCTGGAAAAGTTAACCCTACGCAATGCGAAGCTATGACTATGGTTTGTGCACAAGTAATAGGAAATGATGTTACTGTTTCTGTTGGAGGAACTCAGGGGCATTATGAACTTAACGTGTTTAAACCTGTAATGGCAGCTAATGTGTTACAGTCTGCTCAATTAATTGGAGATGCATGTGTTAGTTTTGATGTTAATTGTGCTGTAGGTATTGAGCCTAACCAAGAGGTTATTACTAAATTGCTTAATAATTCTTTAATGTTAGTTACTGCTCTTAATACTAAAATTGGGTATTATAAAGCAGCAGAAATAGCTAATACTGCTCATAAAAATGGAACTACTTTAAAAGAAGAAGCTATAAATTTAGGTTACGTAACTGAAGAAGAATATGATGAATGGGTTAAACCTGAAGATATGGTTGGTAGTTTAAAATAAGCTAACATACATATAATAGAATAAAAAAAACAGGTAAATAAATTACCTGTTTTTTTTGGTTGGTTGGTTAGCTATCAATCCTTTGTATTTTTACAAATGCCTAAGGAAATCACTTCAAATATATAATATAGCTTTTTGCAAACTATTAACAAATGTTAATCTGCATCAATTTTCTTTCTAATTCTACTTAATTGTACAGGTGTAATTCCTAGAAAAGATGCGATGTGATATTGTGGCACAAGCGAATCTACATCTGGAATTCGTTCTTTTAACATTAAATACCTTTGTGTAGCATCTAATGATATCATGTCTATAATACGCTGTTCACAAAATGTAAATGAGTCTTCTAAAACTTTTGAATACATTGTATTTAACGCTTCGTCTGATTTACATAATTTTATTATATCATAATAATTAACTTCATAAAGTTGACATTCTGTAATTGCTTGATAAGATAATAATGAAGGTTCTTTCTTTATAAGTGCTGTTAATGGCCCTACAAAACACATAGAGAAATAAAGTGTTTTATTAAATTCTTTACCAGACTCTGTTCCTAAATAACACCTTAGTACACCTGATACAAGCATATATATGTTTTTGGGTATGTCTCCCATCTTCACTAAATGTGTGCCTTCTTTTATTGTTTTAAACTTTGCAATACTTCTTAATTCTTCAATTGTTGCTTCTGAAAGAGAGCTAATAGAATTTAAAAAATCGACATGAGATTTATCTGGAACCATTTTATATTTATAAAAACTTAATTAAAACTAAGTATTACGTTTAATTTTTCACTAGCTTTTCTATAAATTGGTATAAATAATTGTTTAGCTGCATATTTATATAAAATAAAAGGCCTTAAGTAAATACCTAAGGCCTTGCTTTTAAGTGTTATATTTAAGTTTACTTTAGTGTAAACTCTGAGGTTGATACTAAATCTTTTTCATTAAACACATTAACTATATATCTTCCTTTTTCAAATTTATCTTCTCCTTTAGCTGCAACAAACTCACAAACATTGAGGTTTGCATTTTCATAGTTAAACTTACTAATCATGCTGTAGTTTAACGTTTTATCTTCAAACTGCACTTGCTCATTTAAACCTAAAGTATTGTTTTTTGGGTCTATTACTTGAATATACAACTCATGGTCTCCTGCTTGTACTAAACTGTTTTTAGCCACAGTAAAACATACTCTAATTTTATCTGTTCTGCTAGCTCTTTCTGTTGGTATTAATTTACCTGATGTTCTTTCAATTACTCCAAATCCTTTTAAACCAACGGTACCTAGTATAGAAGCGTTTTCTACTACTTCGGCTAAAGCTGTATTTTGAACTAATAAAGAATCTGTAAACATAGTACGCTCTTCTAATTTAACTCTAGTACTATCTAAAGAGGTAGCTAAATAACTATTCTCTACTCTTAAAGAATCGTTTTGCGCAAGTAATACATCCATTTCTTTTTGAAGTGATAAATATTTCTTTTTATATCTCCATAAACTTCTAACGTTTGTTTCAGATATTTTTAAAGAATCTATTAAACCTTGAATTCTTTCTCTAGCTTCTACCAAGTCTTTGCTTTTAGCTTCATTTTCTCCAATGGCTTCATCATATTGTTTAGCCATAGCATTTAAATCATTCATTACTAACTCTTTTTCCTGAGTTAACTCATTTTGAACCTTTTTACTATTACTATAAAGATTTATTGTATAAAAACCTACGGCTAAAAATAATGCTAAAACAATTCCTAATGCTATTTTTAATCCCTTACTACTACTTTTTTTATCTTCTTCCATAATTATTTGTTTTAAATGTTAGTGGTTTCTGTGTTAAGTTTAATTTTTATTGTTTCTTTTTTAATGCTAAAAATAATTATTAATGTATTTTTATTAAAATTAAAAAACTAAAATGGATAAACTAATTTTATTTAATAATACATATAAAAATAAACTTTTAAACAAACGCGTTGGCGAATCCAAATTTGGTCAACATGTTAAATTATTAACTCGCATTTCTAACATATACGAACAACTTAAAAATTTAGATGTTACGCATGTAATTTTTGGTATTCCTGAAGACATTGGGGTTTTTGCCAATCAAGGAAACACAGGTGCAGCAAAGGCTTGGGAGGCTACACTTAAAAATTTGTTAAATATTCAAAGTAACAAATACAATAAAGCTAAAAAGCTATTAATATTAGGTCATTTAGATTTTAGTGATGAAATAAACCAAATATCTAAACTAGATAATTCTAAAAAAGGAAACCTAAAAATAGCTAGAGATATAGTTTCTGATATAGATAAACATGTTACATTTTTAATTAATCAAATTGTTTTAGCTGGCAAAAAGCCAATAATTATTGGTGGCGGGCATAACAACGCTTATGGTAACATTAAAGGAACTTCTTTAGCCTTTAATAAGCCCATTAATGTAGTTAATTTTGATGCCCATGCCGATTTTAGACCTGAAGAAGGACGCCATAGCGGTAACGGTTTTAGTTACGCTTTTGCGGAAGGTTTTTTAAACAAATATTTTGCTTTTGGTTTACACGAAAATTACAATTCTGATAAAACGTTTACTACACTTAGCAAAGTTAAAGCTGTTAAATACAATACTTATGAAAGTATTGAAGTTAGACAAGAATTAGATTTTAACACTCAAATGCAACGCGCTTTAAAACATGTTTCTAAAGATATTTTTGGAATTGAAATTGATTGTGATGCTATTGAAAATATACCTAGTAGCGCCATGACTCCAAGCGGATTTACGGTTAGTAAAACCAGAAAATTTGTGAACTTTTTTGGTAAACATGAAAATGCTCAATATCTACATATTTGTGAAGCGGCTCCTAAAAGAAAAACCGAAGCGCAAGTTGGTAAACTTATTTCTTATTTAATTACAGATTTTATTAAGGCTTAAAGTTTTTTAAAATTTATCAATTCATAAATACATAGAATGAAATGAACAATACTAAAAAAATAACTATGTATAGTATATAATCCCTAATACTATCGCTTTTAATTTTTTTTCTTATTCCTTGTTTTAAGCTTTCAAGTTCAGTTGGTTTTAATTTTGGAGTATTAAATTCAAGCTTATCTCCTTTAAGGTTATAATTTAATTTCTTTTTATCAAATTTTCCACTAGCCTTGTTTTTTCTTTCACTACGCCTTTTTGCAACCTCTTTGTAAAGCCTATCGCCTTCTAACATAACTCCTTAATTAATGTTTTTTAAAGAATCTATCTGCTTTTGAAGATTTTCAATTTGAATTTCTTTTTCGGTTTTTATTACAGTAGAATCTGCTGTTTGTTCTACAATATCGATGTCTTTAGCTTCTTCAACATAATAATAACCAATACCTTCGCTAGCTCTCCAAGCTTCACTTAATTGATCATACACAGTTTTATCCCATTGGCTAGGGTGCTTTACATCTATCCAAACTACATCTCTATATTCACTATCAACCAAAGCTAAATCTGGTGTTGCAGAACCATCAAATTTTTCAGCTTCATTTTCTCTAATAGCAGAAATGGTTCCTAAGAAAAACATACGTTTTCTACCTGCAATATTTTTTATATATGGTCTAAATTCTACTGGTTTATTAACAGACCAATCAACCTCTTTTCTAGACTCTATTACTTTTAAAGGCATTGCCGAAACACCGGCGTATCCCTGTTTTTTAGATGCGTGGTCATAGTAATAAAATTTATCGCTTCCATCTGCGGGAATAAATACACTAAAGGTTAAACTGGTGCGCTCATCTCCTACGGGTTCTAAACCAAACCAATGATATAGCCCGCTGTAAGCATCAACATCTGTATCAGAAAAATCAAAATCTGTTACAAATGGTTGCTGATTTTGGTCATCTGGTAAATTTGGAATTTTTACTGCTGTTTCCATATTCCAAGGTAGTGGGTCACTAAATCCTCCTAAAAATTTTAAAGACTCTGCTTGTAATCGTGATACCTTTTCGGCAAGTGTATTTTGACGTGTTAAAAAGGTGTGATTCTTCATTTTATCCGGACTAATGTAAGTGCCTTTACCTATTAAAATACGCTCTAAATAATCACCTAAATCATGTTCGCCATTTTCAATTATCATTACACCCCCAAATGTTGGATACGGAAAGAAAAAACCTTTCCATTTAATTAGGCTTACCACTTCTACCCATTGTCCATCATCATTTTTCATGTAATACGTATCACTAGGCTCTAAAGTAAATAACTGAAAAATATTAAACCGTTGAACTACAGCATTATAAGTGTTTCTGCTAAACTTTAAAGATTCACCTATAGAAAACGTTACTGGAATGCGATTTTCACTTGAAAAACGTGGGAATGGTGTGGTGCTAGACACGGCAAAAACTTCTTCGGTATTATCAGTCATACCTTGCCAAACGTATTTTTCTGTTGGTTGAATGGCCATGGTCCATTTATTCTCGTCATCAATTCTAACCAAATGTGGTAAGGACACGTCTTTGGTTTCGCCAACACTTTCATTTGCCATAGAAAAAATGTTTCGTAATGGTTGAATACGTTCATTTTGTGTTAATGGTAATTCATTTATTTCAATACGATTTAGGTTGTTAAAAACATTATAAGTTTTCATATAATCGTACATTTTAAAATGCCAACCAACAACATATAGAATGCCGAAGAAAATTATTAAAGCCCCCAAAACAACTAATCTGCTACCTGTACTAGAGGTTTTTCTAAATTTTCTAAGTCCGAAAAACAACACCAAACCACTTAAAAGAATGATGAAAATAAATTTTCTTATAAACAATAATGCTGGTTGGTAATCGTCTCTTAAAACAAATAAAATAATGATTAAAATTAAACCTAAAACAATAGTGTTTCGTTTTTGCTTTCTGCCTTTATTCCAGTAGTTTTTTAACATAATTATTAATTCTCTCCGTGTTTGTTAACGTGTTTTATACTTGCTATCATAGCTATAATCATTAAAATTGGAATTATTGGTTTTAAAAAATTCTGCCAATGCCAAAACTGATTGTAGTTTAAAGTTATTAATTCAAATATTAACAGTATTGCAAAAGCTACAATTAAAATGTAACGAAACTTATTTGATATTAATTTCATTTTAAATAACCTTTATCTTTTAAACGCTCTCTTGCACTTTTTTTAGGTTTTGTTGAAGATTCTTCTTTTACTTCTTCCTTTAAAGTTTCATCATCGTTTGCTTTAATATCCTCAATAATATCTTTTCCTTTTTCAATGGTTTCTTTAACTATATCTTCTAGAGAATCGCTTTTTTCTTCAATTACTTTACCAGATTTTAGTACAAAATTTGCAACATAAGTACCTATTAATGTTCCGGCAGAAATAGATGAAAATGCCGAAATTCCATTATAGCTGGTAAAAATTTCAAAGGGTGATATAAACTGAATGGCTAAACCAACTATCAAAAACAACCCAACAACATAAACTAACCTTGGTAAAAAGGCTTGTTTATAAACAAATCCTTTTTTATTACTAGGTTTCATTTGTAACTCTTTACTGTTGAATATTTTATTAAAAAAACGATATAAAGAATTGCTTTGAGATTCTCTCCAATAAATAAAAATTCCTAGCAAAATGGCCGCTATAAAAATTACTAATTCTAATCCCATATTTTTTTTTAATTAAAAGTGATCTGCTTACGTTTAAAACTATTAGTCTGCTTTATTTAAATATTGTTACTAATTGTTTCAACCACCCAATCTTTTAAAGATTCATCCCAATTTTTATAATTCTTATAAAAATCTTCTTTATTATACCAATACCAATATAATATATCTTTTGGAGAAATATTTACCAGTAATTTCCAGATTAAATCTTGATGTTTTGTTTCTAAAGATGAATGTGGTTTATGCAGCGCATAAAACAACATAGAATCTACAATATCGGCTATTTTAAACTCATTACTTGTTTCTAATTTCTCCAAATAGCGCTCTACACTCATTACTTTTTTTCTTGTATCTATATCTAATTTATTTAAATAACTTTTAAACAAAATGGGGTTACTTAAAATATCTTTTATGGGGTGTTGGGGGCTCTTTAAATGTAATGCCAATTCATATTTTTTTATACGCTCATAACGCTTTGTTTGTACAGCTGTTTCTAGGTTATACTCTATAATGACATGATCTCTTAACTTTGCTATTAATTCTTTTTGGTGAATGTGATAAATAAGCACCTCATGTCTTGTATCTTTAATAGCCTCTTTGTGCCATTTTTTGTCTTCAAAAACTACTATTGGCGATATAAAATCGCGCAATACATAAACACCTCCAAAAGCCCTAGTATAAAATGAACTTACCTTAAAATCTATAGCTGGAAGATTTAAATCTCTTTCTCTTAAATCTCCATATTTCTTAGCCGAGTTTAATAATTCTGCTTGAATATCTTCATTAATAAAATTATAATTTTTTTTGAATTTTTCTATTAATTGGAGTTGCTCATTTTGCTGATGATATAAATTATTCATTAAATGAAAATTTATATGTATGGTATTATATTTAAGCACATCTAAGGGTTCATAAAACACATCAATTTTTTGATCAAAATCTATACAAATGGCAGAATCTCTGGTAATATCTTTTATTTTTTCATCATAAATTTTAAAGATGTATTTCATCATTTCCCTATCAAAAGAATGAAAAGGTAAATACACTGGTTTTCCTTTTTGTAGTGGTGTAATAATAACACCATGAGGATTAGCTTCTCCGTTATTAAGGTAATTTAAATTTTGTTTTTCCTCTGCTATTTCTGGGCTCCAACCTATACCATCAATTAAAAAAGTTTTTAGTTTAGTTGGGGTAAAACCAAGTTTCTCTAAACATTTGTTGTAGCGTTCTACTAACTTCCCGCTTACAGGGATTAATTCGCTTTTGTATAGATTAGCTTTTATTAATTTTTGCATTATTTTACTCTATCAACTTATGAATTATAGCATATTGTAGGAGTACAATGGTTCTGGTATCAACTATTTCTCCGTTATGTAACATACTAACTGCTTTGTTAAAAGGCAGTTCTATTACTTCAATATCTTCGTGTTCACTGCCTAATCCACCACCTTCATTAACTTTCATTTCATCGGTATATTCACCAATAAAAAAATGCATCTTTTCGGTCATTACACCTGGTGATGAGTATGCTTCATATACCTTTTTAACACTTTTTAAACAGTATCCTGTTTCTTCTTCGGTTTCTCTAATAATACAGGCTTCAGGATTATCTTTATCTAGCATTCCTGCTGCAATTTCAACTAAAAAGCCATCGTCATTATCATTTAAAAAAGTGGGCATTCTAAACTGTTTAGTTAAAATAATTGTTTTCTTTTTTTTGTTGTACAGAAGAATACCAGCACCATCTCCTCTATCATACACCTCTCTCATGGTGTTTACCCAACGACCATCTTTCATTAAATAATCAAAATTGACTTTATTTAAAATATAATAGTTATCTGAAAGAAGGGTTGTTTTTATGTTTTTAATACGCTTTTTAGTCATCTTCAAATGTTTTTCTTGCTTCTTTTTCAATATTTAACTGGTTTACTCTAGCATCAACTTTTCGTTTAAAATCGGTATCAGCTATAGTAGCTACATTGTCTAGGTAGCGCACTACTTCTTGACGACGGATTTCTGAAAAATCGAGGCCTTTCATATTAGCTCTCATTAATTCTTGTAGCATATTGAATTTGGTTTCATAATCTTGTTTAAAGTATATTTCTGGATTTTCAAACCAATCTTTTTCTAAATCAAAATCGGTTAAACGTAATGATATCGCACTTTGAATATTTCTAACATCTCTTGATGAAAAAAAAGGGAATTCCTTTTGCATAGATTTATACAAGTTAGCATAAAACAAATGCTGGTTTGCGTTGAATTTTTTTTCTACATCATCATAAATTTCATGAACACGTTCTTCTGAAGGTTTTTCAATAGAACTCAATATTTCTCCCATATTTTTAGCCAATCCTTGATCTTGAAGGTATTTGTATTTTTGGGGATTTTGCATGTTTACAAAATCTGGTAGAGTTTCATCTAGTTTACGCCACCAAAGATAATCTTGATCTAAAAAATCATGCTCTGTTCTAGCGCCATCTATTTTAAAACGCCCCTGTACACGAGAAATCACTGCTTTATCTAACATTTCTGGAAGGTTTGTAAATAAGCCAATAGAACTGTTTCCGTAATTTACTGCGTAAGCGCCTTCGGTATATCTTAAAAAGACTCCTATAACCTCTTTTACACCAGCCGAAACACCTTGAGCGGTACGCTCTTGTAAATTATTTTCGGCATCATCAATAGGTGCAAAAATTAATTTTGAAGGGTCTTGTAAGGGTTTCATCCAAGCTACCATTTTTTCGGCAGAACCACCTTGAAATGTACTAATTAAAGTATCTGGCATAGGATGAAAGAGAAACGGAATATCTAGTTCATCGCAATATTCTTTAAGACGCGTTGCTATGGCTGCAATAAGCATACTTTTTCCTGTTCCTGGAATACCATAGCCCATAAATACTGGCATGAAACCACCTAATTCTTGAAACGGATTTTTTTTAGCTTCAAAATCATAACTCAATAAGCGTTCTGTTAAACGGCGGGCAAAATGTTTTGCATCTCGGTTTCCCACAATTTGTTCAAACCTAATTTTATTAAATTCTATACTTTTGGCGACGCCTTGAAATATATTACTCCACCCTGAAATTGCAAACTCTGAGTTTTCTAATTTATAAGTTCTATCTTCAATAGTTTCTGTGTATTCTAAACTATTTTTTCTAAGTTGAATTTCATCTATTAACGCCTCAAAATAAACTACTGTAAAGTTGATAACATCTTTGTCTGATTTAATAATTTCTGGATGCCCTAAATATTTATTATAATAATACAAACAACAGGAAATACCTTTATTGGGTGATAATAATGATACTTCTGGAATGCCTGCAAATTTTTGTTTCATAACACTTAAATCATCAGACGCATGTGGTTTTAAATCGTGCAAAATTTTATAGGCCATAGAAAACAACATAAAAGCCGTACCGGTGTGCATTTTGCTTTCAAATTCTCTTTTTCCTTTTGTATCTAAAGCAGATTTATTTTCATTTAAACTAGACAAACCAGAGGCATCAGAGTAGCTGTCTTTAATCCAAATGCCTAATGTTATACCTTCTTGAACAGCAAAAAGAGTTTGATTTAAAAAAATTGGAATAGCTACAGAATCTGGTAATAAACGTTTCTTTAGGGCTAAAATAGTTTTAGAAACAGAGGTGATTTCAGTAGATCTACTGCCATTATTGGCACGAGACAGGTACAGTAAAATAGATTCCTCTTTACCATTATTTTCTCTATTTTTAGCTCTAGAGCTTTGCTCCCATTGTATACTTTTTAAATATGATGTTGCTTCATCACGAAGCATATCTAATTCTGCTTGTTTTATAGGAAATGTTGAGTTGTGTTCCATTTTTAGTATTCAGTTTGCAGCCTTCAGTATTCAGTTAAAACACCTAAAGCATGTGGTTTTACCTAATCTATTTAAATTTATCAGGATTATTCATCATGTAATTAATAAGTTTACCAATTTCTTCACTTTTACTTAATAAATCTCGTTTCTTTGCATTTGAAATATAATTGCAGGCTTCGGCAAAATCAAGCTAAAGTTGGGTTTCAGTATTTTCACTATCAGCATCAGATAATTTACTTTTAAAATGCTTTATATATTGTCTTTTCCTGTAACTTTCTGCTATATTTGAATAAACAGACCTGCTAGAACGTATTATTTGTGATGTTAAAGAAAATGTTTCAGATTTTGGAAACTCTTTAGTTAAATGAAATATTTCCATTGCTAAATCAAATCCTTTTTGAAAAGCTAAAAGTGTTCTAAAACTCATCTACTATTCTCTTTTTTTATTATTCCTTCAACAGCTTCAGCAATTTGTGTTGAATAAAGAGCAATATGCTCTGCTGCACTTAAACTATCTGGTTTTTTTTTCTATTAACACAGGGCTTATCTTAATTGCAACATTAATAACAAGATTCTTATACTCTTCTAGTGATAATTCTAAACTCATTTTAATATTTTATTTTCAAACTTTTAATTAATTTATATCTAGGACTGCCTACTGTATACTGCCAACTGCTAACTATTTATTAACCAATTGTTCTATCTTTAAACCTGCCATTTCTATAGGTGGTTTAGCAAGGTCATTCATTATTTTTGGTGTTTTATTGTATAACAGCTGAATGATTCTATGTGGTGCAAATACATAGTTTTGCATAAAAACGTCATCCCAACGTTGCAATATTTGTTTGTTAAAAAAGCTACCTTCTTTAAATTGACTTTTAGATTTTACTACGTCTATTTTTAATGATAAAGCATAAGACTCTACAGGAATATTTTTTTTAATTATACCTTCTAAAATAGTATGAGTTAGCTCGTTTTCATCTTTTGCAAACATATTGTGTAATGGCCCTAAATCAATACGTTTTATAAGTTTTGGCTGCACTTTTTCTAGTTTTCTATCAATACCATAAGCCATAGTATCTAAATTCATTTTCCTATCGGCTGTATGTTTTAAAACCTCATATATTTCATCTTTATAATCGTTTATTTTATTACCATCATAATTGAAATACATAAAACATACAAACGGACGGTTATTGGCTACATCATAAAAACTCCAGCTTGTTACTAAATCTGCAATTGATCCTTTGGGTGCATTAATAATTTTGCCTTGTACAAAGCGGTTAAAGATATACTCTTTATTAACTGATGAATAGTATACAATAGATGCTGCTTTAAATAATTTACTACGCTTAATAGGTTCTTTTCTTCGCAATAAAGTATCTAGAAACTCTTCTTGTAGAACGCTTATTGGGGTTAGTTTTTCTATGTAATCATCGCGTAATTCTAAATCGTTAAACAGATACCTAAATTCTAAATAATTAGGAAAACCAGACTCTGTTAAATCTACCTTCATATTATCTTCTTCATCATACATGTATTTAACTCGCATAGCTTCAATGGAATACAATAGCAAATCGCAATATTGTTTAAACATATTGAGTTCCTGATTATTAACAAGTTTATTACGTTGTACAGCCACAATAAGTTCTTTAAATACAAAATCTACCATTTTATGGTAAAAAATATAATGTTCTTTAGAGTTTAAAGTAGCAGAATCTAATGGTGTTGTAATGTGATTAATTGACATTTTTATTTGAGTGTGCAAGTAAGCAGAAAATACCTTTTGGTTTTTGCTTTTGTTAGCAAGTAAGTGCGTTAAGGATTGTAGTGGAAAGCCCACAGCGTAGCGAGGACTTGCAACGGAAAGCCTGACCCCGCCCTAAAGCGGGGTAACGCCCTGTGTATTTTAAGACAATAAATCGTCTTCTGTTGCTTCTGGTTTTGGTTTGTCTTTTGGAGTATCGTCTCCTTTTGGTTTGCTAGTATCTGCTTTATAGTATTCTTCAAAAATTTCTTTCATATCAATACCGTAGCGTTCTGCAAAATTCTTTTGTATATCTACGTCTTTCTCACGAATTTCTTGTAAGGCTTCGGCATAACTACTGTAAACACCTTGCATTATTTTTTCATGTACAGGTATGTTATCCATCATATCTTGACGAGCTTTGGCACTAGCTGTATGCATTGCTGCAAGGGTTTCACCTATATGTTCATCTGTTTTAACACCCAAATGTTCTAAAATAGCTGCAAATTCTTGGTCTGTACGTGCTTTTAAAGCCACTACGTAACCATCGTAATATTTAAGGCGCTCTTCTGTATCACTTTTTAATTTAGCGCGGTGTGTTTGTAAATTGCTTCGTAAAGAAGTAAGCACTTTTATTGTTAAATTATGCTTGTGCACAAAACTGTCTTTACTGGCAGCCAATGTGGTGTAAGCGTTTTTAAGACCTTCTAATTCTTCAACTTTTTGTTCTAACTCTGTTACTTTTCCTATAGCCTGAGCATATTCTGCAGATTGTTTGTCTGCAATATCTTCAAGTCCTTGTCTTGCTTGTTTTAACAGTGCATACTGTTCTTCAAGTTTTGCTTCTACCTGTTTCTTTTTTTCTAAGGCTTTGGTATGGTTTTTAGTAGCTTCAACAATAGCATCTTGAAGTTTGTCTTCAACCTCTTTTATTTCTACTTCACGATTTTTAAGACGTGTTACTGCGGCTTGACTTTTATAAGATAATTCTGATAGTAGTGTTTGTACATCGGCACTTTCAATACGTGCTTGAAACATGGCTTTGGCTTTATTATCTGCTTCGGCTCTTGTTTTTTCAGCTACTTTAAGAGCGTCTTGAGCTTTTTTAATTTTGCTTTTACGCCCCCAAAGGTTATTCCACCACGTATCTAGCTTATTTTCAGCATCTTCAAGTTCAACTTTAGCTCGCTCTAAGGCTTTTTGAGCATCATCTATTACCTTTTGCTCTGTGGCGTTTAGTGATGAGAATTTTTCAAAAAGAATACCTACTTCATCTTGATAATCTGTTAAATCTTTTATGGCATCTAAAAGTGTAGTCCTGTCCTTTTCGGCCATATTTACTACATCATCTAAAGTAGCGTTTAATATTTTTTGGCGGACTTCAGGATCATCTTCTTGTGCTAATTTAGATTTCATAGTGTCTATGGCTTTCCCCCAATTAACATCTACTTTCTCGGTTTTTTCGTTAGAATTAGTTTCTAATAAGTCAAAATCATCAGACATAGTAAGTTTTCTGTATTAAGTTGAACAATTTTATAGTTAAGCAATTTCGTTAAAAAAGATGACTTTTAAAACTGTAATGGCTCTAATAATTGGTACAAATTATTATTAAATTGTTACAAAATATCATGTTTTCGATGAAATGCACTTAATAAATTGTAAGATTTTAATTAAACTAAAGTAGTCTAAACCCTTTTATTTGTAAGAAATTAAGCAATAAACATAATGCTATTGTTAACAAATAATGTTTATATTCTTTTCATTTTTAGTTGTTTAGTACTTAATTTAATCATTATATTTGGATTGCTATTAACAAAATTCTACCAAACTCATGTCACTTAACCTCACTCCAAACTTTCTTCTTGTTTCAGAGTATACTATATTAACCGTTTTGATTATAGTTGTTATATTTTTTGCATTACTTTTAATTTTAGGTATTAGAAAATCATATAAGTTAAAAAAGGAAAATGAACGGCTTGATAAAATAAGTAAAGAGATTGCACGTAAAGAAAGTGAAGAATATAAAGACTTTACTAGTGGGCATATGTACCAATAATAAATATTATAAAAAATAAGCCTGCTTAATAGCAGGCTTATTTTAATGTTATCTAATAAGTTTTTTATATTTTATTCGTTTTGGCATAATATCGCCCCCAAGTCGTTTTTTCTTATTCTCTTCGTAATCTGAGAAACTACCTTCAAAGAAATACACTTGAGAATCACCTTCAAAAGCAAGGATATGTGTACAAATTCTATCTAAAAACCAACGGTCGTGACTAATAACTACCGCACAACCTGCAAAATTTTCAAGACCTTCCTCTAAGGCTCGTAGCGTATTAACATCAAGATCGTTTGTTGGCTCATCTAAAAGTAACACATTACCTTCTTCTTTTAAAGTCATGGCCAAATGCAATCGGTTTCGCTCACCACCTGAAAGTAATTTTACTTTTTTATTTTGCTCACTACCAGAGAAATTAAATCTACTTAAATAAGCCCGAGAGTTAACTTGCTTACCTCCCATCATAACCAACTCTTGTTCATCACTAAAGTTTTGCCAGATAGTTTTCTCTGGGTCTATATTTGAATGACTTTGGTCTACATAGGCTATTTTAGCTGTATCACCAACTTTAAACTCTCCCTTATCAGGTGTTTCTTCTCCCATTATCATCCTGAAAATAGTGGTTTTACCTGCACCATTTGGTCCTATAACACCTACAATTCCTGCTTGTGGCAAATTAAAGTTTAAATCTTCATAAAGTAATTTATCATCATAACCTTTACTAACACCAACAGCTTCAATAACATTAGTACCTAGACGTGGCCCATTTGGAATATAGATTTCAAGTTTTTCATCTAGTTGTTTTTGATCTTGACTCAATAACCTGTCATAATTTTTTAAACGAGCTTTTTGCTTAGTTTGACGCCCTTTAGAGCCTTGACGAACCCATTCTAATTCTCGTTCTAAGGTTTTTTGACGTTTAGATGCTGCTTTTCCTTCTTGAGCCATTCGCTTAGACTTTTGGTCTAACCAAGAAGAGTAATTTCCTTTCCAAGGAATCCCCTCTCCTCTATCTAGCTCTAAAATCCAACCTGCTACGTTATCTAAAAAATATCTATCATGAGTTACAGCTATTACAGTTCCTTTATATTGCGCTAAATAATGCTCTAACCAATGTACAGACTCGGCATCTAAATGGTTGGTAGGCTCATCTAAAAGTAATACATCAGGTTCTTGAAGTAATAATCTACATAAGGCTACTCTACGGCGTTCTCCTCCCGATAGAACCCCTATTTTCTTATCACCATCAGGCGTTCTTAAAGCATCCATGGCTATTTCTAGTTTGGTATCTAATTCCCAAGCATTGGCTGCATCAATTTGATCTTGTAATTCTGCCTGACGATTCATTAGCTTCTCCATTTTATCTGGGTTGCTATATACCTCTTCTAAACCAAACTGATCGTTTATTTTATTATATTCATCAAGGATTGCTACAGTTTCTGCAGCACCTTCTCGCACCACCTCCATAACTGTTTTTTCATCATCTAATAGAGGTTCTTGTTCTAAATACCCTACTGAATAGCCCGGTGAAAAAACAACGTCTCCTTGATAGTTTTTATCTACACCAGCTATAATTTTTAATAAGGTAGATTTACCAGAGCCATTTAAACCTAGAATACCAATTTTGGCACCATAAAAGAAACTTAAATATATGTTTTTTAAAACGGGGGTATTAGCACTTTGAAATGTTTTGGTAACACCCGACATTGAAAAGATTACTTTTTTATCGTCACTCACTATTTAAAAATTTATCAGATTAGAAAATTAGATGTTTTTAGGTGATCCTATACTCTACCTTTTAAAGCATTAAACACCCAAGCAATTGCAAAAAAACCAAATCCTACTGAAGCAAAGCCCCATCCAGCTATTTCATCATATCTAAAAGCTCCTAAAGCTATTAAACCTACACCTACAAAAATCATAATCCACGTAGCCCATGCTAACACAGTGTTTTTATTCATTGACATATTTATATAAAATCTTTTAATTTAATTCTAAAAACAAATATCGTACTTTTTAAACAAAAAAAGCATTCAAAGTTTGAATGCTTTCTATATTAGTTGCTTTTAAGTTATAGCGAAACCATTGGAACTTCAATAAATAATACCTCTGTTTCTTCTTGAGTTTTAATAATGACATCTTGAGTTTCTGAAATTGCAATGGCGTCTCTAGTTTCTAAAAAATTATTATTTATTGTTATTTTGCCTGAAATATTCATGATATAAACTCCATGATTTTCACTTATTAAATAGTATGTGAACGTCTCTCCTGCTTTTAAATCTATACGAGATATTTTAGCATCTTGTTTAATTTTTAAACTCTTTTCGTCCTCATTATTAAAAGAGGTTACCAAGGTTTGTAGTTTACCTTTTCTATCTTCAGCCTTAAATTCTTTTTGGTCATATCTTGGTGATACACCTTGTTTTTCTGGGATAATCCAAATTTGAAATAAATTTAAGTTTTCATCAACAGAACCATTAATTTCAGAGTGTTGCACTCCTGTACCAGCACTCATAACTTGCACTTCTCCTGGAACTACAGAAACCCATTCATCATCCATATTATCTCGATGTTTTAAAATTCCTTTTAGAGGAATTGTAATGATTTCCATATTTTCATGCGGATGCATACCAAAACCCATTTTAGGAGCAATAACATCATCATTTAAAACTCGTAGAGCTCCAAAATGGATACGTTCTTTATTAAACCAACCTGCAAAACTAAATGAATAGTTTGCTTGTAACCAACCATGATTTACAACCCCTCTTGTGTTTGCTTTATGTATTACAGTTTTCATTTTTAATCCTTTCTGGAATTCCCCCTTTTATAATTTATCTTATTTTATCTAAAAGATTACTTAATTGAGTAGCTTCTTCTTCGGTTAGGTTTTCTAATAAATCTTCTTTAAAATCTTTATCAATGTCTTTTAACAATTGTAACCCTTCATTAGTTATTTCAATATGTACAACACGTCTGTCTTCTGGACACGGAAGCCTATTTATTAAATTTTTAGCACATAATTTATCCATTAAACGTGTTGCGTTAGGGGCTCGTTCAATCATACGTTCTTTAATAGTTTGAACTTTTAACGGTTTACCCGCACCTCTTAAAATACGTAGGATATTAAACTGCTGTGGCGAGATACCAAAAGGTTTAAAAAACTCGTTTTGATGGCTATTAATCCAGTTAGCGGTGTAAATAATGTTTATTAAAGCCTTAACTTTATTATTTACAAATTTTGAATTAATATCTTTTGAAATATCTCCCATTAATCAATTACTTATATTTTATAAAGCTTTTTGAAATATTCTCACCTGCTTAATTAATTCTGAATTTAAGTCTTTATTAATAATCTTACCTTCAGAAAAGTTTTCACCAAAAAAAGGCAAACTAAACTCTGCAACAATATTACCACCATTAAAAGGAAATCTGTTTTTTGCGATTTCTAAAACCGATGCACCACCTCTACCTCCTGGAGATGTTGCCATTAATAACATTGGTTTTCCTGCCCAAAGTTTTCCTTCTATTCTAGACATCCAATCAAACAAATTTTTAAAAACAGTGGTATATGCACCATTATGTTCTGCTAACGATAAAACAATACCATCAGAACTTTGAATTTGTTCTAAAAACTTATGAGCATCTTCAGGAATACCTTTCTGGTTTTCTAAATCTATACCGTAAATTGGCAGTTTATAATCGTTTAAATCTAAAACAGCTACTTCTACATCATCTACTAAATTAGCTGCATAAATAGCTAATTGTTTATTAATAGATGTTTTACTATTGCTACCTGCAAAGGATATTATATGTTTCATATTTAATATTTTATTTTACATTACAAATGTACAATTTAAAATAATATATTCCAAGGAATATATTTCCATGATATATAATTTGCGATTTTATTAAGAAATATACTTCTGTTTTTAAAGAAATAACTTCTTTTGTACTTTAGCATCAAACATAAATTAAATGGATATCAACTTCAATAAAAACGAAGATTACAATAAACTCTTACTAACTGAATTAAACAAAAGATTAGCCAAGGTAAAACTTGGTGGTGGCAAAACCAGAATAGAAAAGCATCATTCTAAAGGCAAAATGACTGCCAGAGAACGTATAGATTATCTTTTAGATGATAAATGTAAATCTATTGAGGTTGCTGCTTTAGCAGGAGAAGATATGTACACAGAACATGGTGGATGCCCATCAGGTGGCGTAGTGGTTAAAATAGGCTATATAAAAGAGAAGCAATGTGTTGTGGTTGCTAATGATGCCACTGTAAAAGCAGGAGCTTGGTTTCCTATAACTGGCAAAAAGAATTTAAGAGCACAAGAGATTGCTATTGAAAATAAACTCCCCATCATTTATCTAGTTGATTCTGCTGGTGTTTACCTGCCTATGCAAGATGAGATATTTCCAGATAAAGAACATTTTGGGCGTATTTTTAGAAACAATGCCATTATGAGTAGTATGGGTATTACCCAAATTGCAGCTGTAATGGGCAGTTGCGTTGCTGGTGGTGCTTACTTACCTATTATGAGCGACGAAGCTTTAATTGTAGACAAAACAGGTAGTATATTTTTAGCAGGCAGCTACCTTGTTAAAGCGGCTATTGGCGAAACCATTGATAACGAAACCCTTGGTGGCGCCACTACACATTGTGAAATTAGTGGTGTTACAGATTATAAAGCCAAAGATGATAAAGATGCTTTAGATACCATAAAAAATATAGTTGATAAAATTGGTGATTACGATAAGGCAGGATTTAACCGTATTAAGCCTTTAAAACCCTCAGAAAATCCAGAAGATATTTACGGCATTTTACCTAAAAGTAGAACCGATCAATACGATATGTATGAAATTATAAAACGATTGGTTGACAACTCTGAGTTTGATGAATACAAAGCAGACTATGGGAAAACCATTATTACTGCTTATGCAAGAATAGATGGGTGGGCTATTGGTATTGTTGCTAACCAACGTAAATTAGTAAAAACCAAAAAAGGAGAAATGCAATTTGGAGGTGTTATTTATAATGACAGTGCCGATAAAGCAACCCGATTTATTGCCAATTGCAATCAAAAGAAAATCCCGCTACTTTTCCTTCAGGACGTTACCGGGTTTATGGTTGGCAGTAAAAGTGAGCACGGTGGCATTATAAAAGACGGTGCTAAAATGGTTAATGCTGTTAGTAATTCTGTAGTACCAAAATTTACTGTAATTATAGGTAATAGTTATGGCGCAGGCAATTATGCTATGTGCGGAAAAGCCTATGACCCCAGATTAATTGTATCATGGCCAAGTGCAGAACTTGCTGTAATGAGTGGTAATTCTGCTGCTAAAGTGTTGCTTCAAATTGAGAAAGCTTCGTTAGAAAAACAAGGTGAAAAGTTTAGTAAAGCAAAGGAAGATGCGCTTTATAAAAAAATTAAAGACAGGTATGACAATCAAGTATCGCCTTATTATGCTGCCGCAAGAATTTGGACAGATGCCATTATTGACCCTTTAGACACAAGAAAGTGGATTAGCATGGGGATTGAAGCAGCTAACCACGCTCCTATTGAAAAGAAATTTAATTTGGGAATTTTGCAAGTTTAAAATAAAAAAACATAACTCTACAATAATCTATTCTATTATAAAGTTATACTACAAAAAAAAGTGCAACTTAAAATTAAGTTGCACTTTTTAATTTAACAATTTCTTGTCTATTATTTTACTTCTTCAAAGTCTACGTCTTCAACGTCGCTTCCTTCATTAGCATCACCTCCTGCATTTGCATCTGGTCCTGGTTGTGCTCCACCTGCTTGTTGCGCTTCAGCTTGTGCTTTGTACATTTCTTCAGATGCTACTTTCCAAGCTTCGTTTATTTTCTCTAAAGCAGGATCTATTACCGCAATGTCTTTAGTTTCGTAAGCTTTTTTCAATTCCTCTAAAGCTGCTTGAATTGGTTTTTTCTTATCATCAGATAATTTGTCTCCAAATTCTTCTAATTGCTTTTCCGTTTGGAAAATCATAGAATCTGCTTCGTTTAATTTCTTAGCAGTTTCAGCCGCTTTTTTATCTGCTTCAGCATTTGCTTCGGCATCTGCTTTCATTTTTTGAATTTCTTCTTCTGTTAATCCAGAAGATGCTTCAATTCTAATATCTTGTTTTTTACCAGTTGCTTTATCTTCAGCAGATACTTTAATAATACCATTGGCATCAATATCAAACGTCACTTCAATTTGAGGTGTACCACGTCTTGCTGGTGGAATACCATCTAAATGGAAGCGGCCTATTGTTTTATTATCCGCCGCCATTGGTCTTTCTCCTTGTAGCACATGAATTTCTACAGAAGGCTGATTATCAGCGGCTGTAGAGAATATTTGTGATTTTTTAGTAGGAATAGTTGTATTGGCTTCAATTAACTTAGTAAATACATTACCCATAGTTTCAATACCAAGTGATAATGGTGTTACATCTAAAAGTAACACATCTTTAACATCGCCAGTTAAAACACCTCCTTGAATACCTGCTCCTAAAGAAACAACTTCATCTGGGTTTACACCTTTACTTGGTGCTTTTCCAAAGAATTTCTCTACAGCTTCTTGTACTGCAGGAATACGTGTAGAACCTCCTACTAATATAATTTCATCTATATCACTTTTACTCAATCCGGCAGATTTTAACGCAGATTCACATGGCTCTATAGTACGTTTTACTAAATCGTCTATTAATTGCTCAAATTTAGAACGTGTTAAGGTACGTACTAAGTGTTTTGGGCCACTTGCAGTAGCTGTAATATATGGTAAATTAATTTCTGTTTGAGAAGATGATGATAACTCAATTTTAGCTTTTTCGGCAGCTTCTTTTAAACGCTGTAAAGACATCGGGTCTTCTCTTAAGTCCATAGACTCTTCAGCTTTAAACTCATCTGCTAACCAGTTAATAATTTTTTCATCTACATCATCACCTCCTAAGTGTGTGTCACCATCGGTAGATAATACCTCAAATACACCATCACCTAATTCTAATATAGAAACATCATGTGTACCACCACCAAAGTCAAAAACTACTATTTTTTGGTCTTGACCTTTTTTATCTAAACCGTATGCTAAAGCTGCAGCAGTAGGCTCATTAATAATACGCTCTACTTTTAAACCAGCAATTTCACCAGCTTCTTTAGTTGCTTGACGTTGAGAATCGTTAAAGTAAGCAGGTACTGTAATTACCGCTCTACTAACATCTGCACCTAAATAATCTTCGGCAGTTTTCTTCATTTTTTGAAGAATCATTGCAGAAAGTTCTTGTGGTGTATATAATCTACCATCAATATCAACTCTTGGTGTATCGTTATCACCTTTAACTACTTTATATGGTACACGTTCTGCTTCACTTTTAGACTCAGAATATTTATTCCCCATAAAACGTTTAATAGAATAAACTGTTTTTGTTGGGTTTGTTACCGCTTGTCTTTTTGCAGGATCACCAACTTTAATCTCACCACCCTCAACAAAGGCAATTACCGATGGCGTAGTACGTTTACCCTCTGCGTTTGGGATTACTACAGGATCATTACCTTCCATTACAGAAACGCAAGAGTTGGTTGTTCCTAAATCTATTCCAATAATTTTACTCATAATATGTTATACTTTATTGTGTTGAATGTTCATTTTTAAACTCGGTTACTAAATGTCAATGATTATGCCATTACAAAAATGCTGACACAGTGTCATATTTTATTTGGGTGTTACCCAATTTTATAGTGCATAAGAAACCTTGTTTGAATGCTAAGATGTCAATTTCAGTACTAAATTATATAAGACTTATCTCTTTAATTGGTAACTAACTAAATCATACAACACTATTTTTAAGATAAATTGAGCAAAAAGATTTTATTTAATTAAGATAAACTAATCTATATTTGTTAAGATCTAATTTAGAATTTTATGGAATGTATCTCCGTTTTCGATATGCTTAAAATAGGCATTGGTCCTTCTAGTTCTCACACTCTTGGACCTTGGCGAGCAGCAGAACAATTTATAAAAGAACTTAAAGATTCTAATAATTTAAAAGAAGTTCAAAAGGTTACCATAAATCTTTATGGCTCACTCTCTTTAACAGGTAAAGGGCACGCCACAGATTACGCAATTGTTTTAGGATTACTAGGTGCCAACCCCGAAACTATTCCCGTTAATGATATTAAAAAAAAAGTTGAAAACGTTAAATCTACTAATAAATTAAATCTGAATGGTGAAAACTTAATAGATTTCTATTTTGAAAAAGATATCAAATTCAAAAAATCATTTTTACCCTTTCATGCTAACGGTATAACTTTCATTGCACATATAAAATCTGACAAAATAACTTCTACTTTTTATTCTATTGGAGGTGGTTTTGTAGTTAAAAAGGAACGGAAAAATGCCAAAAAGAATTTTGAAATTAAATGCTCTTTCCCCTATCCTATTGAAAAAGGCACAGAGCTTTTAGAGTTTTGTAAAACACTTAATAAATCTATTTCTGAAGTTGTTTTAGAGAACGAAAAATCAATTAGAACTGAATCTGAAATTGACCATGAGTTAAAACGCATTTGGAATGTTATGCTAGAATGTATGTATACAGGTTGCCATACCGAAGGCACCTTACCTGGTGGGTTGAATGTTAGGAGGCGTGCCTATGATATGCATCAAAAATTAAAAGGCATAAAACCTTATGCTAATCCTGTAGAATGGATTTATAGCATTAGAGATACCGAAGTTAAATTTAGGCAAATTATTAAATGGGTAAGCTGTTTTGCTTTGGCAGTTAATGAGGTAAACGCATCACTAGGGCGTGTAGTTACAGCACCCACAAATGGAAGCGCCGGTGTAATTCCTGCTGTATTAATGTATTATTTAGTAATTGAAAATCACGACGGTAATTTTGATGATATTAAAAAATTCTTGCTAGTAGCTGGGGAAATTGGTAGCATTTTTAAAAAAGGAGCTACAATTAGTGCTGCTATGGGTGGGTGTCAAGCTGAAATTGGAGTGTCTTCTGCTATGGCAGCGGCAGCTCTTTGTGAACTTTTAGGCGGTACACCCGAACAAGTATTAATTGCTGCTGAAATAGCTATGGAACACCATTTAGGATTAACTTGCGACCCTATTGCTGGCTTAGTACAAGTACCTTGTATTGAACGAAATGCTATGGGGGCTATAAAAGCAATAAATGCAGCAGAATTAGCACTTGATACCTTACCCGAAAACACCAAAGTACCACTTGATAAAGTAGTAAATACCATGTGGGAAACAGCCAAAGATATGAATACCAAATACAAAGAAACTAGCGAAGGTGGTTTAGCAGTAGGTGTTAACCTTACAGATTGTTAATTTCTACTTTAAGTCTCTCTAATTAAAAAAACGATAAACATTATTTTTAAATATATTTAGTCACTTAGACTAAAATATTAGACATTTATAAAGTATTATTGCTAAATCTTATTTATATCTTTATTTTGAGGCATTATATCATTATAGTAGTATGACAGATAAATGCCGTCAAATATTTTTTTTGTTAAAAAATATTACAAAAAACATCAAACCAGAAAAAACTGTAGTAAAAGGAGCTTCTCTAAGTTTGTTAATTGTTACGTTCTTTTTTTGGATTCTATATTCTTTTCTAATTTACACCAATCTTAAAGATTTTTGGATAATAATACTATGCTTCGTTTTTGCTTTATTTATTGTTGTGTTTGGATATTTACTTAAATGGAGTACTATATTTTTAGTTCGCATACCTAAAATATTTATCATAGCTATTTCAGTAGCTACACCCTTAATATACATAATGACATCTGATGGGTTATTAACAGTACTTATTGTTATTATATTATCATTATGCGGAGCTAGTATAGTAGTTTTAAAAAAAGGATTTAAAAATTTATCTATTACACATAAAATACTCACATTGTTAGTCGCTTCTATAGGATTTGGTGGGCTAAGTGGTATTATTTTTATATATAATAAAAATGTATTTAATGTTGAACCAATAACAAATGCTGCTTTATTATCTGAGTCACAAATTGAGCCATTAGACATAATTTCCCCTTTAGAAAAGGGTCCTTATAAAGTAAAACATTTAACTTATGGTAGTGGAACTGATCTCCATAGACTAGAATATGCTACAAAAGTTGATTTTATAACTAATCCAGTAAATGGCTCTAGGTTACTTAAAGATCAAAGTGGATTTAGAGGCTGGTGGCGTAAAAAATATTGGGGGTTTAACTCAAAATCTTTACCTCTAAATGCAAGAGTTTATTTTCCAGAAGGAGAAGGTACATTTCCTTTAGTTTTAATTGTTCATGGCGACCATAGTATGCAGGATTATTCTGATAATGGGTATAGCTATTTAGGTGAGTTATTAGCTTCTAAAGGAATTATAATGGCTTCAGTTGATGAAAATTTCCTTAACAAATCGTGGTCTAATTTATTCAAAGGCTTAAACAAAGAAAATCATACAAGAGGTTGGTTATTACTAGAGCACTTAAAAACTTGGCACGAATGGAACAAACAGAAAGATCATATATTTTATAAAAAAATTGATACAACAAATTTAGCTCTAATAGGCCATTCTAAGGGAGGTGAAGCAGTTGTATACGCCTCAATATTCAATAAACTACCTTTTTACCCTGATGATGCTTCAATAAAATTTAATTACAACTACAATATTAAGTCAATTGTTGCAATAGCTCCTGTAGATGGACAAAATAAACTAGGAGGCAGTAATCCGCGACTTGAAGATATAAATTATCTTGTATTGCATGGCTCACAAGACGGAGATGTAAGTTCCTTTATGGGATCTCAACAATATGAAAGAATTGTTTTTAATGATAGCCTTTATCATTTTAAATCTGGACTTTATATTTACGGGGCTAATCATGGACAGTTTAATTCTAGTTGGGGCAGCAATGATAATTTTAACCTGTTTTCAGGATTGCTTAACCAAAAACAACTTATTAATGAAGAAAATCAGAAAAAAATTACTAAAATTTACATAAGCTCATTTCTTGATGTCACGCTAAACAATAAAAAAGAATATCTACCCTTATTTATTGACGCTAGAAAAGGAAAAAACTGGCTACCTAAAACAATTTACTTAAATCAATTTGAGGATTCAAGTTTTAAGGCTATTGCTAATTTTGACGAAGATTTTAATGTTTCAACAACTTCAAAAAAGGGAGGAATAATTGAGACAAAAAACTTATCTTTATGGAAAGAGCAAGAAATACAACTTAAATGGCGAAAAAAAGGCAGTAGATCTCTTTTTATTGGATGGAAATACGACTATGATGATAAAACTAAATCAATTAAATCTTTGCCTAAGTCATTAATTTCTTATTATACAATAAATATACCTCCCACTCCTTTAGACTCTACATCATCATTAGTGTTTTCAATGTCAGAATACAAGGAAAACAATAATCAAAAGCCTGTAGATTTTACCATCATACTAAGTGACACACATGGACATAAAATAACTTTCCCTCTGAGTAAGTTTTCTCCGCTACAAAAAAAAATAAATGTGGTTATTAAGAAGTCTGAATTCATTAAAGGCATTAAACAATCTGAAATGGTATTTCAGACGTTTTATTTTCCTTTAAAAGATTTCAAAAAAAACAATCCAAACTTTGATTTCTCAAATACTAATAAGATAAGCTTTATTTTTGATAAAAATAAAAGTGGTACAGTAGCTCTAGATAACATTGGGTTTATGAAAAGTTTAGATTAATTAATGATGTTTTTCCATTTTAGTTCTTTTTGAGGATAAAAAATACTCTAATATTCTTTTAATTATATAAGGTGTTGTAAACACCTTAGTACAAGAAGTTATAAATGCAGCAGAATTAGCACTTGATACCTTACCCGAAAACACCAAAGTACCACTTGATAAAGTAGTAAATACCATGTGGGAAACAGCCAAAGATATGAATACCAAATACAAAGAAACTAGCGAAGGTGGCTTAGCAGTAGGTGTTAACCTTACAGATTGTTAAAAATCTACATATTTGAGCATAAAAAAAGCGACTATAATAGTCGCTTTTTTTAAGATTATTGAAGCGTTTTATACTACTTCAACATTTATGGCATTTAAGCCTTTTCTTCCTTGTTCTGTGTTATATTGAACTTTATCATTTTCTCTAATTTCATCTATTAAACCAGATGAATGTACAAAAATATCTTCGTTTGAATCGGCTGGTGTAATGAAACCAAACCCTTTTAAATTGTTAAAAAACTTTACTGTTCCTTCTTTCATAATTATTTATTTTATTTATTATTATTTATTGTTTGTGTGTTATTAATTTACAAATGTGTAAGCCATTCCTGTGGTTTCTGCACGTCCTGTTCTTCCTATTCTGTGAATATAACTGTCCATACTTTGAGGTAATTGATAGTTTATAACATGCGTTACGCCTTTTATATCAATTCCGCGGGCAGCTACATCTGTTGCTACCAATATTTTTGTTTTACCAGACTTAAATTGGGCAATGGCCTTTGTTCTATAATTTTGAGATTTATTACCGTGTATCACATCAGATTTTATACCCGACTTAATAAGTTGTTTACTTAGCTTGTTTACAGCTCTTTTGGTTTCTGCAAATAACAATACTTTTTCAAAAGAAGGCTCATTAACAAGATTAAATAGTACATCAAATTTATTTTCATTCCTCCCTACTCTAATAATATCTTGTTCTACATTATCACTAGACTTAGTTCCGCTAGATATAGCCACTTGTATAGGATTATGTATAATTTGATTAATAAGTTTTTCTTGAGATGTGTTTACCGTAGCACTAAACAACATAGTTTGTTTACGGCTATGCATACCAGAAACTATTTTCTGAATGTCTTTAATAAATCCCATATCTAACATGCGGTCAAATTCATCTAAAACAAGTGTTGACATGTTATTAATTCTCAAGGCTTTTCTATCTATCAAATCGTTCAATCTTCCTGGGGTTCCCACAACTAACTTCAACTTCTGTTTAGATTTTACAATGTCTTTTTCAACATTAGTACCACCTATAAAACATGCTGATGAAAACCTTAAATCTTTTGTTAATGATTTAAATTCTTCTAAAACCTGTTGAGCAAGTTCTCTTGTAGGTACTACTACTAATCCTGTAATTTTATCACTTTCCAACATTTGTTGAATCATAGGTATAAGAAACGCTCCTGTTTTCCCAGTACCCGTTGCGGCTATTCCTATTAGGTTTTTTCCTTGTAACAAATCATCAATAGATTTGTCTTGAATTTCTGTTGTAGCAAAATATCCCTTATCTGAAATATTCTTACTTAATTGTTGATGCAATTCTATTTCAGCAAAATCTCGTGTTATAACTTGAGGTTTTACAATTGTTTGCGTTGATTTTTTAACCAGCAACTCTGGATTTAATGTAGAGGCAGGTCTTTTACCAGATAATCTTTTCTGGTTTCTATTTTTATTATAATTCATATGTTTTTATTATTTATTAAGAGTTACCTTGTATAGGTTGTAACTCCATGCGCCCCAAATCTCGGAGCATTTTAAAGTGTTTAATAACTGCAGTTAAAAAAGAACCACTAGAATGATACGGTAGCCCAAACTCTTCGGCTGTTTGTTTCACTATTGGGGAAATTTTTCTATAGTGTATATGCGAAATATAGGGAAATAAATGGTGTTCTATTTGGTGGGTTAACCCCCCAACAAACCAAGACAACACCGGGCTTTTAACTCCAAAATTACAAGTAGTTTCTAATTGATGTGCTAAACGTTCAGACTCCATGTTACCATGTTCATCTGGTAGTGGGAAAGAAGCTTCTGGAGATACATGTGCTGTTTGAAAAATTAACGAAATGGTTAATCCTGTTACAAAATGCATAGCCAAAAATGCTAAAATTACAATCCAAGGAGCAAAAGACGTTAAAATGATAGGAAGCACAAGTGCATAAGAATAATAAACCACTTTCCAAGCTATAATCTTAATTACACCGTTAATATAGGTTTTTCGGTCTTTAACCAATCCCATTTTATAATACTTTCTATAGCTAATAAAATCTTTTGATGTAATCCATGAAATGGTTGATAACCCATAGAAAAACCAAGCATAAAGATGCTGAAATCTATGGAGTTTGTTTTTAGGTGCATGAGGTGAAAACCTAAGAAAAAATGGTGCGTTAATATCATCATCATGGTCTTCAATATTAGTAAAACTATGATGCAGAACATTGTGCTGTAATCTCCACACTTTATCATTAGCACCAATTAAGTTAATGGTATACCCCATTATTTTATTAATGGTTTTATTTTTTGAATAAGAACCATGAATGGCATCGTGCATAATGCCCATACCAATACCTGCCATACCAAATCCACTTAATATGTACAATCCAAATAGTAATGGAATGCTGGCTATAGGTAAAAAAATAATTGCTGCTAAAGGCGCAAAGAACAATAATAACATAACAACAGTTTTAAAAACCATGTGCGTATTACCATATCTACTTTTGTTTGAGCTTTTGAAATATTCCGACACACGAAACTTCAATGTCTTGGGAAAATCAGAGCTTACTGATCTTGGGAATGTTAATTTTTTAATAATATAAGAATTTGTTAAACAATATTTACTTCAAAAACAGGAAAAAAACGTGAAGTAAAATCTAAATGGAAATGCTTAACGAAGAACTACTTTAAGTAGGGTATTTTTACTATTTTTTAGCTAGCTCGGATAGGCTAACTGGTCGCAAATATAAGTAATCTATTTAAGATAACCTAATTATAAATAAACATTAAATTAAACAAGCATTATATTTTCTTATAAAAACCTCTAAGAATTTATTAATTATTAAAGGCTAACTATTTATATAGCTAAAATTATTTTTCACTAAAAAGGATAGGCAATAAACAAAAATTTAACAGTTTAATTTACTACTTTTGCGTGCTATTCCTAAACTAATAAAAGATGTCTACAGCCAAAAAAGAATACAAGCGTATAACTGTAAAATCATTAGTTGACATGAAGTCTACTGGTGAAAAAATATCAATGCTCACTGCGTATGATTATACTATGGCAAAAATTGTTGACGGTGCTGGTGTAGATGTAATTTTGGTTGGTGACTCTGCTAGCAACGTTATGGCGGGTCATGAAACAACTCTACCCATTACTTTAGATCAAATGATATATCATGCATCTTCTGTTATTAGAGCTATAGATAGAGCTTTGGTAGTAGTAGATTTACCA
This sequence comes from Seonamhaeicola sp. NFXS20, assembly GCF_049132085.1. Classification (NCBI taxonomy): domain Bacteria; kingdom Pseudomonadati; phylum Bacteroidota; class Flavobacteriia; order Flavobacteriales; family Flavobacteriaceae; genus Seonamhaeicola; species Seonamhaeicola sp. NFXS20. The sequence continues at coordinate 66,102 of NZ_JAFMPU010000010.1, read as the reverse complement.
TTTGGAAGCTATCAAAGTGATCCAAAAGAAGCACTTCGTTCTGCCATTAGAATTATGAAAGAAAGTGGTGCTCATTCTGTAAAGTTAGAGGGAGGAAAAGAGATAAAAGAATCTATTAAGCGTATTTTAAATGCGGGTATTCCTGTTATGGGGCATTTAGGTTTAACACCACAATCTATTTATAAATTTGGCACCTATACCGTTAGAGCTAAAGAAGAAGAAGAAGCTGATCAGCTTATTAAAGACGCTAAAATGTTAGAGCGTACGGGTTGTTTTGCTATAGTTTTAGAAAAAATACCAGCTGAACTTGCCAAAAAAGTAGCAGAAAGTGTTAGCATTCCTATCATTGGTATTGGTGCTGGTCCTCATGTTGATGGACAAGTATTAGTACTGCATGATATGTTAGGGATGACTCATGAGTTCAACCCTAGGTTTTTACGTAGATATCTTAATTTATATGAAGACATGACCAATGCCATGAAACAGTATGTCTCTGATGTTAAGAGTATGGATTTTCCTAATGAGAGTGAACAGTATTAGCAACTAGCAAAATTAAATCTTTTGAACCTTAGCGTATTTGTGAGCATAAATAATGATAATTAAAACTCTATCAAACAAAAATAACCTTCAAGTTCTTTACGAAGATAATCACATCATCATAGTTAACAAACGTGCGGGTGATATTGTTCAAGGAGATAAAACTGGTGATAAACCTTTAAGTGATGTTGTTAAAGAATACATTAAAGACAAATACAATAAACCCGGAAATGTATATTTAGGTGTTGTACACAGGTTAGACAGACCCACAACTGGCATTGTAGTATTTTCAAAAACTAGTAAAGCATTACCCAGGTTAAATAAACTTTTTGCCGATAAAAAAGCTAAAAAAACCTATTGGGCAGTTGTTAAAAACAAACCCAAAAAACCAGAAGACACACTTATTCATTGGCTAAAAAAAAATCCTAAAAACAACAAATCTTACGCTCATTTAAAAGACGTTACAGATAGTAAAAAAGCTATTCTTCACTATAAACAATTAAAAAAATTAGACAATTATTTTTTATTAGAAGTAAATCTTGAAACAGGAAGACACCATCAAATTAGGTGTCAACTATCTACCATTGGTTGTCCTATAAAAGGTGATTTAAAATACGGTTTTTCAAGAAGTAATAAAGATGCTAGTATTCATCTGCATGCCAGACAAATTCAGTTTACCCACCCAGTTTCAAAAGAAAACCTCAATATTATAGCGTCACTACCTAAAGACCCCATTTGGGATGCTTGCCTAAATTAAATATCTTTATAAAAACTTTATTTTGGCAATTACTATTTCAGAAACCGTTTCTGCTCAACAAGAATTTTTTAAGTCTCAAAAAACAAAAGACGTCAACTATCGGTTGAAACTCCTAAATGCTTTAAAAATTGAAATTCTTTCTAAAGAGCAAGATATTTATTTTGCTTTAAAGAAAGACTTCTATAAATCTGAATTTGAAAGTTTTATTAGTGAATTTGGTTTAGTAATTTCTGAGTTAAACTTAGCTATTAAAAATCTAAAAAAATGGACAAAACCACAAAGAGTAAAATCATCTTTACTCACTTTCCCATCTAAAGACTTCATTTATAAAGAACCCTACGGAAATATTTTAATAATTGCTCCTTGGAATTATCCATTTCTACTAGCTATAGAGCCTTTAATTATGGCTATTGCAGCAGGAAATACAGTAGTTTTAAAACCTAGTGAATTAACCCAAAACACCTCGCAGGTAATTTCTGAAATAATTAAAAATGTATTTCCTATTGAAGTAGCAACATCTATACAAGGGGGTGTTGAATTAGCAACAGAATTACTTGCACAAAAATGGAGTTATATCTTTTTTACAGGAAGTGTTCCCGTTGGAAAAATTGTAGCAAAAGCAGCTGCTAAACATCTAACTCCTGTTACCTTAGAATTGGGCGGAAAATCGCCTTGTATTATTGATGATACTACCAATTTAAAACTAACTGCTAGACGTTTGGTTTGGGGTAAATTTTTAAATGGTGGACAAACCTGTATTGCTGCCGACTATATTATAGTACAAAACAATGTTAAAGAAGCTCTTATTGAAAATATTAAGAACGAAATCATTAGATTTTATGGAGATAATCCTAAAAATTCATCAGACTTTCCAAGAATAATTAATAAAAAACACACAGAACGTTTAGCTAAAACTTTGGAAGGTGTAAAGGTTATTTTTGGCGGACAAATTGATGTTGATAATTGCTACATATCTCCTACTCTGGTTGATGAACCTAATTTAAATAGCGCTTTAATGTCTGATGAAATTTTTGGCCCCATCCTGCCAATTTTAAGTTATGAATTAGAAAAAGACATTGAAAGAATTATTTGGAACTATGAGAAACCACTAGCCTTATATGTATTCTCTAAGAATACTTTTTTTATTGAAAAAATTATAAACAAATTTGAATTTGGAGGCGGAGCAATAAACGATTTACTTATCCATTTTGGAAATCAACGTTTACCTTTTGGTGGCGTTGGCACAAGTGGTATGGGTGCTTATCATGGTAAGCATGGGTTTAACACATTCTCTCATGATAAAGCCATTATAAAACGAGGTAATTGGCTAGACCCAAACATTAGGTACGCTCCATACAGTAACAAAAATTTAAACATCATAAAAAAGATGTTTAAATGGTTTAGCTAAATTTAATTATCAAATAGATTAATTAAACGGGTAAGTTATTATCATCTCTACCCCTTTTCCTACTTCAGATTTTAATTCAAAATCAGCATTAATTAAAGAGGCTCTACTTTTCATATTTAAAAGTCCAGCTCCTTTTTCAACCGTTTTAATATCAAATCCTTTACCGTCATCTTTTGCTGTAATAATTAGGTTTTTTGGTTGATAATTTAAAGTAACACTAAGGTTTTCGGCTTCAGAATATTTTACAGAATTTGATAAAAATTCCTGAATAATTCTAAATAAAATGATTTCATGTTTTTTATTATTAAAAGGTCTTTTTTCTCCTATAGTATGTTTTTGAGCAGAGGCAAATTTCATTTTTTTTAAACGCTCTAATTCATTATAAACAGACTGTTCAAAACCAATATTAAGTATTACTTCATTGTTTAGCGTTCTTGAGAGCGCCCTTACTTCTTTTAAACTTTCTTTTAAAGCTTCTGAGGTGTCTTTAAATTTATCTTTAATATCATCAGACACTTGCATTTTTAAAATACTTAGCTGCATACTAGCAAATGAAAGTAATTGACCTACATTATCATGTAATTCCCAGCCTACATTTTTTAGTGTCTGCTCTTGAGTTTCTGTTTGTGCTTGAGCTATTTCTTCTTCAAAAGCTTGCTTTTGCTTAATTTTATCTAGTATTAATTTATTTTTTCGTTTTTGAAAAACTACAAAAAACACAATAACCAATGATGTTATAACTACCAAAACTAGTATCATATACACCAATAAATGTCTTTCTGAAGTTGTACTAACAATTTGTTCTTTAGCTTGAATCATAAACATTTATTAAGCATTAACAACTTTATTTTGGGGTTTGCAAAAAATTAAGGCAAATGTAAACGTACTATACATAATTATGTTTGCTAATAGATAGATTAATCTTCTTAGGGAAATATAGTTCATATCTATGTTAGTCATGTAAATATCATAAAAAACAATAGGTGTTATAATAAGCCACCAGATAAAAATAGCAGCACTAATATAAAAGTAAACAGACTTGTAAAACGTTAATATTTTATCTGTTTGTAATACTTCTATAAAATAAAAAATAGTACAAGTAAAAATAATAATAGTTCCTAAGACACTAATTACAGGGAAATATCTATTAAAAAAATCTTCCCAATAAAATAAAATATAGGTTATTGAAACGATTAAAAACGGATAAACTGCGTATTTAATAATAGATTTAAATAGTTGTCTTTCTAAAATTTTTCTATAAAAAAAAGCGAAAAACAAAATTGCACCAATTTTCCAAAATAACGTAGACCACCAATAATTTCTGCTTATTTTAGTATTTGCTAAAAATTCTAGTATTCCTTCTGGGTAAATTAAAAGCGTATATTCATTTACAGTATCACATATAGTAAGATAAACTAAAAAATAAATAAAATATTTAACAGCTGTATTTTTGTATCTAGAAAATAAAAACAATCCTGTTATAGCAGCCATAGCTTCTACAGAATGTGTTAACAAACTATAATTATTAAAAAGAAAATCTTTCACTAAAACTATTGAGGATAATTTTGATTGCCTCCAGAACCATCATTTAGTGGTGGTACAGGAATATCTTCTTCTGTTGGTGGTAAAAAATTTAAGGTACTAGCATTGGCTTGAGTTTTGTTTCCCGTAGGAACCATAAACATGGTGGTTAAATTCTTTTTTTTAAAACCTTTTATATTTCCGTAAACCCCTAAATACACTCTAAGTCCCGTCATATTATACCCTATACTATCAGAATAGTGTTTTGCATAATCTAAATAGTTTTCTACATCTTCAACAGGCCACCAAACCCAACGGTTGTCTTTTTCTCTACCATATCTTTGAGCAGCAGAATCTACGGCTTGCTTACGTTCTTTATTCCAGTTACTATTCAAAATTTTGGCAGCTTCAACAGCAATAACACCTTGTGGTTTTACAATTTTTTTAGGCAAATTATCTCCTTCTTTAACAGGTTGTCTGGGACAAAAGAAATAAGTGGCTAATGCCCCAATAATAATCCCAATAATTAATGGCCTTAGATTTTTCATTTTTATGAGTTTTAGGTTAAAAAACAGTTTTATAAAAATAACAAAAAGATTTAACTACTTTAATAAATACCTACAAAGTTTATAGCTTATAAAAGCTAGCACATTACATCCTATATTAGCAAATAAACTATTGTTATAAAAATGTGCTTTAATTATAAATTTATTACAGTTGTATGTTTTACTTCATTTATAACAAACATACTGTGAGTACTACCTATATGACTAATAGTAGTGAGTTTTTTCACCATAAAATCTCTAAACTCTACCATGTCTTTTACCAAGACTTTTAGAAGGTAATCATAATCGCCACTTAAATGATAACATTCTAACACTTCATTTAAATTAGCAACTTCTTTTTCAAAACTAAACACATAATCTTGACTGTGCTGAACAAGTTTAATATGACAAAAAACTAAAAAATTTTTCTGCACTTTGTCTTTATTAACCAAAGCTATATACCCATCAATAAATCCTTCTTTTTCCAATTTCTTTATACGTTCATAAACTGCCGTAACCGATAAATTTAACTTATTTGCAAGTTCTTTATTAGTTTGTTTACTGTCTTGCTGCAAATATTCTAAGAGTTTTTTATCTGTAGTATCAAAAATCATACTTTAAATTTTTCATAAAAATACTTAAACCTTGCAAGATATTAGTTTTATTTTCACATATAAATCATTTTAATAAGTTTATTTTCTATAATACCACAATACTATTGATTATTAATCTAATAATAACGAGTTTTGAATAAACACAAAACAAAATCATTATGCCTTTTAAACCCGCAACCAATATTCAAGATTTACAATATTTTGGTGAATTTGGTGGAGTAAACCCGTCAATTTCAGATTCTTCAACATATACCTTCTTATCAGCTAAAACCATGTTTGATACTTTTGAAGGTAATGCAGATGGTTGCTATTTATACTCTCGCCACTCCTCTCCTTCTAATCTTTATTTAGGCGAAGCTTTAGCAGCAATGGAAGGCACTGAAACTGCAAATGTTACTTCTTCGGGTATGGGTGCAATAACATCGGTATTTTTACAGCTTTGTAATGCAGGAGACCATATAATTTCTAGTAGAACTATTTATGGTGGTACATATGCTTTTCTAAAAAACTTTGCTCCAAAACTAAACATTAACACATCTTTTATTGATATTACTAAATTAGATATTGTTGAAGCTGCTATAACTAAAAACACAAAAGTAATTTATTGTGAATCTGTTAGTAATCCACTTCTAGAAATAGCAGATATTAAAGCGCTCTCAAAAATTGCTAAACGCCATAATATAAAACTTGTGGTAGATAACACTTTTTCGCCATTATCTATCTCTCCAGCTATACTTGGTGCCGATGTTGTAGTTCATAGTTTAACAAAATTTATTAATGGTGCTAGTGATACGGTTGGCGGCGTAGTTTGTGGCACACAAGAGTTTATTAATGAATTAAGAAATGTAAATGATGGTGCCTCTATGTTGTTAGGGGTAACAATGGATAGTTTAAGAGCTGCTTCTGTGTTAAAAAACCTTAGAACGCTTCATATTAGAATGCAGCAACATAGTAAAAATGCACTATATCTGTCGCAGAAATTTGAGTCTGACGGACTTAAAACAGTATACCCAGGATTAAAATCTCACCCATCTCACAATCTTTTTAAAAGCATGATGAATATTGAGTATGGATTTGGAGGCATGCTTACTATAGACGTGGGTTCTTTAGAAAAAGCTAATAAGCTCATGGAATTGATGCAACAAAATAATTTAGGGTATCTTGCTGTAAGTTTAGGCTTTTACAAAACATTATTTAGTGCTCCTGGAACATCTACTTCTTCTGAAATCCCAGAGAAAGAACAACAAAACATGGGGCTAAGTGATGGCTTAATTCGTTTTTCTATTGGGCTAGATGCCGATATAAAACGCACTTATAAAATGATGCGCTCATGCATGGAGAAACTAGAAATAGTTAAACCTAAAATTAAATAGTAAACCAATAAAAAAATACTTCACCCCTATTTAATACGCTTAAAAAAGTAAACAGAACAATTTCTATTTGCAAACATGGCTCTAAAGTTGTAACATTACGTTTATTATTTCAAAATATCTTTATGGAGAGCCAAAACATAAAACCAAAAGAACCACTAGACGAAAATATAATAGAAAATAACGAATTAAATATATGGGAAGCCTTAATTCCGGTTTTTGCTTTGGTTGGCATGCTTTTTTACAATGTGTTTTTTATTTATGGTGATGACGCTTTAAGCGGAAGCAATCAATTTATACTATTACTTGGTGCTGCTGTAGCAGGTATTGTTGGCTACTTTAACAAAGTGTCATACAAACAAATGCTTGATGAAGTTGCCGAAAATATTAAATCTACAACAAGCGCTATTTTAATTTTACTTATGGTGGGTGCTTTAGCTGGTACGTGGCTAATTAGTGGTATTATTCCATCAATGATATACTATGGTTTACAAATTTTAAATCCTACTATATTTTTAGCAGCCTGCGTAGTTATATGTGCCATTATTTCAATTGCAACAGGAAGTTCTTGGACAACTTCTGCTACAGTAGGTATAGCATTAATTGGTATTGCTAAAACACTAGATGTATCTTTAGGAATGACAGCAGGAGCCGTTTTATCTGGCGCCTATTTTGGCGATAAAATGTCGCCTTTAAGTGATACCACCAATTTAGCACCAGCCATGGCGGGTGGTGAGTTATTCTCTCACATAAAATACATGACATTAACTACTGTTCCTACCATAGCCATTACATTAATTGCTTTCATTATTATTGGTTTATGTATAGATACTACAGGAATCCCCGATATTTCTGATAAATTAACAGCAATAGATGAAGCATTTAATATATCTCCTTGGTTGTTTTTAGTTCCTACCGCAGTAATATTAATGATAGTAAAAAAAGTCTCGCCTTTAGTAGCTCTTTTAGTAGGCACTCTATTAGGAGGAGTTGCTGCTTTAATTGCTCAACCCAATATAGTTATAGCTATAGCAGATGCAGACACACTTACTTTTAAATCGGCTTACAGAGGTATTATGGATGCTATTACTGTTGATACTGCTGTTGAAACTTCAAGTAATGAACTTAATGATTTATTTTCATCTGGAGGAATGAGTGGTATGCTTGGTACCATTTGGCTCATTATTTGCGCTATGGTTTTTGGGGGTGTTATGGATGCCATAGGCGCCCTATCTAGAATTAGTAAATCTGTTTTAAACTTATTCGATTCTGTTTTCGGACTCTTTGCTAGTACCGTTATTAGCTGTGTAGGCTTAAATGCACTAGCAAGCGATCAATATTTAGCTATTGTTGTTCCTGGTAAAATGTACCAAAAAGCATTTAAAGACAAAGGTTTAGCTCCAGAAAACTTAAGTAGAACCTTAGAAGATTCTGGCACTGTAACATCGGTATTAATACCTTGGAATACCTGTGGTGCATACCAATCTGGTGTTTTAGGTGTACCAGTGGCAGACTATTTCTTTTATGCTATTTTTAATTGGTTAAGCCCATTCATGACCTTAATTTTTGCTGCGTTTAGAATCAAAATTAAACAGCTAGTAAAAACAAATTAGTAGTTATATAGAGTATTTTATCAAAAGTTATTAAATTGATAATTTACACTATAATTTTTTATGTAATTCTTATAAAACACCCTCTTTTTTTTTACCCATATTTAAACGCTATTGTTATATAAAATTTAATAATTGAAATCTATTTTTGAGGTTTGATTATAGTTATATTTTTGTCCGAGAAATAATTTAATAACCTAATTTATAAAATAGAATCTTATGTCATTAGTAGGAAAAAAATTTCCAGATTTAAATGTAGACGCCATGAACGAAATGGGCGACACTTTTAAGTTAAACGTATTAGAAGAAGCTGTAAACAACAAAAAGAAAGTAGTTCTTTTTTGGTATCCAAAAGACTTCACTTTTGTTTGTCCAACAGAATTACATGCTTTTCAAGCAGCATTACCAGAGTTTGAAAAACGCAACACTATTGTAATAGGAGCTTCTTGTGATACTCCAGAAGTACACTTTGCTTGGTTAAATACTTCAAAAGATAACGGAGGTATAGAAGGTGTTACTTACCCAATTCTTGCAGATAGTAACAGAAACCTTTCTAGCATTTTAGGTATTTTAGATATTACTAATGAGCAATACGATGAAGAAACTGGTACCGTTCAAGTAGAAGGTGATAACGTAACTTACAGAGCCACTTACATTATTGATGAAGAAGGTACTGTACAACACGAAAGTATTAACAACATGCCTTTAGGAAGAAATGTTGGTGAATACATAAGATTAATTGATGCCTTAACTCACGTACAAGAAAAAGGTGAAGTATGTCCTGCTAACTGGGAAGAAGGAAAAGAAGCCATGAGCGCTAATCGCGATGGTGTTGCTGAGTATCTTGCAGCCCACTAAAACACAACAATCATGATTAAAGAATTAGATCAAGATAATTTACCTGAATTAGTTTCAGGAAACGACACTGTAATTGTACAGTATTCTGCAACATGGTGTGGAAACTGTAGAATTATGAAGCCTAAGTTTAAAAAATTGGCTTCAGAAAACGAAAACATCACATTTGTAATTGCAGATGCTGAAAAATTTCCAGAATCTAGAAAACTTGCAACTGTTGATAATTTACCAACCTTTGCTACGTTTAAAAATGGCACATTTGTTAACCAAGTTCAAACTAATAAGTTTGACGTTCTAAAAGATTTAGTTAATGAAGTTACCAGTAATTAAGCACCTTACAAATTTCATTGAAGAAAATGATGAAGATTTTGTAGGAGAAACTATTGAAACTTTAGAAGCATTAACTGAAGTTCCGTCTCTTAAAGACGAAGAGTTAGACGTTATTGGAGAGCTCATTTCTAATATGTATGGAGCCATAGAGGTTAATAAAATGATTAAAGAAGGCACCCCTAAAAAGGAAGCTTTAAATAATTTTATGTCTCGTGTTCTAGGTTCTATTGATAAATAATACAGAAAAAGAAAAATTGGAACTAAAAACCACTTCAAATTGAAGTGGTTTTTTTATTTCTTATATTGATTTTGTAAAAATTTTCAGCTACTTTCGTTTAACGTTGGATTTAAATTGTTAAAAACAATGTCCTACTTTAAGTTATAATTATTAAATTAAAAAAAATAATGAATGAAAATAAAATTGATGTAAAGTTCATTAATGATGAAAATATTAATGAAAATGCATATTTATGGAGATATATGGATATCCATAAATTCCTTTCTTTCATTTTTAACAAATCCCTTTATTTTACAAGACTAGACAAATTCGAAGATAGTAAAGAGGGAATAAAAATTAATCACTTATTTTATCTTAATTTAAAAAGACAACTTGATAATCTTCAAATATTTGATAATTTACGAAAATATGTTTCTGTTGACTCTTTAGGCGGAGAAATGAATAAAATAGATGCTGAACTCGAAAGAATTCAAAAAAGTAATTTTGCTAACTGTTGGTTTATAGGTGAAAATAGTTATGAATCCGTTGCAATGTGGAATTTATATAGCGAACCAAATAGTTTAGCTATAAAAATAAAATACTCTGACTTTAAAAAACTTTTAACTGAAAAAGGATTACTTTGTTTTGATTCGACAAGAAAAGTTTTATGCAGTCCTATAAATTATATTGACTTTCAAAAACCTGATTTAAAAAAAATAAAAAATATTGATTCTGTGTTTACTAAAGATATTAGTTTTAAACACGAAAATGAATTTAGAATAATTGTAAAAGAAAAAGAACGAGAAATTTCCGAAATAAATTATAAACCAAATTTACACAGAAAAAAGATTGAAAAGCTACATAATGAGCTTTGGAATTACTTCGGAATAGAATTAGATTTTATTGATTTTGATGATTTTAATTTTGAAATAGTACACCATCCTAAATCTCAAGATTGGGCAAAAAAAAATATAGAAGAAATACTAAACATTTCAGATATCAAATTTAAAGTTAATGAATCAATATTAGAACTTAAATAACTAGTTAACAACAAAGTGCTTAATTAATCTAGGAATTTATACTTGCTTTTCATTTACTAAATTAGTTGTTAACATACTAAACAAAAACTACCTCATAAAAAAAGGATAAACATAATGCTTATCCTTTTTTAAATAGTGTATTTAAATTAAGGTTACTTAAATATCAAATCTATCGGCATTCATTACTTTTACCCAAGCCGCAACAAAATCGTTCACAAATTTTTCCTTGTTATCATCTTGCGCATAAACTTCGGCGTAACTGCGTAAAATAGAATTAGAACCAAATACAAGATCTATTCTTGTGGCTGTCCATTTAACCGTTCCTGTTTTACGGTCACAAATTTCATAAATACCATTTTCAGCTCGGTTCCACTTGTTAGCCATATCGGTTAAGTTTACAAAGAAATCGTTAGTTAAAGCACCTTCGTTATTAGTAAATACACCGTGTTTTGTACCGCCATAATTGGTTCCCATAACACGCATACCTCCTAGTAACACTGTCATTTCTGGTGCTGTAAGTCCCATTAATTGTGTTCTATCTAACAGTAACTCTTCCGGACTCACCACATAATCTTTTTTCTGCCAGTTTCTATAACCATCGGCTAAAGGTTCTAATGGTTCAAAAGATTCTACATCGGTCATATCTTGTGTAGCATCGCCTCGTCCAGGAGCAAAAGGTACTTCAATATTCATACCTGCATTTTTAATTGCTTTTTCTACTCCAACATTTCCAGCTAAAACAATGGTATCTGCAATACTAATTCCAAATTCATCTGCTATAGGCTCAAGAACAGATAGAACTTTTGATAATCTTTCTGGTTCATTTCCTTCCCAATCTTTTTGTGGTGCTAAGCGTATACGAGCACCATTAGCACCTCCTCTATAATCTGATCCTCTAAATGTTCTTGCACTATCCCAAGCGGTAGAAACTAATTCTGCAATTGTTAAATCTGTAGCAGCTATTTTATTTTTAACAGCATTTACATCATAATTGTAATTTCCTTTAGGTACTGGGTCTTGCCAAATTAAATCTTCTTGTGGTACATCTGGACCAAACCAACGGTCTTTAGGTCCCATATCACGATGCGTTAGTTTAAACCACGCACGTGCAAAGGCATCAGAAAAAGCTTCAAAATCATCTTTGAATTTTAATGAGATTTCTTTGTAAATAGGATCCATTTTCATTGCCATATCTGCATCTGTCATCATTGGGTTATGTCTTGTAGTCATATCTTCTACATCAACAGGCATGTCTTCTTCTTTAATACTAACAGGTTCCCATTGCCATGCTCCGGCAGGACTTTTACGTAATTCCCACTCATGATTGAAGAGCATTTCAAAAAAGCCATTATCCCATTTTGTTGGATGGGTTGTCCAAGCGCCCTCTAATCCGCTTGTAACGGTATCTCTACCTTTACCAGTTCTTGTTGGGTTAAACCACCCTAAACCTTGTTCTTCTACAGGTGCTGCTTCTGGATCTGGTCCTAAAATACTAGCATCTCCATTTCCATGAGTTTTACCTACGGTATGTCCACCTGCAGTTAGCGCTACAGTTTCCTCATCATTCATTGCCATACGTTTAAAAGTTTCACGTACTTGCGCTCCTGTTTTTATAGGATCTGGTTTTCCATTCACACCTTCTGGATTTACGTAAATTAATCCCATTTGTACAGCTGCTAATGGATTTTCCATTGTTTCTGGAGCATCAACACTGCCATAACGCTCATCACTTGGTGCTAACCATTCTTTTTCTGCTCCCCAATACACGTCTTTTTCTGGATGCCAAATATCTTCACGCCCAAATGCAAAACCGTAAGTTTTTAAGCCCATGCTTTCGTATGCCATGGTTCCTGCTAAAATAATTAAGTCTGCCCAACTTATTTTATTACCGTATTTTTTCTTTATTGGCCATAATAAACGTCTAGCTTTATCTAAACTTACGTTATCTGGCCATGAATTTAATGGAGCAAAACGCTGGTTTCCAGTTCCTCCTCCGCCACGTCCATCTGCCAATCTATAACTACCTGCAGCATGCCACGCCATTCTAATCATAAGCCCTCCATAGTGTCCCCAATCTGCTGGCCACCAATCTTGACTATCAGTCATTAAATTTTTAAGATCTTTTTTTAGCGCTTCTACATCTAATTTCTTTAACTCTTCTTGGTAATTAAAATCTTGTCCAAGCGGGTTGGTTTTAGTATCATGCTGATGTAAAATATCTAAATTAAGGCTATTAGGCCACCAATCTGTAACAGTTTTTTCTGTTGTGGTAATAGATCCATGCATAAAAGGGCATTTGCCTGATGTGGTACTACCACCGTGTTTTAATTCTTTGTTTTCAGCGTGAATTGAATTTGCTGAATCATTAGATAAATTTTCCATATTTATAGTTTTAAAGCATTTGAATTTGAATACATCCAAAGATATAATGCGATTTAGTACAAAAAGAGAATAGTTAATTCTTATGATCTATAATAATATTGATAAAAATTATCGATAATTAAATTATAATAATAACTTCTTATAAAGATAAAAAATTCTATTCTGATAACTAAATTTTATTAGTTAATAAATACTTATATTTTGTAAAATTGATTTATTTGCAATTAAATTTTTAACGTTAGTTTAAAAGACTATCATTTTAATTATTCTTATTTTTAAAAAAATTTAAAAACATAATTTATGGCAACAGTAACCTTAAAAGGAAACACAATAAACACCTCTGGAGAATTACCTAAAGTTGGAACCAAAGCTCCTGATTTTACTTTAACAGCAACCGATTTATCATCTAAAACTTTAAATGATTTTTCAGGGAGCAGAGTAGTTTTAAATATATTCCCAAGTGTAGATACGGGTACATGCGCAGCGTCTGTTAGACAGTTTAACACTGAAGCTAGCGAATTAGAAAACACTAAAGTACTTTGTATATCTAAAGATTTACCCTTTGCCCTTGCGCGTTTTTGTGGTGCAGAAGGTTTAGATAATGTGGTAAGCTTATCTGATTTTAAAACAGGTGATTTTGGAACATCATATGGCGTAAACTTTGTTGATGGTCCATTAGAAAGTTTACTTTCTAGAAGTGTTGTAGTTTTAGATGAAAACGGAACTATTTTATACACAGAGCAAGTTGCTGAAACTACAGAAGAACCTAATTACAAAGCAGCTTTAGAGGTTCTTTATTAGTATTACCTAATGAATAAAAAAGAATCCTTCTTAGTAAATAGGCTTAAGAGTGTTGGATACGCTTTTAAAGGTGCTATATACCTTATTAAAACTGAATCTAGTATTAAAATTCAGTTAATTATAGCTATTTTAGTTACTATAGCAGGATTCTTTTTTAACATATCTGTTACAGAATGGATTCTTCAATGTATTGCTATTGCTTTGGTTATGTCTATTGAAGGTGTTAATACCTCTATTGAAGCCATAGCAGATTTTATTCATCCTGAACATCATAACAAAATTGGAATAATCAAAGATACAGCTGCAGGAGCTGTTTTTATTTCTGCTTTTTTTGCCGTAATAATTGGTTTAATTATATACATACCCAAGATTTTTTAAAATAATAATCTAACTAGGATTAACGTTAGTAATTTGTATTTTTGCTCAATCATGATTACGAATCAACTCTAAACTAGTTTTAGAATTAATTTGATACCTTAAACCATTAATGGCAAAGAAAAAAACCAACACAAAAAAAACACCGAAGAAAAAACTTAAAGCTCCAAGTTTTAAACTATCAAGCCAGCAAAAACTGGTATTAGGTAGCTTTTTGGTAATTTTTGGTATTGTATTGTGTATTGCCTTTATTTCTTTCTTTTTTACTGGCGATATTGATCAAAGTACACTATCTAACTTTACTTCCAGAGAAGCTAAAGCTAAAAACTGGTTAAGTAAATCTGGTGCTTGGTTAAGCCACTTTTTTATTCAAAAAGGTTTTGGTGTAGCTGCTTTCATTATTTCTGGGCTTATATTTCTATCGGGAGTTTATGTTTTAATGAATCTGCCCAAAGTACGTTTAAGAAAACATTGGTTTTGGGGTTTATTAATAATGGTATGGTTGTCTATCTTTTTCGGTTTTTTCGCAAAAACTAACGATGTTCTTGGGGGCACTATTGGGTTTGAAATTAACACCTTTCTTCAAGATTATCTAGGTAAAATAGGTACTTCGCTCCTATTACTTTTTGGCTTAATCACTTATTTAGCTATTCGTTTTAAAGTAACTTTTGAAAGTATTACAAACCTTTTCAAATCTGCAAAAAAAGACATAAAACAAGAGTTTTCAGATTTAAAAGAAGACAATGTGGTTGTGGTTGATAATAACTTATCTGAAGAAGCCGAAGCTATTAAATCGGCCTTTGAAGTTTCTTTAGACAATAAAGAAGAAACCATAAATAAAACAACTTCTAATAAAGAAAAGCCTGCTGTAAAAGTTGAAGTAACTCCGCAAACGCCAGAAGAAGAAAATGATATTGAAATAAAAGTAGAAAAAGTAGCCGAAGAACAATCAGAAACTGATAATCTTTCTAATAAACTGGTTGAAGACTTCGGGTATTTTGACCCTACTTTAGAACTTAGTAAATACCAATTTCCTCCATTAGATCTTCTAAAGAAATATGATACAGAGGGTATTACAATAAATCAAGAGGAATTAGAAGAAAATAAAAACAGAATAGTTGAAACTTTAAACAACTATAAAATTGGTATAGCAAGTATAAAAGCAACAATTGGGCCAACAGTTACACTTTATGAGATTGTACCAGATGCAGGGGTTAGAATTTCTAGAATTAAAAATCTGGAAGATGATATTGCTTTGTCGCTATCGGCATTAGGTATTCGTATAATTGCTCCTATTCCTGGTAAAGGTACTATTGGTATTGAGGTGCCTAATAAAAAATCTACCATTGTTTCTATGCGTTCTGTTATTGCTTCAAAGAAATTTCAAAGTTCAGAAATGCATTTGCCTATTGCTTTAGGTAAAACTATTAGTAATGAAACTTTTGTTGTAGACCTTGCTAAAATGCCTCACTTGCTTATGGCAGGTGCCACAGGACAAGGTAAATCTGTTGGATTAAATGCCGTTTTAACATCATTACTTTACAAAAAGCATCCTGCTGAAGTTAAATTTATTTTAGTAGATCCTAAAAAAGTAGAGCTAACACTTTACAACAAAATAGAACGCCACTATTTAGCCAAATTACCTGATAGTGAAGAAGCAATCATCACAGACAATACTAAAGTTATTAATACGCTAAATTCACTTTGTATTGAAATGGACAACCGCTATGAGTTGTTAAAAAATGCCATGTGTAGAAACATTGCAGAGTACAATGCTAAATTTAAAGCCAGAAAACTAAACCCAAATGATGGGCACCAGTTTTTACCATACATTGTTTTAGTTGTTGATGAGTTTGCAGATTTAATAATGACTGCAGGAAAAGAAGTTGAAACCCCCATTGCGCGTTTAGCGCAATTAGCACGTGCTATTGGTATTCATTTAATTATAGCAACACAACGTCCTTCTGTAAACGTTATTACAGGTATTATAAAAGCAAATTTCCCTGCAAGAATAGCGTTTAGAGTAACATCAAAAATTGATTCTAGAACCATTTTAGATGGTGGTGGCGCAGACCAATTAATTGGTCGTGGTGACATGTTGTTTACCCAAGGTAATGATATGATTAGAATTCAATGTGCATTTGTTGATACTCCAGAAGTAGAAAAAATAACCGATTATATTGGGGCTCAAAAAGCCTATCCAGATGCTTATCTTTTACCAGAATATGTTGGTGAAGAAAGTGGCACAGGTATTGATATAGATATTGCAGATAGAGATAAACTATTTAAAGAAGCCGCTGTGGTAATTGTAACCGCACAACAAGGCTCTGCTTCATTGTTACAAAGAAAATTAAAATTAGGGTATAATAGAGCTGGCAGATTAATAGATCAATTAGAAGCTGCTGGTATTGTTGGTCCGTTTGAAGGTAGTAAGGCAAGACAAGTTTTAATACCAGATTTAGTAGCATTAGATCAGCATTTAGAAAATGAAAGTCTTTAATGACATTAAAAAAATGAAAATGAAATACTTTAAAATGAATCTTAAACTTTTTATCACACTAATAGTTTTAGTGTTATCGGTTAATGTATTTGCACAAAATAAAGGTAAAGCTTTATTAGATGAAGTTTCTAAAAAAGTGAAAAGTTATGACAACATTTCAATAGATTTTAAATACACACTAGAAAACCTTTCAGAAAATATAAAACAAGAAACCAGAGGCGATGTTATCATGCAAGGTGAAAAATACAAATTAAACATACTTGGTGTAACTAGACTTTTTAATGGCTCTAAACTTTACACTATTAGTCCTGAAGATGAAGAAGTAACCATTTCTAGTGAAGGTGAAAACGAAGAAGACGCTATTACTCCAAGTAAAATGCTATCTTTTTATGAAGATGGTTATACTTACCAATTAGATATTCAGCAAAATATAAAAGGTAGAAAAATTCAATATGTAAAACTTACTCCAATAGATTCAAACTCAGAATTAGAAAGCATTTTATTAGGTATAGATGCTCAAACCAAACACATTTACAACCTAATACAAATTGGTAAAAATGGGGCTAAAACCACTTTAACAGTTAATTCTTTTAAAACAAATCAGCCTATATCAAATTCCTTATTTACCTTTGATGCCAACAAATATCAAGATTATTACATCAATAATTTAGACTAGGTTATCTCTTGAAAATACTAGACAGATACATACTAACCACTTATCTTAAAACTTTTATCAGTGTATTTGTAATACTCATACTGATATTTATTTTACAAACGCTGTGGTTATATATTAAAGAATTAGCAGGTAAAGATTTAGATTTAGAAATAATAGCTAAATTTCTTTTATATTTCTTACCAAAATTAATCCCTTTAATATTACCGCTTACCATACTACTATCCTCTATAATGGTTTTTGGTAATTTTGCCGAAAATTATGAGTTTGCTGCAATGAAATCTACTGGTATTTCATTACAGCGTGCTATGTCTGGTCTAAGCATATTTATTGTAGGGCTTGCTATTGTTACCTTTTTCTTTTCAAATAATGTTATTCCGTGGGCAGAACTTAACTCTTATAATTTAAGACGAAATATTGCCAAACTTAAACCTGCCGCAGCAATTGCAGAAGGTCAGTTTAACGAAATAATGAATTATAACATTAAAGTAGAAAAGAAAAGTGGAGATAAAGGGCAATATCTTGAAGATGTTATAATACATATTAAAGGGTCTGATGGTAGAAAGAATGCCACAACAATTAAATCTAAAACTGGAGAATTTGTAAGTGATGAAAAATCAGAAGTAATAAAATTAATTCTTTTTGACGGAAACTATTACAGTGACGTATACCCCTCTAAACAAAAAGAAAGACTAAAACATCCATTTGCAAAAAGCACATTTGAAAAATATATCATCAATATAGATATATCTCAAATGGATGATGTTGATTTAGATGAAAAATCACAAACAGACAAATATAACATGCTAAGTATTAGCGGACTAAACAAAGCTATAGATTCACTAGAAATAAGAAAAAAACATGAGCATGAATCTTTGTCTAAAATTTTGTTACAACGGTCTTCAGTTATTCCTAAACCTAAGCCGGTATCTGTAAATAAGCACAATACCGAGAAAAAAATTGATTCTGTTTATACAGGAAACGTTTTAGACTTGTTAGACACAAGAAGAAAAAACGAAATGATAGACGCCGCAATAAGAGGCATTACTAGTGCAAAGCAAATTCTTATAACTAAAAAATCTAATCAAAAAAAATCTAGAGAGTGGTTAAACAAACACTACATATCATTACATGAAAAATTTGCTCTTGGGTTTGCTTGTATTATTCTGTTTTTTGTGGGAGCTCCTCTTGGTGCCTTAATAAGAAAAGGAGGCATTGGCTTACCAATGGTTATTGCTATACTCCTATTTTTAACATATCACTTTATAGGTATTTTTGCCACAAATAGTGCCAAAAACGGAAGCTTGAGTCCTATTTTAGCTAGTTGGTTTTCTACATTAATTATGCTGCCTCTAAGTGTATACCTTACCAGAAGAGCAACAGCAGATAGAACTTTATTTGAATTTGGAAATATAAGCACACCTCTTAAAAAGATTTTCAAAATAAAAGAGAAAGATAGTGTTGATTATAAATTCTTAAATTCATTAAAAAATGAAGAACTTTTCAATATTATTAAAAATTATGACACTTTAGGTCATGAAGAAAATGTAAGATTTGAAGCCGTTAAAATACTTAACAGTAAAGGTATTCATAATGATGAATTAAGAGCTAACGGTATCAATATTAATTCTAATTTTGACACCACTAAAACAATTGTTAACAACTACCAAGATCATTCTAAATTTGCTATAACATTATACGCCATTGGTATAGTTTTATTGGTTTTATTCTTTGTGTTTAAAAACAATAAACTTCCACATTTAGCATCAGCTTCTATACAGTTAAGCATTGTTTCTCTTATTTTGTTTGTAATATATTATGTAAAATCAATAATAAACATGCGCCAACTATATAACCATATTAATAAAGGTAATAAATTAGTAGCGCTGTTTTTAATACTAGGAATCCCCTTTTACATGATTGTATACCCTTTTTTAAATGTAAAAATTAAGGAAGACTTAAGACTTAATTGTTTAGAATCTTTAAAATAAACAATATCTTTGTTACATGATAGCACAAACTATGACAAAAGACACAGCAGCCAAAACGTTTAAACTAAACACCATACAAGAAGCTATTGATGATGTTAGAAAAGGCAAAGTAATAATTGTTGTTGATGATGAGAATAGAGAAAATGAAGGCGATTTTGTAGCTGCAGCCGATAAAGTTACCCCTCAAATGATAAACTTTATGGCAACCCATGGTAGAGGACTTATTTGCGCTCCACTTACTGAAAACCGATGTAAAGAACTAGACCTTAACATGATGGTTAGAAACAATACAGACCACATGGAAACGGCTTTCACCGTATCTGTAGATTTAAGAGGTGGTGGCGTTACAACAGGTATTTCTGCTAACGACAGAGCAAAAACCGTTAAGGCCTTAATAGACCCTAACACAAAGCCTTTTGAGTTGGCTCGTCCTGGTCATATTTTCCCTTTAGTAGCAAAAGAAGGTGGGGTTTTACGTAGAACTGGACACACCGAAGCCGCTATAGATTTTGCTAGATTAGCTGGTTTAAATCCTGCTGGTGTTATTGTTGAAATTATGAATGAAGATGGTAGTATGGCAAGACTACCAGAACTTATAGAAGTTGCAAAAAAACTAGACTTAAAAATTGTTTCTATTGAAGATTTGGTAGCTTACAGAATGCAACACGATTCTTTAATTGAGAAAAAAGAAGATTTTCAAATTGAAACTCGCTTTGGAAGTTTTAGATTAAGAGCCTACAAACAAACCACAAATAACCAAGTACACATAGCTTTAACTAAAGGGCAATGGAAAAACGATGAAGTGGTTGCTACCAGAATTAATTCTACATTAGTAAATAATGATATTTTAGGAACACTTACCAACAACGTTGATGAGCAACTTAATGATATGTTTAGGGTTATTGAAAAAGAAGGTAAAGGGGCAATTATCTTTATTAATCAGGAATCTCAATCCATGAATATTTTAAAACGTTTATCATATTTAAAAGAAAATCAAGTAACTAACACCGTTACTAAAGCTCCAAGAATAAACATGGATAATAGAGATTTTGGTATAGGTGCTCAAATTTTACATGATTTAAATATCCATAAATTAAAATTAGTAACAAACTCTTCACAAACTAAACGTGTTGGTTTAATTGGATATGGCTTAGAAATTGTAGATTATATAAATTATTAATCTTTTACTTCAAAAACCCTAAATAGTCCTTTGCTTTTAGTGTTTGGAACCTCTGAAATAAGAGCGTATTTACCAGGTTTTAAGTCGGCATAAAAATAACCTGTACTACCTGCTGGCATATCATTAACGCCTCCTAAAAAGGTAATACCATGAGGCACAGGTGTAATTAAGCCTTTAGGGTCTGACCAATCCATCCATGCTTCTAAAGCGTCTTCACTGGCATCATCCTCTAACTTTACTAAATTAACATCGTGTTGCATAAAGTTTTCGTGATGTTTTTGTTCTTTATAAAACACAGAAAATATATGTTTACCCTTAGTAATGCTTTTATCATAAACTATACCTGCATCATTAGATACAACAATGTTAACAGTAGATTCTGGTGGTGTATTTCCGCTATCTTCTTGAGTAACTATGATAGGTTTTGCCATTCCCATAAGTGTATGAAATTTTCCATTAGGCATTTTCACATAACATTCCATAATGTAATAACCAGGTTCTAACTTTACTGTTATTACAGCGGTGTGTTTAGGAGCAATTAAACCAGATCCGCCAGAAAATACAATGTCTCCAAACCATGCGGGCAATTTACCAAAGGCAGCAAATCCTTCTTCTGGTTTTCCTTGATTAATTAAATCCATTCCTTCAGCAAAAACAGGTGCTACATCTGTTAAGGTATTTGCCACAGTTTTTCCTTCAGGATATTTATCTAATAAAAAGAAATGGGTTTCGTTAGAAAGATTCTGGTATTTAAAGGTGTTCCACCCTGATGGTATAGTATCTACACTTTGAAATTCCATGCTATGTGTTATAATATCAATAACATTGGTTGGTTCTTTTACTACTTCTTCTACATCAACTATAGGGTCATCAATGAGGTTTGTTTTTTTGTTGTTTTTGCAATTGAAAAGAAAAGAAGATATTATAAGAAACAGAAAAACTGGTTTGCGAGATTTTTTCATGACTTGGTTTTTAATGGTTAGACTCAAATTTTTAGTTAATTATTATATTTTTTGCTACACTACCTTTATCTGTTTCTATTTTAAGCAAATAAATTCCGGATTTAAAGCTACTAACATCTATTTGATTACTACGGTATTCAAAAACAATCTCTCTTCCTAATAAAGTATAAATTGCAACAGACTCAATTTGTTGATTAGTTGAAATGTATAAGGTATTTGAAACTGGATTTGGATATATCTTAACTGTAGCATTAAGACTTCCTTTTATAGATTCAACACTTAAAGTACCACATAATAACAATTCTATTTGTTTGGTTTGTTCACAAATAAGCTCTCCTCCCCAATAATACTCATAAGAATTTATGGTAACAGCATACTCCCCTACAGGTAATACACCAAAATAATGAAGATACGAATTATCCAAATTAGCATCTTCATTAGTTATAATAAATTCTTCTAAAATGGTATTTGATGAAAGTTCTTCAAGCTTAATATTTACCTCATTTTGCAACGGATAATTTACTGACATACCTAAACTTGGTCCTTCTGGACAATCTATTTGATAAGAATAAAGATATACATTAGGACAGTCTATATTTTGTCCCATAACTGTATAAGTAGTAAACAAAATAGAATATATAAAGAAATGTAATTTTGTTTTCATAGCACCTGTGGTTTTTTGTCTAATTTATATAAGTCAAACTCCTTAAAAACTAGCTAGAGTTCATTTTGTTCAAATCTTTTTAAAAGCTTGTTTATTTAGTAAAAACTATAATGTATTTTTTTAATAACTTAAATTTGTTACAATGTTTTGAGTTTATTCAAGTTTAACTCTGATATGGCTCGCCAAAGTGCATCGTGGTTAATCCCTAAGCTTACTACGGTTATCCCAAAACGCATATCTACTAAAAATTTAACTTCATAGTAGCTATCTTTTTCAACGTACGTCTCTAATACTTTTAAGCCATTGTTTTCATATGTTTTTTGATAGCTCGATGATTTTTTACTCCTAAATTTCATAGTTTGAGCCATATAATGAGAGTTTATTGCTAATAACCCTTCTTTACTAGCACCATCAACAATAGTGATTTCTATTTTTTTAGTGGCATCATTATTTTTATAAATAGCACCTGCTGATGCGATATCGTTTTGGGAAATACGACTTTTAGTAAACTCCATTCTTTTAAAATCTCCAAGATTGGTTGGTAACCAATTTTTAAATTGTGATTCTGTAGCTGGTTTTGTGACTTTTAAGCGCTCTCTAAAATTGTTTATTTTGGGTGTTTCTTTAACAGTTTTTGTGGTTTCTTGAATAATTACCTTATTTTCTTTAGTACTATTATTACAAGACATCAATGTTAATAATAACATGATTAATAGATTATTTAGTAACCTCATAATTTTAAATTATTATTTTATTTATAGACTTATTTAGCAGGTAAGAAACCTGCACAGTTTTAATGGATATAAATAGTTTAGACATCATATAAATTTAAACCTGTATTATAGAAAACAATAAATATTCTTCCCTCTCTAAAAAATGCATTGCAGTAAGCGCTCCATAATTTAGATAGCTTCATGACCAACATTAAGCGTTATATTTATTAATTCTCTTGATATTTGTTCTAATTTTTAAACATTCCTCCTGAAGAAAATAAATCCATTGTTTTGTATTCTGATTTCTTAATAGTGGTAAGTGTCTTTTTTAAATCTTTTGCCACAATGTTTACATTATTTTTAGATTTCTTTTTATCTATAATATCCATTTCCATAATTAACCCATTAGAGAATTGCTCCACAACTCTGGGATCCATATCAGGAAAATTTGAAGGTTTTTGGGTACCAAAATTTAAGAAGTTTGCTAACTTCAAACCTGCTTCTGGAGTATGGTAAATTTTCATAACATATCTATCATCTTCAAACTGCAAACCTTTACAATTGTATCCTATTATTGTTTTTGTTGGAAGATTAGATATTTTGTGTTTATCTATATTTTCTTTTGTCTTACCTGGATCAGGGATAGGATGGATTTGCAAGAACTTACTGCCTTGTGCTTCCATAAACATTATCATTGTTTTTAAGTCTATATCAAAAAGCATAGTCACCAGCCCCATATTTTTATTTTCTTCACTCCTCATTCTGGTGGCTTGATAGTTAGCTCCTTCTTTAATTAAGAAAGTTAACTCCATGGTTTCCTTCTTTTTGGTATTAAATGTCATTTGAGTTTGGAGCTCCCAATTAAATTCATAGGCTTCTGGAAGATTATTAGCCGTTACCTTATGATCTTTAAGTGATTTTTTTAAGCGTTTGGTCATCCCCTTACTATCACTTGTGTTGTAATCATCTTCATCAATATCATCTTTAGGTTGGTTACCCCCTTTAACAATATTTTTCATGACACCTTCCATTAAATCTTGACCCTGTGCTCTTACTTCGCGGGCAGCGGGTAAGTTTACTTCAACTGGTTTATAATTGTAAATTAGTAAACTTTCTCCGGGAGGCATCATACTCATTTCAAAACTATCCATTGACTGCCCCGTATCTGATTTATTTGTATAAATTTCAATTAAGCGATTTTGACTATCAAAAAGCACATAACTACCTTCATATCCAGGTTCGTTAAGAAATTTAAACTTAGTATAGGTTTCTCCACTTTTGGTTTGTGTGGTTTCTTTGAAATCTTCGTATCTAAAATCATTTGGTTTGTATATAAAGGCAAATTCAACAATACCGTTGAAGGGGTTTGCTGTTAAGCCTTGGTCTGTTTGTTTTTGATATTGTGCCATAAATGGCTCTGGTGGCAATTTATAGGCCTCTATCATCATGGTTGGTACCATCATGCCTTGACTTTGTAATGCAATTAATGATGACTTAGTATATTCGCCATCTTTATATACATACATAAAGCCTTCACTGTCAATATAACCTGGTTTTGGCGTATTATCCTGCTCTAACCTTACAGCAACTTCATTGGCATCAAAATACTGTGTTTGATTGAGGTTTCCGTTTTCATGTAATTGAATAACGACATCTTCGTTATAAAATGCTTTTTTGGTATTGGTGTTTTTAGTTAAGGCAGTATTTGCTGCTTCAATAGTTTCTGGGACTTCTGACTTTTCTTTATCCTCATTTCCATTTACAACATCATCAATAGTTTTTTCGGTTTTCTTAGAAACTACTTCATCTGTTTTTCTTAAAATAGTACGCTCTGCAGCTTCTTCTGCTTTCTTTTTTAGCTTTTTTAAAAATTGTGCTTGTGTTGTTGATGTAACTAACAAACAAACCATTATTAATAGTATATTTTTTGATTTCATATGTATAGATTTAAGAGAAATAGGGAAACAACTCATCTCTCATTTGTCATCCCCCTATTCAGAATTGATTAATAGCCTCTTTTATTCCTTTAATATTTTTACAGATTTTACAACCTTATTATTTAACAAAATATGTAATGTGTAAGTCCCATTTTTTAGGTGGTCTATACTCATATAAATTTTTTCGTCATCGTTCTTTTTGGAAGAATTGAACATTGCTTTATCTACTACAAATTATTCTTTGGAATAAAATTAGTCTCTTAACTCTTTTGTTAATACAAGAGATGTTTCAAAGTATGCAACAAATGTTACATCACTCTGTTTATGAAGGTTTACAGACTTTTACCCTCTTTTAGAATACTCTACAGGCGTACAGTTATATGCTTCTTTAAAACATTTAATAAAATAAGAAGGCGTATTAAAACCTATTTGATAGGCGATTTCTGAAATAGAATTATCTGATGTTTTCAATAAATTAATGGCTAGTTTTAAGCGTTCATTTCTAATAAATTCAGAGGTACTTAAACCTACAATAGCTTTTAATTTTCTATGCAGTTGCGTTCTGCTCATTTGCATTTTTACTGAAAATGTTTCTGTATTAAAATCTGGGTTAGTTAGGTTTTTATCTAATACCTCTTTTAGGCGCTTTAAAAATTCTGCTTCTGTTGATGAAACCGTTATTTCTGGAGTTAAAGTAATGCTTTTGCTAAAGTGTTGTTGTAATCTATTTCTGTTTTCAATTTGTTTTTCTACTATTAACTTTAGTTTTTTACTACTAAAAGGCTTTGTTATATAGGCTTCTGCTCCAGTTTTTAACCCTTCTAGTTCATTATCTTCTCCTACTTTTGCTGTCAAAAGCACTATTGGTATATGGCTTGTTAGCTCGTTATATTTTAAAGTATTACACAGGTCAATACCGTTTTTAATAGGCATCATAATATCGCTAATTATTAAACTAGGCATATGCTTTATTGCTTTTTTTATGCCTGCTTGTCCGTTAGATGCCTCTATAATTTGGTAAGAGTTTTCAAAAACTGATTTTACAAATGTTCTTATATCTTTATTATCTTCTACAATAAGCAAACATGGTTTATTATTGTTATTCAACACATCATTGCTTAAAACAATTTCTTGTTCTGTGTTTTTTGAATTTAATATTTCTGAAGATTTAAAAGCGTCTTTAGTTATTGGTAAGGTAACGGTAAATTGAATTTTATCTAAATCTATACTATTGGCTATGATACTTCCGTTTGAAAGTGAAACCAGCTCTTTTACTAAAGCAAGCCCTACGCCTACACCTTCTGAGGCTTCATCATCTTTATAAAAACGTTTAAATAGTTTACCTAGGTCTTTTTTGGTAATTTCTTTATTAGTATTGATAACAGACAATACTAAGTTATTCCCTTGCTCATTTGCATCAAAAATAATCTCACTAGATTCTGGTGCATATTTTATAGCATTAGCTAGTAAATTAGAGCTAATCTTTTCTATTACATCTTTATCATACCAAACGTTTTCAAGACCTTCTATCCTACTTGATATAATCATGTCTTTTTCTTTAGCTTTATATTGAAATGCGGAAACTATTTGTATTAATAAAATTTTGAGATTCCCATTTTCTATTTTTAATTGTGCTTGTCCTGAATCTATTAAAGCTAAATCTACCATTTGATTTACTAAGCCTAACAATCTATTAGCATTCTGCTTTATTAAATTAAGCTCTTTACGGTCATTGGGTTCTAGATTATGTTTAGATAACTGATGATCTATGGGGCCTGTAATAAGTGTTAAAGGGGTTCTAAACTCATGAGAGATATTGGTATATAGTTTTGTTTTAAACTCGTCTAGTTTTTTTAAACGCTCTGTTTCGGCCTGTTTAAGTTGTAATTGAGTTTTAACTTTCCACCTAAATTGTAAATATTTATAAATACCAAACAGGATTAAAATTACTGTTAAAGCGTATAATATTTTTAAGAGGTTGGTTAAATACCAAGGTTTTAATATGGTAAATGAATATGTGGCTGGTATATTACTCCAAACCCCATCATAATTACTAGATAATACTTTAAATGTATAATCACCAGGAGGTAAATTTGTATAATGTGCTTTATTGTTATTTCCGGTTAAAACCCAGTCTGAATCATGATTTAATAATTGATATTTATATTGATTTCTATCTGGCTGAGAATAATGTAAACCAGAAAAGGTAAAAGTCATGGTGTTTTGTTTTGAAGAAAATTTTTCACCTTGTTTAATTGGGTGTGGTTTAGAAAAAATATCAAAATTTGTAATAACGGTTTTAGGTTTTATTGTATTATATGATAGGTTATTAGGGTTAAACCAATTTAAACCTTCTAAACCACCAAAATACAACATACCATTATTGTTTTTAAAATATGCACCTGTGTTAAATTCATTTGTTTGTAAACCATCATAATTATTAAAATTTTCAATTTCAACTACCGAATCTTTACTAATAGATGCTCTTGTTAAACCGTTATTAGAACTTAACCAAAGGTTATTATTACCATCTGGTAATATCCCGTAAATTACATTATTTGCTAGTCCATCTTTTATTGTAAAATGGCTGATTTTTTCTGTTTTTGTATTATACGCTTTTAAACCATTACCGTTAGTACCCACCCATAAAATATGATTGTTATAGTAAAGTGATTTTATTCTATCTGGAATTGCTTTAATATTTACTAAACTGTCATTAAGGGTATTTAAACGAAATAAACCATCGGATTCTGAACCTATCCACAAGGTGTTGGTTTCTCCTGCTTCAACAGTTCTAATAGCATTTGATGTTAAATTTGAATTTTCTGTATTATAACTTTTTACAATTCCCTTTTGTTCTTCAAAAAGCAACAACCCGTTAAGAGTACACAACCACAATCTATGGTTTTGAGCCTTATATATTTTCCATATAGATATAGTGTTGGTTTCATCAAAATCTTCAAATTTATGACCATCTGTTAACTTTTGTAAGCCGTCATTTTGATGCCCAATCCATAAATTTTTATTATCTGTAAACAAACTCATAATTCTATCACTTTTTAAAGCCGAATTATTTGTTGTAAACTTTTGGTAAGCATTATTATTTAAGTTAAAACTAGTTAGTCCTTTATTTGATGTGCCTAACCAAACCACTCCTTTTTGTTCAGTAATGGCTCTTACAAAATCTATATTTATATTATCTGGTGCTTGTTTATTGGTTAACACATTAAATTTAACCAAATCTTTATCATAATAACTTAAACCTGCGCCATCGGTTCCTAACCATATTAAACCTGTAAAATCTTCATATAAACTAAGTACATCATTATAATGCAAAGCGTACGGGTTTGTTTTATTAGCCGTAAAATGATGAACGGTTTCTTCATTAAAGTTTACAAGAAAAGCGCCATCTCCGTAAGTTGCTACCCAAAGCTTGTCATCATTTACTAATATATCTTGAATGATTAAATTTGTGGGTAAACTAGCATTTTTAAAACCTGTAAATTGTTTAAAACTTAAAGTAGTAGAGTCTTTAGCCACAAATAACCCATTACCAAAACTACCTAAAAACAACTGTTTACTTTTTTTTAATTTAGCTAAAGCACTAAAGTTAGTTTTAGGAAAAACACTTATAAATTCATAGTTACTTTTAGAAAATACTTTTATAATACCCTTTGATGTTGCTCCTATAATTTCATCTTCACTTTCTAGAAAATCATATGTAGTAACATCTTTTTCATTTTCTTTTAAAATTTGAGTTGTATCATGCTCTTTATCATTAAAATGATATAAACCAGAACCATAAGTGCCTATAAAATAATTATTGTTAGTATCTTGAATAATGGTACTAACATTTTGAATGTTTTTTACAAGTTCAAATTTATCTGATAGTTTATTTAGTTTATATAAAATTCCGGAGTTTACTACAATCCATACATTATCTTGTCTGTCAATGTATATCTTGCCCAATTTACTATAAGTACTTCGGGTAACATCTTCAAATTGAAAAGGGTAATATTTAAACTGATTACCATCGTATTTATTAAGGCCATCTTGGGTTGCAAACCACATAAACCCAGTACTATCTTGAGCAATACTTACCACACTGTTTTGTGATAAACCATGCTCTACCGTTAGCTCTCTAAAAGCTATTTGCTTACTCTTTTGAGAGAAAACAATACAAGTAAAAAACAGGAAAATTATTTTAACCCAGTTCATGTTAGTTACTGATTTACAGCAACTAAAGTTAGCTAAAAAAACTTACAAAACAGTTTTTATAATTTCTACCATTTTATTGGCTCTTGTTTTTACCGCTTCTTCGGTCCACGATAATTTTATTAAACATGATATGTTTCTACCAATATAGTGGTCAGACATTTCAAATGTTTTGGTTTCTAAATATTTTAAACCTGCTTTTACTTCTTTAGAAATTGGGAATAAGGATTTTTGTTGTTTTAAATGGTCCCACTTACGTATGTAATGCCAGTTATTATCAAAATAATTCCAACAAGCATCAATACCTTCATTTTTAAAGGTCTGCATTACTTTTCTAACAGTTTCTAAATCTGGTAAAAAGAAATTGAAAAAGGCGCCACTTTCCTCTCCCCCACTAGGAACCGTTCTTAATGTTACTTCAGGTATTTTAGACAGGGTTTCTTTAAAAATATTTAAATAACGTCTTTGTATTTCTAAAAACTCTGGCAAACGTTTTACTTGTGCTAAACCAACGGCAGCATGTAGTTCTGAAATTCTAAAATTATATCCTAAAAATGGATGTGTTTCTGCGCCTCTATCATTGCCTATATGGTCGTGACCATGATCACTGTAATGGTCGGCATTTTGGTAGTACTCCTTATTATTAGTTACTACGGCTCCACCTTCGCCACAGGTTATGGTTTTTACAAAATCGAAAGAGAAACACCCTAAATCTCCTATGCTTCCTAATGGTTTGCCGTTATAAGTACCGCCAATAGCTTGACATGCATCTTCTACTACCAATAAATTGTGCTTTTTGGCTAGTTGTTGTATAGCATTCATATTAGCCATACTACCACACATTTGCACTACCATAATGGCTTTTGTTTTTGGTGTTATAGCTTTTTCTATGGCCTGTGGGTTTAAGCCCAAAGTATCATCTACATCAACTAAAACGGGTATGGCACCTAAAAGCATTATGGCCTCAAAACTGGCAACAAAGGTAAAGGTTGGCATAATGACTTCATCTCCAGCTCCTATTCCTGCAGAGGCTAGGGCTACTGAAACGGCTGCTGTACCGCTAGATACTAATTGTACGTGTTTAGATTGAAAGGTGTTTTGAAGTTCTGCTTCTAGTTCTTTGGCTTTCCAATGGCCATTGCGCATACCATCAAAACCATAGCGCATTAGTACGCCGTTTTCTAATACATCGTTTACTTGTTTACGTTCTTGTTCTCCAAATAATTCAAATCCTGGCATGAGTTTAT
The DNA here is from genome assembly GCF_049132085.1 of Seonamhaeicola sp. NFXS20. NCBI lineage: Bacteria > Pseudomonadati > Bacteroidota > Flavobacteriia > Flavobacteriales > Flavobacteriaceae > Seonamhaeicola > Seonamhaeicola sp. NFXS20. Next base: position 35,658 of record NZ_JAFMPU010000010.1, on the reverse strand, counting down.
GTTTTGTTTTGCGTTAGGGATTGAGGGTTTGTTGAAGCTCCCCGACCTAAGGAGGGAGCGACTCCCGAAAGCCCGACCCGATAGGGTAACGCCCTGTTAATTTTAAATTTCTAAGACAGTTTCTGTTACATGCATCCTAACTTTTTTAAAGTCTGCAAACATATCGTCTTCTGCTCTATAACCTACTGGTAAGAGTAAAACAGATTTTAATCCTTTTTCTTGAAGTTTCAAGGCTTTGTCATAACCTTCTGGATTAAATCCTTCCATGGGGCAAGCATCTATGCCTTCTACAGCACAAACCGTCATTAAATTACCTAGGGCTATGTATGCTTGATTTTTAGACCATTGTTGTTGTTCTTTTATTGTCATGTTGCTTAACATGTCTATTAAATTAAGCCTGTATGGGTCTAATATTTTGTTGGGTGTATTACGAATGGATTGAATGTTTTTAAAGAATTTATTTACGTCTGCCTCTAGTATTTTTTCTTGAATACATAATACTAATAAGTGAGAGGCCTCAACAACTTGGTTTTGATTGTAGGAATGTTCTAGAAGTGATGCTCTTATACTGGTGTCTTCAACCACAATCATTTTAATTGTTTGCAAACCATAGGATGTTGCTGTTAGGTTAAATGCTTCTTTTAAGGTATTTAGTTGATTTTTAGTGAGTGTTTTAGTTGGATTAAACTTTTTTGTTGCGTATCTCCACTTTAATTTTTCTATAATATCCATCTGCTCATTTAAGTTTTTTACAAATGTACTATTTGAATTTTCAATTTGATAAAATTATATGATAAATTGAACCAGTAACTAAATAGGGCAAAATTATTTTTTAAAAAATTTGAATTTTATTTGAAAGAATTAAAAAAGGGTTCTATATTTGCACCCGCATTCAGGCGAATAGCTTGATGAGACACTTGGAGAAATGGCAGAGTGGTCGAATGCGGCAGTCTTGAAAACTGTTGAGGGTCACACCTCCGGGGGTTCGAATCCCTCTTTCTCCGCAAAACAAAAACCTTAACAATTGTTAATCAATTAGTTAAGGTTTTTTTATCTTTTATATCTAGCCCATAATTAATAAAGCCTCTCCCCGTCAGTTCGCGTTTCGATACATTTTTGCTACTGCTACCGTGTAGCAAAAACACTCAACATGACGAAAGAGAGCTGAATAACATTCCTGTAATCAATAAAGCCTCTCCCTCCGTCAGTTCGAGTGATTTGCGACGCAGGAGCAAATTGTATCGAGAACCTCGCAGTGACGGCTGGGTCATTGCAAACCTTTCGACGAGACTCAAGACAGGATAGGCTGAAGCAATCTCTACATCATTAAGACTAAACATTGATGAGACTGCTTCGTCGTTACCTCCTCGCAGTGACGCTGGTATTGAAAGTCATGGCAAACGCAGTGATGCAATCTCTAAGTCCAAAGAGATTATTCTAAAATGTATTAAACCATCAACCTTTCTAGCTTATCTTTAGTTGCCTTCCAATCTGGGTAAACCTGTTCTAAAAGGTCATAAAAAGCGGTACTGTGGTTTAAGTATTTTAAATGACAAAGCTCGTGAACAATAACATATTCAATACATTTTTTTGGGGCTTTCATAAGCTCTAAATTCAAATGAATTTTACCATTCTTATCACAACTTCCCCAGCGTTTTTTCATCCATCTATAAGATAATTGTGGTTCAAGCTCATAGACCTTCTTTGAAATAGGTTTTAACTCATTAAACAATTGATTAAAATGTACTTCGGCTTTGCTCTTGTACCATTGTTTTAAAAGCTCTTGAATATGTGTTTTATTAGAAAGGTCTTGCGTATATACGTGAATATAGCCTCCCGATAATTTAACCGACTCTGATTTATCTTGATGAAGCTTTAATCTGTATTGTCTTCCTAGATATAAATGAGTTTCTCCACTAACATACTTGCGGGCAGGTGTTAAAGGATGAAAGGATAAAAAGAAATCTTGCTGCTTAACTATCCAAGAAGCTTTGCTTTTTACTTTTTCTCTTATTTTTTCAACAGAACTTCCTATTGGTGCACAAACGTTTACCGATTTATCGGGATGTACTTTTATACCTAAAGTTTTACGCTTAGCAAATTCTAAATTGTAGTTGATTAAGGTATTACCATATTGTATTTGGTCTTTCATACTACTTATATTTTTGTTTAGCCACTTTAAGACATTCTTCAATCAAATGGTCTATTTTATCCCAATTCGTGTCTAAATCAAACTTTTTTAAAAGTTCATAAAGCCTATCACCTAAAGCAATATTAATTTTCCCAGTAATATCATTGTTTTTATGCCAATCTATAATCTTATTTCCATTTAAATAAATGTGCTCTTTAACGGTGTTATCAATAGCCAAACTTACCTCAATATGAAATGATGTTTTTAAAAGCTCAGAATCATCATAAATAGATTTACTAAAGTTATAAAAAGCCAATGCAGTATCATTATTGGCCAACTCTTTAGGAGCTTCATCAGACCTGCCATTAAAAAAACGGTCTTCATACTCTTTGGCTTTTTTTAAATACTCGGCTTCGGATATTCTTTTTAAATAATATTCTTCTATGGTTTCTTTTATTAAGTCTGCCAGTTTTTTATAATATACTGGGTCTTCTTGCATTTTTACATTTATAGCCTTTATAGTTCGGCTTGCAATATGATCTGCCTGAGCAGCCTTTCCTTTGATTTTTTCGACTTCAGCTTCCCTTTCCTCTTTGTTAAAAATATCTACCAGCTCTGTAACCTTCATAACTTCACCCTCTGTTGAAATATGCTTGTCAATAAGCTTTTGAATTTGAGGCTCAAACTCTTTGTACGACAAGTCGTCGTTATAGCGTCTTTTTACATCAACACGTAGTTTTAAAAAGAATTTGGCATCCTTCTTATACGTATCAATTTTTTGTTCATCTGTATTGTTCATAAAATCAACAGAAGACAATGCTACTTTTAGTAAACGAGCAAAAAGGCTTAACTTTTCATAAAATTTATTCCTAATATCTTCAGGAGCTAATAATTCTTCATAAGCCGAAGGTTCAAGATTTTTGTTTTTAAGTGTCTTGAAAATATCCCAAAGTTCGGAATGTGCTTGAGGCAGTTTTTTGATTTCCTCATTAAGATTAATCAAGGTACCCTCCAATTCTTCTTCATCAAATTCTGAGAGTCCAGAGTAAGTGTTTAGAGCATTGTCTAAATTCTCTAAATTTCCATAATAATCAATAATGTAACCATAATCCTTACCAGGATATACACGATTGACCCTTGCCACAGCCTGTAATAGGGTATGTTCTTTTAACGACCGGCATAAATATAGAACCGTATTGTTAGGAGCATCAAAACCCGTTAATAATTTTGCAACCACAATCAATATTTCGGGATGTTCACGCTTTTTAAATTGAGTAATAACACTTTTCTCAAAACGCTTTAAATCTCCGTATTTATCAATCATCGCATTGAAGTAGGTATCTTCACGCTTTTTGTCTTCATTTACATTGTAAAAGCCATCTTCAGTGCCTTCTCTTTGGTCTGATTGGGTTACAATGACTTCGGAACTTACTTTTCCAATATCATCTAAAATCTCTTTATATAACAGTGCCGTTTTAATACTTGGTGCTACTAATTGAGCTTTAGGCTTGTATTTATCACCTTGCGTTTGGAAAAAACTGGTGTAATGTTCCGAAATATCCCAAGCCCGTTCAAAAATGACCTTTTCAGCTTTATTTAATTCGTTAATAGTATTAAACTTCTTTTTTAAATTGGCTTTCCCATATTCCGATAAAGGCTCCGAAATCTTATCAAAAAAGCGATTTATAGGTTTCTCATCAACCGTAATCAAATTATGCCTGCCTTCATAAAGCAAAGGCACTACTGCTCCATCTTCTACCGCATCTTTAACCGTGTATGGACGCCCTATATACCCTCCAAACTTATTAGCCGTACTTTTCTCCTTTTTCATTAGAGGCGTTCCTGTAAAGGCTAAAAAACAAGCGTTGGGGAATACACGCTGCATACTTACGTTAAAACTACCGTACTGTGTTCGGTGACCTTCATCAATCATCACAAAAATATCAGGTGATAAAAACGGCTTTTTACATTGTTTTACAGCAGCTTCAAACTTGTTGATAATAGTGGTAATAATAGCATCACTTTTGTCGTGCAAAAGCTCTGTTAAGTGAGTTCCTGTTTTGGCTTGCTTAACTTCTTTTTGACATTTTTTAAAAGTGTCCGATATTTGGTCATCTAAGTCAATCCTATCGGTTACCAATAGAATTTTTGGATTGGATATTTCTGGGCTTGCTGCTATCATTTGAGCCAGCATGACCATAGTAAGGGATTTTCCACTTCCTTGTGTATGCCAAATTACGCCACCTTGCCTTTTGCCTGTATTGTCAAAACGAGATACTCGGTTTAAGGTATCCTTAATGGCAAAATACTGCTGGTATCTAGCTATTTTCTTGATGCCTTCGTCATAGACTATAAAGTTTCTTATCAGGTCAATAAACCGTTCTGGTCGGCATAAACTGTATAGCAATTCGTCTTGTTTGGTCAAGGGGCGTTCTTCTTGTTCCAAACCGTCAAAATAGCGTCTTACATAGTTAAACCCAAAACTTCTCTCGGCAAATAGCTGGTCTTTTGTAGCTTCTAGCAAAGGGGTGTTTTTTAACCTTTTTAATTCGTTCCAATATTGGGTTTCGGCCTCTTTACTAGAAAACTGCTCTTTCCATTTAGACCAAAACTCCTTACTGGTGCCTGTAGTAGCATAACTTCCTTCGTTAGAGGCAATACTTAGCAACAGATTGGAATACATATAAAGCGAACGAATGCCGGTTTTACTAAAATTTCTTATATGCTGTTCTATTGCCAATTCCGTAGGAGATTTGGTACTGTTTAAGGCAGGACTTTTACACTCAATAATTCCCATAGGAATACCATTGACAAACAACACTATATCGGGCCTATAAGTATCGGTTCTGCCTGTTCTTAAAACCGCATACTCTTCGGTAACGTGAAATACATTGTTTTCAGGATGTTCCCAATCTATGTATTGTAAGGTGTGGCTCTTTTTATCACCATCAATGCTTTGCTCCAAGGCTTTACCTAAGGTAATGAGGTCGTAAAATGCGGCGTTGGCATTTAAAAAACCTTCATTAATAGGCAAGTCTTTTAATGCCAGTACAGCTGTATTGATATTGGCATCTGAAAATGCATATGTTTTTCCTTTTCTGTGAATGCTGTTGATTTCTTTTAGCTGTGTTTTTAAAACATCTTCAAACAGCACATACGACTTTTTACCACCACGCCACTCCAAAGCCTGCTCTGGACTTACATAATGATAGCCCATATTGATAAGCAATTGAATTGCCGGTATTTGTGATATATGGTCTTCTATAAATGATGGTGTTTTACTCATGATAAAAATTCATAATAATTTTGGTTTATATCACAGATGTCATCAATCGTCTCAAACAAGGGAATAAATTCTTTAAAGATATTTGGATTTGTTAAGGATTTGAGGTGTTTAGAGAATCTCTTTTTAGCTCCAATACTATCTTTGATTTTAAAAATTTTTGGTATGGAAGTTTTTTTGAGCATATTAAATTCGTTAAGAATATCGTCTGAAAAGTAGTGCTCAATGGCTAAATAGTTTGATTCAATTTCCGTTTTTGAATAATCCAATCGAAATTCTGGAAATGGTATTTTTACACCAAAGACATTTAAATTCTCCAGTTTTTTTACTCTCTTATAATGTTTCCAATTAGTAAAAGCCTTATTTAATCCGTTGTAATTATTGATTCCAGAAGAATCAGCATCAAAAATCCCTATTATAGTTTCTCCATCAACTAAAGTTGGAGAGGATTTATCCAAGCATAATCTTACTTCCTGAGCTCCTCCAGAATTTATTCCTGCTGGTTTAGCTCTCCAATAAGGGATTTTATTTCCAGTTAAAACAGTGTAGGCATGTTCAAGAATTTCAACATCAGTTTCCCCCTCTGTTATTAAAACAACCTTTTTGTTTGATTGGATAACATCCAAATTTGAGAATCTTAGCTTAGAAATAGGATGCGTCCTCAATACGTCAGTAACTTTTTCTTTACTAGAAAAAGCCTTATGAATTTTTCTTTTTAGTTCTTGATGATATTTAGAACTGTCAAAATACAAAGCGAATTCGGCAATAGTTGTTAAATAAGGGTCGTTTAGAATATCCGTTTCATCAATTAACCTATTAAGATATGATGAGTTATGAATTCTAGTAGAGTGAAATATTGCTGCTAGAGTAAGTAACTTATAACCAATTGAAGAGTCATTACTTTTTTTATATTCCCCTAATAGTCTTTCAAAAGCCATTCCTAATGGTTGAGTAAGGGTGTGAGATAAAAAGTTTAGATAAAAGAAATACATATTAAAAATAGACACTGAGGGAAGTCTCATATTCCTAAAGAATGGTATTTGATTATCAGTACTTATTTTTTTGTACCAATCGTGCAGAATAAGATGATGATTCAAGACCGTATGAACCGCTTCTTCTCTAATGTTATTGTTGGTTTGATAAAGAGCTTGCAATAAATACCCAATACCCATAATTGAATTAGTATACTCCTCAATAGTTTCAGCTCTTTTGATTTTATTAATAATCTGTTTTAAGAAATCAGGCATATCTTTAGACTGTCCTCCATAAAAAACTGATACATTTTGCCAATCTAATTCATAAAAATTATCTACCAGACTGCTTTCTAGGTTTCTTTGGTGTTTGAAAATTTCTAGGGAAGCATAATATTGCAAAAATGATTTATGTGAAAACTTAATAAATGAATCGTTTTCACAAACTAGGATGCCTGAATTACTAATGAAGTAGTTCAAAAAATCTATCAATACTTCGTCTTCAATCGGACTAGATTTGGATTTAAAATACTCAAGAAAAAAGTCAATAAACTCTGTTTTTGTAAGTGGTTGATGATGTTTTGCTTGCAATAGTTTTAAAGCATAAACCGACAATATTCTTTCCCTAAAGTTGAATTTTATTAATTCAAACCGATTATTCGCTGTTGCTTTTCCAAGTATCAACTGATTAAAGTTATCATAAATATCAGAAATAGTTGCAGGAATCTCAAAATTCTCTTTTTCGTAAACTAGTGATATAAGAGACATTGAAAGTGGCGACAATGGAATTCTTTCTAAAATTCGATTATCTGTTAAAGCTTCAATAAGATTTTTAGATAAATTTTCATCATCAAAAAACCTATTAGCAAACTCTCTAATTTGTTTATCGTTAAATTTTCGAATCCTAAATAGTTCAGTATGATTGCTAATTGCATTTAGGTTGTTAGACTCAATGGATCGAGTTGTTAATACATATCTAACTTTCTTGTTTTGAGATAAATTATGAAGTTGATTAACAATAGATTCTTGGTCTTGTTTATCAAATTCATCTATCCCATCTATTAGTAATACCAAATTGTAGCTTGTCAATATTTCCTTCCAAGTTCCAGCAATTTTGCATGTTAAAAGACTCTCGCAAGCATTCAATATATTAAATGAAAACTTTCTGATAATAAAGGGTGATAGATATATTGGTAGTGATTTCCTTTTATCTTGTTTTTTAATAATTTGTCGCCCCAATTCCTTAAGCAGTGTACTTTTTCCTGAACCTGTATCACCTTCTATAATAGCAGAACCTTTTCGATTTACAAGTTCATTAGAATTTACTCTTATCAATTTAACAGAATCACTTTCTAAATCTTTCTTTAGTTCATACAATTGAGGTTTGATATATATTGAAAGGAGTTTTTTTACCCTAGTCTCCAGTCCTTTAATGTTTAGCAACGCTGATTTCTCAGTCATTTCTTCAAGAAAAAACCTTTCGTATTCAATTAAATCAAAACTTTCATAAAGTAGATAGTTTGGGTAATGTTTTTCTATTAGTTTTTGTAATGCATCTCTAGGAATAAATTTCAGAGATACTTTTGAACTACCTTTAAGCTTTGCTTCAATTGAATTTGATATTGTAGTTGTAGAAATAATACTTATTGAGTCGATGTTTCTCTCCAGAATATTTGCAATTAATGCTTCCAAAGTACTCAAGTCTACATCATTGCCAGAAAGAGGCTTAGTATTTAATATAAAGGCTTCCCTAGTTGGCTGTAAACCAATGTTTAAATTAGTAAGAATAAAACCATCCTTTTTTTCTATAATTTCATAATTCTCTCTAGATAGGATGTTTCCCAGCAGTTCAAATAGTTTATTGAATTCGATATTTTGAATTTGTTTTTTAAATGATTCATTTTTCATAATAACCAATTTACAGTTTTACCCTTATTTTACCCGTCAACAACTGCTGCATTAAACCTTTTTTCTGGCTTTGTAGCTGCTCTAAATACTCTTGTTGCAAACTTATTTCTTGGTCGGCTGTTTCAATCACTGATGCTATGGCTTTTTGTTCCTCTAAAGATGGAATATAGAAACTCATTGATTCTAATCCATCAAAGGATAAACTATCACGAACACTACCTTGTACAAATTGAGGGATATGACCAATAAACCACCAAGTTTTAAGTTGGTAATAAAGAAAATCTGGGTTCAAAATTCTATCATCAGTTTCAAAAATTATATACATTGGACTCAGTAATCCCTCATCGAAATTTCTTAGCAAATCTATAGAGCCAACATTTACTCTAGAAGGGTTATAAGCAAACTGACCTTTGCGAACAATTTTGTAATTAGACAAATCTTTACTTGCTACTTTTCTATCAAATTGTTCTGATTGATTTATAAACCCTCTAGAATTAGTAACTGAAAGAACACGCTTTACACCCAAGGATTTATTTCTATCACTTTTCTCTTTTAACAAACCTTTTAGTTTAGTCAAGGTGACACCACCATCAAACCCACTCAATCGCTTTCTCCCCGTTAGCAACTGTTGCATCAAGCCTTTTTTGCGAAGCTGGAGTTGTTGGATGAGGTTTTGGGTCTTTTCTATCGCCCTGTCCCAAGTGGAAAGGATTTCAGCGATTTTTTGTTGTTCTGGTAGTGGGGGAAAAGCTAGTTTGAGTCCAATCAATCTTTTCACTGATAGCCCAGGTTGAGCAGATGATTCGGATAACCTATTGAGCTTTAAATGTTCTAAACGATAAGATAAAAAGTCCAAATCATTTTCTGTGTCGGTTTGAACAGCAATTGCATGTTCACTAACAAAGTTCTTTCCAGTAATTCGAACTATATTTCCGCACAGGGCTCCCTGTCTACCTATCAAAAAGTAATCTCCTTCATGTGTGAATTCACTGCTGTATCCTCTTAATCCATTACCTCCGTATACAGGATATTTACCGATTGAACTGATAGATTCTGATGTAATTGAATTACCACTTTTGAAATTTACACAGACGTCACCTAGTTTTTTGATGGGCCAGTCAATTGGAGCAATTCCAAACTTGGTTTTTTGGAACCCAGCTTTAGTTTCTGTAATAACTTCCATATTAAAATCCCAATTCAGTTAAATACTTTTCCATTTGCGTTTCCACCTCAGCAATTTTAGCTTTAAGAGCAGCAATTTCTTCTTGTGTTGCTTTAATATCTACAGGTTCTTCTTCTTCAAAAGTATCGACATAACGAGGGATGTTTAGGTTGTAGTCGTTTTCCTTTATTTCATCCAAGGTAGCCACATAGCTGTATTTGTCAACGCTTTCCCAGTTTTTGTAGGTGTTTACTATTTTTTCAATATTGGCATCGGTAAGCTTGTTTTGGTTTTTGGCGTTTTCAAATTCCTTGCTGGCGTCAATAAACAATACATCGGTATTGTCTCCTTTATTTTTATCAAAAATCAAGATACAAGCAGGTATGCCCGTGCCATAAAACAAATTGGCAGGCAGGCCTATAACGGCTTTCAGTAAGTTTTCTTCAATAAGCTGTTTGCGTATTTTGCCTTCGCTACTACCTCTAAACAATACCCCATGTGGTAAGACCACGCCTGCTTTTCCGTGTTCGTTTAAGGTTTCAATCATATGGGTTAAAAAGGCATAATCGCCCTTGCTTTTAGGAGGAACTCCTCTATGGAAACGGTTGTACCTATCGGCAGTGGCATTTTCGGCTCCCCATTTGTCTAAAGAAAAAGGCGGATTGGCTACCACAATGTCAAATTTCATCAAGGCATCGTTTTCTCTTAACAATGGGTTGTTTAGGGTATCACCCCATTCTATATGAGCATTGTCCATTTCGTGCAAGAACATATTCATACGAGCCAATGCCCATGTACTTCCGTTAAGTTCTTGTCCGTTAAGAGCTACGTTTTTACTACCAATTTCGTCTGCAACTTTTAACAACAAAGAGCCAGAGCCACAGGTTGGGTCGCAAACTCGATTTCCTGCTTTAGGCTCTACCAATTTTGCCAATAAGATAGACACTTGAGCAGGCGTATAAAACTCACCAGCTTTTTTACCAGCATCAGAGGCAAAGTTGGCTATTAGGTATTCATAACTGTCTCCAATAACGTCATTGCCTTCAAGGTTAGAAGGTCTGAGGTCTAATTCCACAAAATCGGTCAACAGGTTTTTTAGTCGTCTGTTACGGTCTTTGGTTTGCCCCAAATTGGCTTCGGAATTATAATCGATGTTTCTAAATACCTTTTCGAGCTTAGAACGGTTGGCATCTTCAATGTTTTCTAAAGCAATGTTGATAAGCTCCCCAAGATTGTCGGCATTTCTGTTTTCGTATAAATAATCAAAAGAACAGTTTTCTGGCACTTTAAAACGTTCGTGCTTCATGGCACGTTCCACACGTTCCAAATCACCATTGTACTTTTTCATATAATCCGCTCTTTTTTCTTTGTTTACATCAGAGATGTATTTGATAAAGAGCATGGTTAAAATGTAGTCCTTATACTGGGTAGCATCTATGGTACCTCTAAAAGTGTCGCAGGCTGCCCATACTTTGTTGTTTATTTCTTGTTGTGTTAGTTTGTTGCTCATAATACTGAACTGTTTTTGTTTATCATTTTATTAATAAGCCCATTTTTAAGAGCTGTTTTCTTTTTTAATAAATCTTGCGTTAGTTGTAAATCCTCATCCAAAATAGCAACAAGCTCAACCAGCTTTTTTTGTTCGTCTAAAGAAGGCAAGGCAATGGCAACCTGCTCCAATTCCTTTTTAGGAATAGAAGTAATACTTGCCCCTGCACCAATAAGCTTTAATTGATATTGTAGTTTTTCGGAATTAAGATATTGAGCTAAATAAGCCCCTAATACTTTTGTAGGGTCTGTTCTTATGATATAAAACAAGGAAGAAGGAATTAACTGTCCAAATTCGGGTTGGTAAGCCCAAGCAAAAGTTCGAAGACCTTTGCCAGCCAAAATCACATCATTAGAACGCAGCAAAAATTTATCATTCTTACCATCAAGCTCAACGAAACTTTCCTCAAATTTTGTTGGCTTAAACAACTCATCAAAATGCCCAGCATGAAGGTATTTGACAGTGCCCGATTCTTGAGGTTTTTCGTATAAACCGAACTGTATTTCTGCGATGTTCCCGAGTTTTTCTACCATAAAAACAATCTACTTTCTATCATTTAACGGTACAAATATATAAAAAATTTTTATTGTAGAGCATTTCAAATCATGTTTTTTATTTTGTAGAAGATTTCAAATATAAGTTTTTATACTGTAAAAATAAATAAAAAACCTGTTTTTTAAGAGATAATCCCCCTTTAGTTATCGTATTTGCTTAACTTTACTTCCACCCAAATCTTATTTTAGTTATGCGTTTATTAAGGCTATACATTTCACTTTTAGCAGTATTTGTTTCAATAACAATAAGTGCTCAAATACCTACTTATTACAGCAATATAGATTTCTCTCAAACCGATGATGCTCTTAAAAATCAAATAAGTACATTAATAACAACCACACATACAAACCAATTACCATATACAAGCGCTTCTACAGATACTTGGGATATTATTAAAACAGCAGATTTAAACCCTTTAAATAACCAAAATGTACTTTTAGTTTATGGTTATGATGATTTAGATAATACCTATAAAACAGATAGAACACGTAGTAAAGACTTAAATTGTACCTCAAACTCTTGTATAGGTTTGTGGAATAGAGAACACGTTTTTGCAAAATCATTAGCAAACCCAAGTTTAGACACAAGTTATCCCAGTGCAGGTACAGATGTACATAATTTACACGCTTCAGATTCACAAATGAATTCTTCAAGAAATAACAGAGTATATGCATCTGGTAGTGGTAACGCCACCATAACAGCACAAGGTTATTTTTATCCAGGCGACGAATGGAAAGGTGATATTGCACGCATCATTATGTATATGTATGTACGTTACCCCAATCAATGTTTAGCAAATGATGTTGCTTTTAGCTCAAACAGTACACATTCTGATATGCCCGATGTTTTTCTTCAATGGAATAAAGATGACCCTGTTTCTGATTATGAAATACAAAGAAATAATGAAATTGCACATGCCCAAGGCAACAGAAATCCGTTTATTGATAACCCTTACATAGCTACATTAATATGGGGAGGTACACCTGCAGTAGATAGTTGGCAAGTACTCGCTTTACCAAAATTATATAATCAGGAATCTGTTTCAATATACCCAACTATTGCTACTAATTATTTAAATATAGTATCTAATAAAACAAATAACTATCAATATACAATTGTAGATTACAGTGGTAGAGTATTACTTAATGCAACTGTAGCCAATAAAGTTGATATTTCCAGATTAAATACAGGTAGTTATATACTATATTTAAAATCTAATCAATCTGAAAGTACTTTTAGGTTCATTAAAAAATAAAACAGCCTTATCAACGCCACAAGAACATCTGCTTTCTTTTTTCGTTTTTCTTAATAAAACCCCTTTAAACTCTACGTTTAGAGGGTTTTTTATTAATGATTATAGATTAACAATTACTATATTGCCTACTTTACGACCCGTTTCTAGATAGTGATGGGCGTGTCTTATATCTAATAAGCTATATTTTTTTTCAATTTTTGTTTTAAGTTTTCCTTGTTCAAAAAGATGTATTAAATCTTTTAATAAACACTTCAATGCTTTAGTGTTTTTCATACCTGTAGCTGCAAACTTTACTTTTTTTGAATTCCATAACATGTGCCAAAGTATTTTTCCACTTAATACTGGCGTCATAAACATGCCACCAGAGCTTATTAAATTTTTAACGCTTTTATAAGATAGTTTCCCTACAGTATCATAAATCACATCATATGTATGGGTTAAATTATTTAGATTGACTTTAGTATAATCTAAAACTTCATCGGCTCCTACAGACAACACAAAATCTATATTCTTTGTACTACAAACTCCTGTAACCCTAGCGCCCATTACCTTTGCTAATTGCACTGCAGTATTACCTAAACTTCCAGAAGCGCCATTAATTAAAACATGTTGTCCTGGTTTTACATTGGCAATATCTTTTAAAAAATTGTATGACGTTAAAAACCCATCACATATTGGTGCGGCTTCAATATGAGAAATATTATTGGGTTTTTTATCTACAACCAAATCTTCGGCAATACACAAATACTCTGCATTAGACCCATTGCTAAATAGTTTTTCGCCAAAAACCGCATCGCCTATTTTAAATTTTGTTACTTGGGCTCCCACAGATTCAACAACACCAGAAAAACCAGTTCCTAAAAACCTGTTTTTAGGTTTAAATATGCCTAAAAATAATCTACCGTATTTAGGTACTCCTTGGCGCATCATGGTGTCTGCTCTGGTTACAGATGATGCCTTAATATTTACTAAAACTTCGTTATGCTTAGGTAATGGTTTTTCTAAGTTAGTTATCTTGATAACTTCTGGCGAACCATAAGTTGTATAAATTGCTGCTTTCATTATTACTATTATTAATGCTAAAGTTTAAGGTTTTCAATTTATTAATCGCTCGTATTTTATAATCAGAATAATATTTCTACAAATAAGGTGAGCCCATTACATGAAAAACTAAATCCCAAACAATGTGTACAATTATTGCTATTAGTAAACCACGTTTCCAATACACCCAACCAAAGAATGATCCCGTAATGAGATTTCCTATCATAGTAGCACTCACTGTTACCAAAGTGAGATTTGAAAAGTTTTTTGATAATGGTAAATGCATTAAACCAAAAAATACTGCCGTAATTATTATACCCACCCAAACCACAGTTGTTGATGGTTTTACTCCTTTTTTAAAACGTTGAATTAATGCTATAATAAAAGACATTAACCCTAGCCTAAAGATAATTTCTTCTGTAATTCCAGCCGAAAATGATACAATGGCATAATAGAGTTTAGAAGGTCTTTCAATAAGGCTTGTTGCAGGAAAGGCATCTCTTATTTGCTTATGAATTAGAAGTAATACTAGTGCTAAAACTACACTAAGCCCCATAAAATACAATAGCCCTTTAAACACATTTGAAAGCTTTATTGTTTTTCTCTTAGAAAACAAACTTTCTATAACTGGCGCGCCCAAGTGTGCTTTTTTTGATAACCATAAACCAACAAAAACCACAATTATACCTATTATAAGTCCATAAACTACTGTTTGTATTATTTCTGTAGCTATAGAATTAGATAATTTTACACTTGTATTACCTGCCTCTATTTTTAACCGTTTTAATTCTCGGCTAAAGGGAATGTTTAAAAGTGTGCCTACTACAAATAAAATAACTACAAAAAAAGCTGTTGATAGGCTATGATGTGTTTGGGTTGAATTTGGTGATTTCATTTAATAAATTTTTGCTAAATATGACCTTGTAATATGGGAGTGTGTTAAAATTATTGCTTAGTTGTTAATTTAAACAGAACACACTAAACTAAAAATATACGTCCTTAAAAAACTACAGCTAGAGGTAATTACATTTGCCAAAATACCTGCATTAATTACAAAAAACATTTAATTCTTGATGAGCTGCTAATGACACCATTGGTATATCTTGATTACTATCTATTTTAATACAACTTAAATGGGGGTTTCTATCTACTTTTAAATCTACAAGGTTGCTATTACTACTAACATCTAAATTTGTTAGTAAATTACTGGTTATATACAAATGGGTTAAGCTACTATTCTCTGCAATATCTATGTTTTCTAATTGATTATCTGATACTAACAAGGTTTCTAAATTGATATTTGAAGAAACATCTATATTGTAGAGCTTATTTGTAGTTAATAACAGATTTTTAAGACTTACAGCTTCTGTAATATTAAGTGATGTTAAATCATTATTGCTTATATGCAAAATTTCTAATAATGGGTTATTAAGGCTTATCGCTTCAAGGTAATTAAAAGATAAATTCAATATCTTTAGCTTTTGTAAATCTGTTAAGCCTTTAACAGATACAAGTTCATTAGCCGATACATCTAACAGTTCTAAATTAGTATTATTACTTACATTAATACTTGATATATTATTTCCTGCAAGATATACTGAGTCTAAAAGCTTATTAAAACTCAAATCAATCTGCTCTATATCGTGTTGGTTGGCTACTAACTTTTTTAAACTTACAAAGCCTTCTATACCAGACAAATCAGCAATAGCTCCATACTCTAAAGTAGCCAAATCTAATACTTCAATGTTATTAGCATCTGCTTTAAGCATTTGTTTATTAAGCTCTCCATCTGTATCTATGCCTTGATGTATTAATATAGCTTCAAAACTAGCATCGGGTATTTCTAAATAAATATCAGTATGTAAACTACCATCATCTGTAGCGCATGAAGCTAAAAAAACCATAATTAGAATTAGCCTTGTAAGTAAGCCTACTAGAGTATTTTTCATTTTATTATAATGTGTTTTTAAGTTGGTTATTGAGTATTCTGGTTTTTAATAATTTTATAAATTCTATTATTTATTATTTCAGACAAGTTCCAATTGAGTAATTTGGGGTCTGTTGTACTATAAAAATGAACAACCACAGCGTCAATATCTTTATAATATTTTGCAAAACTTTGGTATCCTGGAACCCAACCTGAATGTTCATACTCATAAATAGAAGCATAAATTTCTTGCTCTTTGTTTTTAAATAATGTTCCGTTGTTCAATGCTCTCAAAAATGTTCCCACATCTTCTGCCGTAGCATGCATACCATAATCGTTTGTTTTTAAATCATGCGGGTATCCTACATGGTAACCACTCATTACATGGTTTATGTCAACTTGCTTAAGCGAACTAAAAGTGTTTTTAAGGTTTAACGGATTTAAAATTGCTTCTTGTATGAATTTAAAATTACTATAACCCAAAACATTATCCATAATCTTATTAATTAACAAGTAATTGGTATTACAATATTCATAGTCTTCACCAGGTTCAAAGTTTGCGGGTTTCCCTTCAATTAAGGCTAGACTTTCTTCAAAAGATTCTGTAGGCGATGCCCAAAAGTTTGGAGCATCTGTAAAATTAGGGATACCACTTTTATGCTGTATCATTAATCTTAGAGTGATTTTGTCTGCATTTTCAATTTTATTAGAGAGCTCTGGTAAATAATCGGCTATTGTTTTATCTAATGAAAGACGCCCCTCACTTACCAATTTAGTTACAGCCACAGCATCATATAACTTACTAATACTGGCTATTTTAAATAAAGCCTGGGGGTTAGCATGAATTTTTAATTCTCTATTATGCCAACCAGCACCGTAATACTGCGGTTCTTTCCCTGCCTGGTCTACATATACAATCACTCCTTCAAAACCATGATTTACAGCTTCATCTACTTGTTCTTGAACCGTGTTTGGTAGTGGTAAAATCCATGCTTTTACTAAAATCCATGGTACAAAAAACATAGAAACTATAGTACCAATTAATAACGCTAGCCTTATAATGAGTTTAGTTTTCATAAATTATATTATTAATAGTTTTGTTTTTCTTTTATAAGGCAAATATCTAGCAAGTTGAAACTTTAAAGAATATTAATTAACTGAACTGTATAATCTTAATGATAAATTGTATTCTTAATCGCTTTTGTTGTTTTTTTTAGAATAAAATATTAACACAAAAACATCACTTGATATATAGTTTCATTTAAAAAATCAATTTATAAATACAAGACAAAGTTAGGCATAAGCCTTATATTAAAAGTACTATATTATAAATTAGAACTAATTCTTTTTATGAGGTTTTAAATAAGAACTATGGGGTATTCCTTCTATTTTTTTTTAAGAATGTATTAAAAAAACGGCCTTTATTATGCCGTTACTTAAAAATAAATCAATATAACATATCGTAGTTTACCTCCTACACACTTGAAAATTTTCATACAAAAATGTACTTTTAAAGCATAAATCTGAAAATTATAAATTTTTATGAAACATGAACACTTCAAAAAAAAATGAACCCAAACCATTTTTTAATGAATCTAAAACCTCACTTATTGATGGTAACATTGCAAAAGACGAAGAATGGCTAACTACAGAAGATGTTATGAAACACCTTAACATAAGCAAGAGTAGTGTGTACCGTTTAAGGGTAAAAAAGCTCATTCCTGCCTATAAATTAGGTGGCACCGTTGTTTATCCTAAGAGCTTAATTAACAAAATGCTACTTAACAAGGCTTTAAAAAACCTTAATTCTGGCAGTTAGGTCTTATAATTCTCCCTAAAACTAGTATTATACATAAAAAATGCCAATCATTATACCGTGTAAACACTTTATAATAACTGGCACTTATTGGCTAACTGTTACGTAATATGCTTTAACTTACAGTAAGCTCTCCTAAATAATTGCTTATAGCGGCATTGGTATTGCTTACAAAAGTAGCCCAAGTTTGTACATCTATTCCCGAAAGAAAAGCAGGTAAAGTTACTTGTGCACTTTCATCTTCTCTAGAAGCAATTTGCTCATAGGTTTGAAACAACTGTAAAGTTGGCGCATAAAACACCACTACCAACTGGTCTGTAGCACTGGCATTACCTTGTCCGCTATTATCCACCCAACTTAGGTTTATAACTTGATTAGCTGCAGCCGTAACTGTTGGCGAGTCTATATCTCTTAAATCGCCTTTGCTAATAAGTACTTTTTGGTAATCTATAACAAACCCTTCGGGGGTCTCTACCAAGGCATTTTTAAGATGGTACGACGTAGCCAAATTGTACGTAGACTTATCGCCTTGTGATTTGCCAAAATAGTGACTCAATATACTCTTAATAGGTGTTAAAAAATCAACTACTGTTTTAAAACGCTCGCGTTGTAACAGTTGTGCTTCGGTTGGAACATAGTTACCACGTTGTGGTACACTACGCATAACATTTTTGCCTCTCCAGCGTGCGCCAACAACATTGCCCACTTTACCAGAAAAGCCTCCTAAAATGCCTTTTTCAAAAGTTGCCATAAGTTCATGGTTTTTGGGGTTAATAATGCCCCCAAGATATAACGCCTTAAAAGTATTATCCAAATTATGACACGTATTGACTGCTATTGACACCTATTGACTACTATTGACATGTTTTGACATCAATTGACATCAATTGACATCTATTGACCACTATTGACTACTATTGACATCTATTGACTACTATTGACCTATTTTTAGCAAATTTTAGGGGTTTTGTTCGAGTTTTGTTCGAGGATTGTTCGTCTCAGCTAAGGGTTTATTTTTTTAAAATGGATTTTTGTGGGAGAAAGGTGGGAGATAACTACTCCCTAGTTATTGAGAATCTTTCGACGAGGCTCAAGACAAGCTGTAGTGAAGCAATCTCATCACGTCATTGCGAACGCAGTGAAGCAATCTCTAAATCATTTAGACTATAATTAAAGAGACTGCTTCGTCGTTACCTCCTCGCAGTGACGGATGGCGTCATTGCGAAGCCAATAGGCTGAAGCAATCTCATCACGTCATTGCGAACGCAGTGAAGCAATCTCTTGGCTAATCAATAGAAAGATTACTTCGTCGCTGTGCTCCTCGTAATGACGTTGGTATTGAGCGTCATTGCGAATCTTTCGACGAGGCTCAAGACAAGCTGTAGTGAAGCAATCTCTAAATCGTTTAGGCTATAATTAAAGAGACTGCTTCGTCGTTACCTCCTCGCAGTGACGGATGGTGGTGAGATTACTTCGTCGCTGCGCTCCTCGCAGTGACGGAAAGGAGTGCTTCCTCTTCATGACGATTAATTATCAAAATAAAACAACCACCCCTCAGATAAATCTTTCCAATCTAGATTAACAGCATTAATAAGCGCTTCTTTTCGCTTTCTATTTCCTGCTTTTAGCTGTTTTTCTCTTGCTATTGCCTGATTAATATCTGTGAACTCTTCATAATACACAAGCTTATTACAATTATATTTAGCTGTAAATCCCTTAAACTTCTTTGTTTTATGTTCATAAACACGCTTAACCAAGTTACTGGTCACTCCTATGTAAATAGTGGTATTATTCTTATTAGCCATGAAATAGACATACGACTTATTCATATTTCTAAAATACTAAATTTTGACATTGTAATAATATAATCATTGTTGCTTGTATAACATGATAATCTCTAAGTCCCAAAGAGATTACTTCGTCGTTACCTCCTCGCAGTGACGGATGGCGTCATTGCGAAGCCAATAGGCTGTGGCAATCTCATCACGTCATTGCGAACGCAGTGAAGCAATCTCTAAATCGTTTAGGCTATACATTAATGAGACTGCTTCGTTCCTCGCAGTGACGGATGGTGGTGAGATTACTTCGTCGCTGTGATCCTCGTAATGACGTTGGTATTGAGCGTCATTGCGAATCTTTCGTCTATCGCTCAAGACAAGCTGTAGTGAAGCAATCTCTAAATTATTTAGGCTATATATTAATGAGACTGCTTCGTCGTTACCTCCTCGCAGTGACGGATGGCGTCATTGCGAAGCCGATAGGCTGAAGCAATCTCTAAATCGTTTAGGCTACACATTAATGAGACTGCTTCGTCGTTACCTCCTCGCAGTGACGGATGGTGGTGAGATTACTCTTTTAATTAAAAAGACCTTATAAAATCTATTGTTTGTTCACTTAAAAGTTTATCGCATATTATTATTAAATCTTCATTGCCATCATAATTTATGGTAAAAACGCTTTCTTGATTAGGCATTAAGGTTTTTAAAGATTTAGTAGATTTATTACCGTTTATAGAAAAATAAGCATCATAATAAATTGGAGCACAACCAATATTTTTAACTGTTAATAAGGATTTGCCATTAACTTTTTCAAACTTTATAACTTCAAATTTATAACCTGAACTTATACTTGCTTCTTTTATACGTTCTTTGGTTTGATACTTATATTGGTCATTACCAATCATGTATGAAACAAAAAAGCGTTTAGCAAATGATTCATAGGATTCTCCATAGGGTCCAGAAGGCGACAATACATTTTCTTGATCGTATTGAGTGTAATAATTAAACTCTCCCCCAATAGGTGCCTTTTGATATCTGGTGTTTAACTCTAAGAACTTAAAACGTTGCTCATTAAAACTCTTATGTTCTTTACTCATAAAAGAATCATCAAATAGCCCAAAAGAAAGGTTTAATAAAGATTCATTACTTCTAAAAGGCGTAACATTACCATCTTCAACATCAATAGAAATAGACCATTTTAAATTAACAAAAAAACTATCCATTTTAGTTAAAAAAGAGGTTTGAAATTCTTTTGATGGAAATGTTTTTCCTAATTCAAAAGGGCCGTCATAAATATGATATTCTCCCCATAGCCCAAACCCTACTTGTAAAAATGCAAGTCTGTTATCATCGTCATAACGTTGGGCAAATTTTTCATAAAACTCTAATGTAAAATCTTTTAATTCTTGGTGAGACCAATCTGGAAACCAGGTTTCTTTGTTTTCACTTATTCCTTTTGTTTCTTCATAATCTGGCAATTCTTTTATATAACTTGGAACCGATGTGGTTTTACCAACATATGCATACCTAAAACGAAGAATGGCTTGATGATTTCTTGAGGCTATAGCATTTAATTTATCATCTACTACCTGCCAATTATATACTCCTTTTTCTGAAACTATCTCATCAAAAAGCATGTATGAAAATTCTAAGGTATGCGCTCCTGAGTTTGCATTAGGGTTTCCATCCCAAACAACTATACCCGTCATAGGCTGAACCTTAGTAATCTTGGTGACTCCTCCTTTATTTAGAATTGAATCTGTTGTATCTATAACCTCTTCAATGGTATTTTTGTTTTCACCCCCACATGATGTGAGTAAACAAACATTAATTAGAATTAATAATAACAGATTTTTCATTTTGTGTTTTAATCAGTTCAATATTTTGTTCAGAAATTTGAATAAGTGATTTTTGATTGGATTTGAAAATACTTTTCAACTAAATCAAAATTGTAATTTATTCAACCTTAATGTTAGAAAATAAAAGGTTCCAACCTGTTGATGAATCCCATACTGATTTTGAGTTTAATTTTCCTGCTAATCTAATGGCATATTCTGGACGATTATAAATTTTAGGGTCTGGATCTGGTAAATTTATAAAAAGCTCATAGTTTCCTTTAATTATGGTTTCTGGCCACTGTACAGCTAATTTAATTGTTTGCAACTCATCTGTAAACCAATATCTAGGATCGCAATCTATTTTAGTTTTATATACTTTTTTACTAGCTTTATTTCTTAGAACTAATTCTACAAACCTGTAATTATATGTAGATGCATAACCTTCATTAAGAATATCTAATTCTAAATTAAGCGCTGTACCGTTTTTTATTTTAGTTGGAAAAATACCTCTTTTTAATGCAAACCTATACCCTAAATTTCTTTTTATTTCATCTATACATTTATTGGCCCAATCGCCATTTACGGCTCCAGACCATGATGTGTTTAAAAATGAGGTATGAAAACGTTTTAAATATTGTTGTGCACCGCCACCTTCAGAATCACAGTCGTTATAAGGACTATATACATCTTCTCCATTTTCACCTCCAGGACATGTTTCTCCGCCAAAAACAAGAAACTTAGTTTCTGAAGCTATATATTCTTTTAAGTTCAATGTATCACTTACTGCTGGCCATTCATGAAACGAGTTGTATGTCCAATAATCATCATAATTAGCTAAAATACAATCGTTATGATGTGCAATTCTAGCTATTGGCGATTCATTAAAGGCTTCTGCTTTTGTTATTGCTTTTGCTTGCTCTGGATGTGCATTTTTTCCATCAAGATATCTTAGTTTATAATAAGGCGCACGTACTTGTATCATTCTAGATTTTGGAACAACTTCTAGTAATTTATTTATAACTTCTGCTCTATCTAACCAGTTTTTATCTGTAACTGGGCCATGTTCTAAATCTCCAAAAAAATCTGAATAATACTGCTCTCCCCAGGGACCTATAAGGCCCATTTGCACTACTGCTATAACATCTTTGTTTTGTTCTAAAATTGGTTTTAATTGGTTTAAATGCTCTAAAATAATTGATTTAGGAGCGTCTTTAAACGGTGGGTCACAGCAAGTGTTACTATATGAAAATCTTAAAACAATTTTATTACCAACTTTACGGATAATATCCATATCTGTTTGAATTGCACTTAATGTTTTATTAGATATTAATTTATCTTTAAAAATATCTAGTTGGTATGATCTATAAGTTAGAGAACTTGCAACCTTAAAACCTCCGGCAGCTGGCATTAGTGTTCTTAATTTAAGTAAGGTATCTGCATTTAATGGTACAAAATTACTTGCATTGGTACCAAATGGTCTATAAAACCCTCGTTCTGGATTTATAAACTCATCTATATCATTTTCATAAAAAACTTCAACAGTTTGTTGTTTATATTCTGAGCAAGATGCTAATACTAAAAGTAAATAGCATATGTGTATTAATTTATTTTTCACAATTATTGTTTAATTACCTTATATAACTAAAATATATTTAGTTTTAAATTATAACTCTTTTTGGTTATTGTTTATTAACGAAACACCTATAATAATCTCTAAATTTTTATATATGTTTTGTTTCTATGCATATACCATAGTAATAAATAAATGAGTCCAAATCCTCCTACGGTAGCAAAAGCGTTGTAATAAGCACCTAAATATTGTTCAAAACCAAATAGTAGGTATTTAGCAACTTCAGGAAAATCTATTACATGTGAAATTACATAAGCTGTAATAGCATTAATACCTATAATTTTTAAAGGAACGCCCCATTTAACATAACCTTTTACATCTATAATCCAATAAAATGTTGCCATTAATAGCATGCATATACCAGAAGATAAAAGTACAAAAGTGCTATTCCATATTTTCTTTACGCTTGGATGAAATATATTTAAAATTAACCCAATTACTATGAACGCTAAGCCTATTAAAAGTATATTTTGTGCTATTTTTTGTCTTGGTTGTTTAGAACGTAACATTTCTCCTGTAAACAAACCAGAAAGTGTAGTAGCTATAAAACCAAAACCAGATAATAACCAGGTATATTGGTAACCATCATCAAAACGTCCAAAAACATAATGGTCTATATATAAAGCTATATTTTTATCGGGTAACAACTCACTATTACCTATTCCGGGTACGTTAGCAAACTCTAATAACAATCCATAAATTAGTAAACAAACTATAAACAAGAAATATCTAGCTTTTTTGTTTAAATGAATATAGGCTACACATGAGAAGAAATACCCCACTGCAATGGCCTGTAGTGTATTGCTAAATATTTTAAATTTATTAATATCTAAGGCTAATAAATTACCTTGAACTACCCAACCTAAAATGAATAAGATTATAAAACGTTTAACTAAATGTGGGTATAATTTTGATTTATTATCTATTTCTTTAACACGCCTTTCCATTGAAAACGGAATAACAACTCCAACTAAAAAGAGAAAAAGAGGCATAATAATATCATAGAAATGAAAACCAAACCATTCAGGATGCTCAAATTGAGTGGCAAAAAAGCCTGAAGTTTTTGTTTGAGCAGCTTCATGAAGGTGTGCAAAAAAACGATCTGCAAAAATAATCATGAGCATATCAAAACCTCTTAGCACATCTATTGAAAGTAGCCTATTGTTTAGTAATATAACTTTATTCATAAAGTTTAATTAATATTTTGTTTATGGGTGTAATAACTTAAAGGCTATATTCTACTCCATTATGAAGTGCCTCATTGTATGTTGCATAAAATTTATTGACAATTATGTACTACTCACAAAAACCAGATGACTCTACAGGTAATTCGTAGGTTACAAAACTACTAGTGCCTGTTACTTCTGGAAAACTAGCTACTCCTGCCCAACCAATAGTTAATTCTGTAATGGCTAAACTTATTGTACTACCTAATGAACCAAATTGTGTTTTTGGTATACTAATTTCTATAGCATTAGTTTCGGCATCAATGCTAACAATTCCTGAAGCAATAAAATTAGCACCAGAACCGGCTAACCAGTTCCAAGCCCAACCTCCGTTGGGATCAGCATGTTCATAAAACGCCCCCCATGAACCTGTTAAAGCAGGACCTTCAAACAAATAATCTGCACCAGATCCTTCTGGCCATTGCCAACTTAAAAGCCCTGTGCTTGAATCTCCATCAGAATTTATATACATATCTATTAATTCCATCTGCATAGTAGTAGTACCTTCTATGTAAATATTAATGTTATCTCCGCCACCCCACATTTTAATTTTTTGCATAGATATACCGTTTGGTTCTTCGTATAAATAATCTAAATCTGCCCAATCATCAAAACTACCATCAATTTCTATATCTATATTTAAAACCTCAGGAGCTGTAATAGTTTTTGTTATATAAGCCTCATTACCAGCATCATTCATTGCTGTTAAAGTAACTTGAATTTCTCCTCCTGCTTTTGTATATCTGTAAGATGGATTTTCCTTTTCACAGTAAAAATATAAATCTCCAAAATCCCATCTATAACTTGTAGCGTTTTGAGATAGATTTGTAAAGGTAAATAAGTTACCATCATTGGTAAATGTAAAATCTACCACGATGTCTCCTGGGTCTGATCCTGTAATATCACCATCTGAGTCACAACTTATAAATAGTGACACAGCAATGATGAAATAGAAAAGTTTTAGTTTTTTCATGATTATATTGTTTTAGCGATTGTTAATTAGTTTTAATTTATAGTTAATGTGTGTGATAATTTATTGTAGCCTTCTATTGAATCCCAAACATTACTGTTGGCTAATTGAATGGAATATTCTGGTCTATTAGCCAATGTTTCATGGCTATCTTCAATTTTTAAAAACAAGTTGTATTCTCCTGCCGGAATTCCTGATAGGCTAACAGACTCGTTTAGTTCATAATTTACCGCTGGAATTACTTTTCTTACATCAAAATCTAGGGCTTTTTTATAAGTAGTTTCTCCTGTAGTTGATTTAAAAATTAAAAAAGCATTCTTTTTGTTATATACTGGTGCAAAACCTGCATTATCTACAACTAGATTTAATTCAAAATTTTCATTACTGTTAGCTTCATATTGTAATGATGCGCTTTTTAGTAAAAGCCTATAACCAAGTTCTCTTTGAAAATCATCAAAACAACTGTTGTCTCTCCATACATTTAATACAGGCCCATACCAATCTAAATTTAAATACGTCCATTTTAGTAAAGCCATTTCTGTATCTGCAGTAGCACAACTAGCTGTAGGTATGCCACTTGGAGGGCAAGTTTCTCCTCCTGTTGGCACAAAAAGAGCTTCATTGCTTATAAAACTTTTCTCTATAGTTACATTTTGATAGGTACCATAATCATCTGGACTAGCTAAAAAGCAATCGTTATGAAATCCTACACGAGCAATATCTGAACTACCATAACCTACACTAGCATCTATTGCCGTAGTATAATCAAAAACCTCTTGTTTGTACAATGGTGTTCTTAATTGAATTTTTATTTCTTCTGGTAAAACTTCTAACAATTTATTTACAACAGCTTTTTTATTTTCGGTTGTTGTTAAATTGTTTGTTGTAGTATGCCATTCACCCCAAGAACCAATAAAACCAGCTTGCACAAAAGCAATTACATCTGCATTATCTTGAAAAATTGGTTTTAATTGATCTAAATGAGTTTGAATGATATTAAGAGGAGCATCTGTTTCACTTTGATCATCGTTATAAGCAAAACGAAGTATACATTTTATTCCTGCCTCTCTTAATCTTTCAAAATCTGTTTTTATTAAATCTAATTGGGCAGTACTTAAATCTGAATCTTTAAAAGCCTCTAAATAGTAAAGACGTAAAATAATAGTTACATTCTCATTTTTTAAACTATTAAGAGTAACCAAATTTAATGGTGTTCCTTCAGAATTAACACTCCAACTATGCATAAATCCTCGCTCAGGATTTGATATAACTTCTAACGACGCGGTATATGTTATTTCATTTACAGTAACATCATCTATAGTATTATCATCGTCTGAGTTTGAGCTAGAACTACAGCTAATGATTATAAAAAGAAACGCCAAAATTAAAACTCTTTTTTCCATAGTATTTTTTATTAGTAAGTGTCTTTAATCCACTCATACGGTTTTCTTTTTACCCAATTGCCTCTTGTAAAGTCTGGAAAATCTTGAGGTTCGCCATTATTTTCAATAGAAGCTTCCGATAAAGGAGTTATAGCACTCCACGCAGCGGCATCATAAGCATCCATAGGTGGCGCTATATTTTGTTTAGCAGACTCAACAAAGGCGTGAATTACAAAAAAGTCCATTCCTCCATGTCCTGCTCCGTTAGCATGTTCTCCGTACTTTTGCCATAATGGATGGTCATATTTTTTAAGCCAATTATCTGCATCATCCCATTTATGAGCTTCTGTTATACCATCAATATGCATTCTGTTTCCATCAACTTCCCATAAACCATTTGCCCCTTGAACCCTAAAGCCTAAAGAATAAGGTCTAGGAGAGTTTGTATCATGTGTAACTATGATGGTTTCTCCGTTTGCTGTTTCTATAGTAGATGTTATTATATCTCCTAATTTGAATTTCAATTTTGCATTAGGATGATTTTCACCGCCGTGTTTAACTATATAATTATGTAAGCCAACAGCTTTGGTTGCATTTGATGTTATAGACATAAATCTATTACCTCTGTTAATATTACACATGGCTGCAATAGGTCCTACCCCGTGTGTTGGGTATACATCTGCATTTCTTAATAGTGAATGCTGAGTTCTCCAAACAGATTCTGAAATTCCTTTCTCTCCAAATTCAACTCCTTTACCATAAGCTGTTTTACCATCATTAAACTTTACGTGTCTTAAATCGTGTTGATAACCACATCTAAAGTGTAATAGCTCCCCAAAAACATTTTGTCTTACCATGTTTAAAACTGCCATAATATCTCTGCGGTAGTTTACATTTTCAAGAATCATTAAATGTGTTCCTGTTTGCTCATGTGTGTTTACTAAATCCCAACACTCTTCCATGGTGTTTGCGGCAGATACTTCTAAGCCCGTATATTTACCAGCTTTCATAGTATCTTTTGCCATTAAAGTATGCCATAGCCATGGTGTTGAAATTACTACTGCATCAACATTTTCTAAATCTAAAAGGTTTCTGTAATCATAATTGTTTTTACCAAAAACTAAAGGTTTTTTTTGACCACTTTTTGTAATCATATCAACCGCTATATTAATTCTGTTTGGGTCTATATCGCAAATAGCAGTTATTAAAACATCATCTCTTAATAAAAGATTATTTAAATGGTTAGTGCCTCTTAGCCCCACACCTATCATTCCTATTTTAAGTTTTTGAGAACTATTATTTTTGGTTGACCCAAAAGTGAAACCTGGAAGTACTGAAATTCCTGCTCCTACTATGGCTGTTTTTTTAATAAAACTCCTCCTTGAATCCATTTATCTGTAATTTTATTTTTAAATTATGATTAATTAAAGGGCTGTAATATGTTTTTAAAGGTTACTACAACCCTTTCTCCTAAACCAAACTCAATTAATTATAATCTGGGTTTTGTAAAAACTCACCTTTACCCTCGCTTATTCTTTCTAAAGAAAAAGGATATACTACTTTATGAGATGCTGTTTCACTAGCAGAACCTGTAAGTTCTAAGTTATATTCGCTAAACTTACCATGTCTAATTAAATCTGAACGGTATTGCCCATTTTCGCACCAATATTCATGAGATCTTTCTAAAAGAATCATGGTGTTAAATGAATCGATATCAGCATAATCAGTTAATAAAATATCATCTAAACCAGCTCTTTCTCTAACAATATTAACTAAGTCTATAGCTTCTTGTGTAGGTGCTCCTAGTTTATTAGCTATAGCTTCAGCTTTTGATAATAGTACATCTGCATATCTGTAAACAATAATATCTACCGTTGTTATACCTGTTGTTCTTGCAACGTCTTCTGCTATTTTTAGAGGTATAGGTCCGTATTGCATATTTGTACCTGGGTTATTTCTATTATAAGTTACCCCATCGGTACCCACATATTCTGCAATAAGGTTTGTTTTTCTAATATCATTAGCTTCAAAAGAGTCATAAAATTTCCAAGAACTTTGTATGGTACCCCATCCTCCTTTGTCTGGATAATTACTAGGTAAGACCATTAGTTGCCATTGGTTTTCACTTGTACCAGCATAGTCTGCAGGTATTGCCCACATAACTTCTTTACTATCTACAGGTGCTTGTACATCCCATAAGCCTACGTAATCATCTTCTAACTCATAGTAATTCATTTCCATTATTAAGTTTGCTTGTTCTTCTACATCTGCCCATCTTTTTTGGTGTAAATACAATCTAATTAATAGCATTCTTGCCATACCTTGACTAAATCTTCCATAATTAGTTTCAGAAGGGGGTAATAAATCTTCTGCTGCATCAAGTAAATCTTGCTCAATAAAACTTACCATTTCATCGTTAGTTAGTCTTGCTAAAGGAACTTCTTCTAATGGGTTTTGAAGCAATTCTAATGGAGCTACAACTAGTGGCCCATACATATCAAAAAGTTCATAGCTTAACAATGCTCTTGCGCATTTAATTTCTGCTATACCTAACTTTTTTACATTATCATTAACTGAAGAGTTTTCTATTAAATCTATACTTAATGTATTGGCACTAATTTTATTGTAAAAATCATCATAAAAACGAGTTACACTTTCATGTATAGGCTCATAACTATGGTAAGTAGCGTATAATTGCACACCATAATCTCCCATTAAAATTTCAGTTGTAGCATCATTAATAAACATAACGCCTCGTTCTGAAGTAGTGTGAAAACCATCCCACCAAGCACCTCTTAAAGGGTAGTATGCTGCTGCAACTAAAGCTTGTACATCATCTTCTGATTGTGGAAATATAGCGGGGTTTATTTCATCATAATTTACAGACTCAAGTTCTGGACTACATCCATTTGATAGGACTATAGTTAACCCTATCAGAAATAATTTAAGATTTTTCATAATCATATTATTTTTTTATTAAAATTTTAAATCTAAACCTACTGTAAAGGTTTTTACGTTAGGGTAAGAAGCTACTAAGTTTGTTGGATCTCCACCTGTTGAAACTACATCTGGGTCATAACCATTTGTTTCTGGGTCTGCACCATCATAAGGTGTTATTACAAAAAGATTTTGTGCGCCTATTCTTAATGCTGCACTAGTTGATGAATTTTTACCAAATGCATTTTTTGGAAATTGATATGTAAGTGATATATTTTGCAGACGAATAAACCAAGCATCTTGATAAAAGAAATCTCCAGAACCATAGTTTGAATATCCATAGTGAGACCCTGGTCTTGTAGTTGAAGGATTGTCTGGAGTCCATCTGTTTAGTATACTAACTAATGCATTATTACCTTGAACAGCAACACCATCTGCAGATACCCCATAAGCAACATCTGTAGCATCTATAATTTCTCTACCAAACATACCATTAAAATGGAAGTTTAGTTGTAAATTTTTATAAGTGAATACATTAGTAAAACCAGCAATAAAATCTGGATCTGAACTACCTAATAATACAGTATCTGCTATATCTATCTGTCCGTCTGGTTCTCCTGTACGCTGAAAAACTCCATTTTCATCAACTACAGGGTTTCCGCTTGCATCTCTAACAAAACCATTAACATCTTTAATTTTTATTTGACCAGGGAATAAATCTGGTTGCGCAGGCACCACTTCTCCTATTTGCATTATACCATCAGATAAGTAGCTGTAATTTGCACGAATAGGGTCATCTACCTTTTCATATACAGCAGGTTTCCAGTCTGGTGCTCTTTCTAACCATTTATCATTATATGTAGAATAGGTTAATGTACTTCTCCATGAAAAGTTTTTAGTGCGAATATTAACAGAATTAAGTGTTAATTCTAGCCCCCTACTTTGTGTTGAACCTATATTGGCATCTACCGTAGGTATTACATGATATGAATTAAGGTCTTGTACATCTAAAAGATCTGATATTTCTCTATTAAAATACTCTATAGAACCAGATACTCTGTTATTAAAGAATCCAAAATCTAAACCAATATTAGTTTCTTTTGTAGTTTCCCATCTTAAATTAGGGTTAGCTATTCTGTCATAAAGCACCCCTGTTAATATAGATTCATCTGGATTTAACCATGCATTAACAGCTATTAAAGCGTCTTTTGCATTAGCTGGAATTTCTTGGTTACCAACTTCTCCATATCCTGCTCTTAATTTAAATTGAGATACAACATTGCTAATATTTTCCATAAATGGTTCTTCGGCAATATTCCATCCTAAAGCAATAGAAGGAAAAATTTCATATTGATTTTCTTTAAAAAACTTACCAGAGCCATCTCTACGAACTGTAGCCGTTAATAAATACCTATCTTTATAAACATAGTTTATTCTTCCAAAAACAGATGCAAGTTCATTTTTGCTTTTAAATGAAGAAATACTGGCTACACCTGCTGCAGAATTCATACTATTCCATAGGAAAGCATCTGTAATGAAATCATTATTTTGCATAGACTCTTGAGTATCTTCATTATTTTGATAAGAAGCTCCCACCATAGCAGTTAATTTATGAGACTTATTAAACTCTGTGTTGTATGTTAATGTAAAATCTATTAACTTATCATTTTGTGTTGAGTTAGCTATTGAAGCTCTACCGTTTTCTAATTCTCCCCATAGAGTTGTTCTAGGTAAATAAGTATATCTATTACTCACTCCTTGATCTATACCTCCAGATAGTCTTGCCACTAAACCTTCAATAGGTTTTATTTCTAAATAAAAGTTAGCAAGTGTTCTATCGGTTTTTCCTTCATCTGTAATTGTAAGCATTGAAGCTGGGTTAGATGTTGTGGCATTATCTGGATTAATAGGATAATTTCCATACTCATCAATGGCATCAATAAGCGGAGTGGTTTGTATTGCAGATCTAATTATACCTGAGTTTTCATAAGCTTGTCCTCCTAACTGAGTATTATCATTGTTAATTGTACTTTTAGTAAACGTAAGACCTACATTAATGAAATCATTAATTTTTTGATCTAAATTTAATCTAAAAGAAGCTCTTTCAAATTCAGAATTTTTTAGAACTCCTTGATGTTCATATAAATTTCCAGACAAATAATATCGTGTACTTTCTGTACCTCCATTTATTGATAAATTATGTTGTTTTATGCTCCCACTTCTTGTTACTAAATCAAGCCAATCTGTACCTTTACCTGCGTTGTTTATTTGATCATCAGAATAGTATCTAGAAAAAGCAACGCCGTTAACAGGGTTTGCAACAGCTTCTTCTAAGGTTCTACTACTTTCTACTCCGCTAGCATAGGGCGTTACTCTATTTAAAAATGCCCAATTTTCATAAGCAGCCTCATTTCTTAACTTCATATATTCAGAAGCGTTTAAAACCTTGTAATTATCTTCATAACTCTGAAAAGAAGTTGAAGTAGAATAATCTACATTAATTTTACCCGCTTTTCCTTTTTTAGTTGTAATAATAATTACCCCGTTTGCTGCTCTAAGTCCGTAAATAGCAGAAGAACTGGCGTCTTTTAAAACCTCAATAGATTCAATATCATTAGGATTAAAAGAATTTAAAATTCCTTGAGTACCACCACTAAATCTGTTACCATCATCAGGCTCATTAAATTCTGTTAAAGGGAAACCATCTACAATAATTAAAGGAGAATTACTTCCGTTTACAGACGCAGCACCACGAACGTATATATCTATACCTCCACCAGGTTGCGCACTGTTTTGAGTAACTTGTAAACCTGCTGCTTTTCCTTGTAAAACATGTCCTATAGAGGCGGCTTCTGACAATATTAAATCGTCTGTTTTAACTTGAGAAATAGCTCCAACTAAATCTCGTTTTCTTTGAGAACCATAACCAACAACAACAACTTCATCTAAACTGTTATTATCTGTAATTAATTTAACATTTATTATTGTTTCTCTACCTACTACAACTTCTTGGGTAACAAAACCAAGAAACGAAAAAACCAAAGTTGATTTTTCTTCTGCTAATGTAATACTGTAGTTTCCATCAAAATCTGTAGCAACACCTTTACTGGTACCTTTTACAACAACTGAAGCTCCAGGTAATGGCACACCACTTTCATCGGTTACCACACCGGTAATAGTAATCTGTTGTTCGTTCTTAATATTAGCTTCTAAAGAGCTATTAAAATTTAGTGAATGCGTTTCCGCATTAATTTGAATAAAAGAAACTATAAAGACTAACATAGTTAGCTTCTTTTTTAAATCAAACCTTAATTCATTACTCTTTACATTGAGCAGTGTTTTGATTTTTTTCATAGTTTTGTTTGTGATTTAGTTAGAATTAGAATAGAATTAAAATCACTGTATTAAAGCCGAAGAATGCCACAACATTTTTCGGTTTTTTTAGTAACAGTAATTAGATTTATTTTGTCATTAGTTTTAATATTAAATTCGCGTCTCTAAGTATCAATTTACTTCTACTTCGGAATACGCTTTCTAGAACATTTAGTCAAATAACACCCACTTAAAGCATTAAGACTTTTATTATAAAAACATTTACTTTTTAATGTTTTTTTTGTAAGCAGGTTAATTATTTTTTTAGTATTAGGCAATTATTTTTGAGTGCTTAAAAAACTCGATTACACACTATAAAACAGAGAGTTACCAGTAAATTACTATCTAATAAAAATATGCTTTTATTATTTATTTCTTTAGCTAATATATATGATTTTATCAAATAAACAATGAAAAAACCAAAAAAATGTGCTCGAACACATAAAAAAATGTTATCGAGCACAAAAAATTAACAAAATCATTGAAAATAACTCATTTTTAATGTAAAAATACATGTGTTACAATTCATGTTTTTATGAGTTAACATTTTAAAATTGGTCTTAAAGAATATTAAACTTGATTTCATTAATAATTTTTTTTGCTAATGCATCTGCTTTAAATTGTGAGGTACTCTCTGTATAAATTCTAATAATTGGTTCTGTATTTGATTTTCTTAAATGAACCCATTCTTTTTCAAAATTAATTTTAACTCCATCTACACAGCTCACTTCTTCTTTTGCATAATTTTTAGCAATATTGTTTAAAATTAAATCAACATTAACTTCAGGATTTAATTCAATTTTATTTTTACTCATAAAATAAGTTGGATAACCTGCTCTTAATTGTTTGCAAGATTTAGTTGAAGTTGCTAAAAGGGATAGAAATAAACCTAAGCCAACCAAAGAATCTCTACCGTAATGTGATTCTGGATAAATAATTCCTCCATTCCCTTCTCCACCAATCACAGCATTTGTAGACTTCATTTGTTTAACTACATTAACTTCTCCTACAGCACTTGCACTATAATTACCTCCATATTTTTCTGTAATATCTTTTAAAGCTCTTGATGAAGACAAGTTAGAAACTGTGTTTCCTTTATTATGTTTTAATACATAATCTGCGCAGGCTACCAAAGTATATTCTTCTCCAAACATAGTTCCATCTTCATTTATAATAGCTAACCTATCAACATCTGGATCTACTACAACACCAAAATCTGCTTTTTCCTTTTTAACTAACTCTGAAATATCTGAAAGATGTTCTGCTAATGGCTCTGGATTATGAGGAAAATCTCCGTTTGGCTTACAATATAACTCAACGCACTCAACACTTAATTTTTTAAGCAACATGGGTATAGCTATTCCTCCTGTAGAATTAACAGCATCTACAACAACTTTAAAATTAGCTTTTTGTATAGCTTCTACATTTACTAGCTCTAACTCTAAAACTTTATCAATATGCTTACTAATGTAGTTTTCCTTTTTTGTATATGCTCCTAAAGAGTCAACTTCAGAAAAAATGAAATCTTCATTTTTGGCTATTTTTAAAATCTCATCTCCCGATTCTGCATTTATAAATTCTCCTTTTCTATTTAACAATTTTAAGGCATTCCATTGTTTAGGGTTATGACTTGCTGTAATAATAATGCCCCCATCTGCTTTATCCATTATTACTGCCAATTCTACGGTTGGCGTTGTAGATAGACCAATATCTGTAACATTAATACCTAAAGCTATTAATGTATTACAAACCAAATCACTAACCATTTTTCCAGAGATTCTAGCATCTCTACCAATTAAAACAGTTAAATCTTTATTGGTAGAATTGTTTTTTAACCACATACCATAAGCTGCAGCAAACTTTACCGTATCAATTGGAGTTAAGTTTTCATTTACTTTGCCTCCTATTGTTCCTCTTATTCCTGATATAGATTTTATTAAACTCATCTTCTTCTTTTGTTTAATAATGCCATCTTACAAAAGCCTCCATAGCAGCGTAATGCGCTAAACCTAATTGGTGGTATATATCGGCTGTTTCACGGTTACGATCTTCTGCGCGTTGCCAGAACTCTCTACTATCGGATCCTTGAAAGACCACACCATCCTTTTGCGATTGGTGCTTGAATATGGCATGACGTTTTTCCAGTACTTGGTCTGGACCCATTGGTACTGCCATTTCTATTTCATCAATACCCCATTCTTGCCATGCACCTCTATAGAGCCAAAGCCAGCAGTCGTCCATAAATTTCTTGGGTTTTAAGCGTTTTACCGCTTCAAAAACAGCATCTAAACAAACTTTATGGGTACCATGTGGGTCTCTTAAATCACCTGCTGCATAGATTTGATGGGGTTTTACTTTTTCTATCAAATCCATAGTGATTTGTATATCTTCTTCGCCAATAGGGTTTTTCTCTACTCTTCCAGTTTCATAAAATGGTAATTCCATAAAATGAATTTGTGCATCTGGTAATCCTACATAGTGGCAGGTTGCTCGGGCTTCTCCTTTTCTAATAAGGCCTTTTATATACCTTACCTCTGGAATGTCTATTTCACTGGCTTTTTTGTTTTTAAGAAACTTTAATGATTTTTTGTAAATAGAGTCTGCTTCTTTACTTTCAAATCCAAACTTATCATTATAATCGCATACAAAGCTTGCAAATCTTAAGGCTTCATCATCTGCCACTGCTATATTGCCTGAGGTTTGATAACCTACATGTACTTCATGTCCTTGTTCTACCAATCTTTTAAAAGTACCTCCCATACTAATAATGTCATCATCAGGATGTGGGCTAAAGATTAACACGCGTTTTTTGGCTGGTTCTGCACGTTCTGGACGTTTACTATCATCGGCATTGGGTTTTCCCCCTGGCCAGCCGGTGATGGTGTTTTGTAGCTTGTTAAAAATTTTAATATTTATGTCGTAGGCAG
>NZ_JAFMPU010000009.1:0-158091 GCF_049132085.1 Seonamhaeicola sp. NFXS20 | reverse complement strand
GCTTTACTTTGATTAAATCGGCTATTTCTTGGGCTACTGCTTTTGAGGCTTCGGTTGAGTTTTCAAAAACAATGGTGCCTACGTTTTCAAATCTTTTTTCAAAACCAGTGGCTTTGTCTATATTACTTTTTAGCATGTTTTTATATAATTTGTGTTTTTATACAAGAGCTTCCCTCAATATACTTACTGGGTGTTTTGACTGTTTTTGGGTTCCGTCTTTAATTTGGTGTCTGCAACTGGTTCCTGAGGCCACAATAACAACCTCTTCATTAGCATTCCTTATTTTTGGAAATAAAGTATCCTCTCCTACTTTCATGCTTATTTTATAATGCTCTTTTTCATAACCAAAAGAACCTGCCATACCACAACATCCTGAATTAATGATGGTTGCTTTATAATTTTTAGGTATGGTTAGCATTTTAAATGTTGACTCCATATTACTTAATGACTTTTGCTGACAGTGCCCATGGATTTTTAGAGTTTTAGAACGGTTTGTAAAACGTTCGGGAGCTATATGGTTTTTATCAAACTCTTGTTTTATAAACTCTTCAATAGTGAATGTGTTTTTAGCTATTGTATTGGCCGCTTCTTTATTGTTTGCCAACCTTGGATACTCGTCTCTAAATGTTAAAATAGCCGATGGCTCTATACCTACTAATGGCGTTTCTTTTGAAACTTTATCTTTAAAAAAGTTTATATTAAAGTTTGCTATTTTTTTGGCTTTATCTAAAATTCCTTTTGAAATAAAGCCTCGGCCACTTTCTTGATGTTCTGTTATATTGACTTTATACCCTAAATCTGTTAAAAGTTCTATACAATCAACACCAATATTTACGTCGTAGTAATTGGTAAACTCATCTACAAACAGATAAATCTCTCCTTGTGATTTAGGTTTTGCAGATAGCTTGTCTTTATTTTTTTTGTACCAATTTAAACATGTTGTATTTGCTAATTTAGGAATGCTTCTTTCTGTGGCAACTCCTAGAATATTTTTAGCCATTTTAGTACTTAAAGCCCAATTGGAAACAGAAGGCATCATACTCCCCAACTTATTTAGCTTAACGTTATTGGCAAAAATTCTTGTTCTAAAAGGGATGGTATTTTCTTTGTAATATTGGTATAAAAACTCTGCTTTTAATGTGGCAATATCTACATTACTAGGACATTCACTAGCACAAGCTTTACAACTTAAACACAGATCAAAAACATCATATAATTCTTTGTGGTTAAACTTATTTTTCTTTTCTGAATTTGTTAAAAACTCCCTTAAGGCATTGGCCCTTGCCCGTGTTGTATCTTTTTCATTTAGTGTTGCCCTGTAGCTAGGACACATGGTGCCTCCTGCACTAGGTAGCTTTCTGCAGTCGCCAGAACCGTTACATTTTTCGGTTGCTCTAAGAATTCCTAAGCTATCGGAAAAATCTTGAATAGTATCAATGGTAGGTTCTTTTCTATCCACTTCATACCTAAGACTTTTATCCATAGGAAAGGCATCAACAATTTTTCCTTGGTTAAAGATATTATTGGGATCGAATGTTTTTTTTATTCGTTTAACAAGCGCATAGTTTTTTTCACCAATCATTAACGGAATAAACTCTGCCCTTACAATACCATCGCCATGTTCGCCACTAAAAGACCCGCCGTATTTTTTTACCAGTTCTGCTGTTTTAGTGGTAATCTTTCTAAATAGCACAACATCTTGTTGCTTTTTTAAATTTAAGATTGGCCTTAGGTGCAGTTCTCCTGCCCCTGCATGTGCATAATAAACAGCATTTTGACCAAAATCTTTCATCATTTTTGAAAATTCTGAAATGTAATCTGGCAGATCTTTCACATCAACTGCTGTATCTTCTATACAGGCGACAGCTTTATCATCACCCACTATATTCCCCAATAACCCTAAACCAGCTTTTCTTAATTCAATAGCTTGATTTATTTGGGTTCCTAATAATTTAGGAAATGCATAGCCAAAGTTATTGTTTTTTAAATCTGAGATTAAATTGTTTGCCAATGCCTCAGCTTCTTCTTCGCTATCCGTACAAATTTCAAGCATTAATATCGCCTTGGGGTCACCCTCAACAAAAAACCTGTTTTTTAGTTGTTCTCTATTATTTTTGGTACAATCTAAAATAGTTTTATCCATTAACTCACAGGTGTACAAATCATGTTGCATGGCTACAACCACCGCTTTCATGCTTTCTTCTATACTATTAAAATGGGCTGCTACTAAAATATTTTTATGTGGAGGCAACTCGTCTAATTGTAAAGTTATTTCTGTCGTAAAAGCTAAAGTACCTTCGCTACCAGTTAAAAGTTTTGCTAAGTTTATGGTTTCAGTTGAACCCCCAAATTCTTTAAACTTCAATAGCTCATCAATAGGATAACCGTTATTTCTTCGGTGGATATTATTTTTGGGGAATTGTTTTTTTATTTCTTGTTGGATATCTTTATTAGACAACTCATTATAAACTGAATTGTAAATTTTATTTTCTAATAAATCTCCTTCTCTTTTTTTATGAAAATCACCAATTGATAATTCTTTAAAAACAGCCTCTGTACCATCGCTTAAAATGGTTTTTAGCTCTATAACTTTATCTCGAGTAACGCCATATTTAATAGAAGTTGTTCCCGATGAATTATTACCAACCATTCCGCCTATTGTACACCTATTACTGGTAGAGGTATTGGGCGCAAAAAAAAGTCCGTAAGGTTTTAAAAAATTATTTAATTCGTCTCGTATTACTCCTGGCTGAACCGTAACCGTTTTTAGTTTTTCATCAAAATTTAAAATGTTGTTGAAGTGTTTAGAAATATCAACCACTAACCCATCTCCTACACATTGTCCTGCCAAAGAAGTACCTGCTGCTCTAGGAATAAGGGTTATATTATTCTTTGAAGCAAAGTGAATTATTTTTTTTAAATCTTGATTATGTTTAGGATAGGCTACTCCTAATGGTATTTTTCTATAAACAGAGGCGTCAGTTGCATAAATACTTTTATGTAAATTATCATGAAAAACATCACCATCTAAAATGTTTGATAATTCATTTAAAGATTGATTTTTAGTGATTTTCATTTGTTATAAATAATTAATTATCTGTTTTTAATTAGATTTTAAAATTTTAAATGATTCTTTTTGTCCTTGTTCATTTTCAACTTTTAAAAAATACACTCCATTTTCTAGGTAACTTACATTAATATTTTGACTACTAGGATGTATTTCTTTTATTAATTTCCCTGTAATGCTATACAGCTCTATTTTTTTTAGTTTAGAATTATTTAAACTTGAAATTGCTACCACATTTTTTGCTGGATTTGGAAATATTTGAATCAAGTTATTATCAACAACTTCGTCTAAACCTGCTGTTATTCCAAATTTTGTGTTTATTAGCTCCCATAATTCTGGGCGGCCACCGTCATAATTTAAAGCCCACATACCAACTCCTCCCAAGTTGTTTTCTATGGCTAAATCAAACTTTTTTGATATACTGGTTTCATTATCTGCCCAAACTTGATTCCAGTTAGTGCCATCATTCCACACATACCAAGACGATTGAAAATCTGAGTTCCATATAAAGCCTCCATGGGTATCTGCTTCAGTAGCTGTATCTCTATATCGGGTAGAACCTTCATAGGAAATTGTTGCCGATTCTGAAAGATTTGTATCTGTTTTCCAGTGTTGCCCATAATAGGGTACCGCTAAAATTAATTTTTCTGGATTGTTGGCGGTAGGTACAGCATAGGTACCCGTTTCAATAGTTCTGGTAACAAACCGTTTCCATGACGTATGATGCGTTAAAGGTGCTACAGGCCCAGTATACCCATCGTTAGCTCCAATATAATCGTAGGCCATAACAATTAAATAATCAACACTATTCACTAGGTCATCAATTATCCATCCGCCCCAATTAACCGCTGGCCCATCAAAAGAAACTTCCTTTCCTGGTAATTCAGTGTGTATGTAAGTAGTTAAATTAGCCATAAAAGTATTTAACTCTGCACCTCTATGAGCACTTGTCATTCCTTCAAAATCTATGTTAACCCCATCTAAATTGTAAGTTTGAATTAAGCTTTTAACGTTCTCAAAAAATGTGGTTTGTTTAGTTGTGTTGGTAAATAACTCCCAAGCAACGGCATCTGCACCATCTGCACCACCAAAGTTAACTACGGTCATAATAACTTTTGTTCCTGCAGTATGTGCTGCATTTATTTCGGTAGTCCAAGGCCATCCGGCCGGAGGGGTTATAGACGCATCTAACTGAACTAAAAAATCAAAGCAAGCTATATGTGAAAGCAAGTTGTATTGTATATTGCTATGGGCATTACTGCTTTGCTCCCAATAAGGTAAAAAACCAAATACTGTTTTATTCAATGTATTTGTTTGTTTTTCTTGCAATGAAATAATTTGCTGCTTATTAGTTTTTGTATTTTTATAAATATTTACTTGCTTTCCAAACTCTTCTTTTTGTAATTCATGAACACCTTTCCTGTATAATTCTTGAGATATTATAATATTTGAAAAAAGAAATGTTAAAGCTAATAATATTGTACAATGTAATGTTTTTTTCATGTTAGAATAATTTATTTTATTAAATACCAAAATTAACAGGATATGCATTGTTTATTGATGCAGGCAGTTTACCTACAACTTGTTTTTTACCTAAAATAATTTGGGCTGATATTTTTTGTGCTATTTCTGAATTTTCAAACGAAACAATTACGCCTTCAATATTTTTAAGAGTAAGGTTTTTTAATGCATACTGACTTGAAAATACATTTAAAACCACCTTTTTATCTTGGGCTATGGCTTCTATAATTGCTTGATCTTTTTTAGATATTGCTTTGGTTAATCTGCTATTTGACCGATGATACCCAATAATTACTTTATCGTATTTTTTTAGTTCCTGTAATAGCTTTTCCTCCGAAAGCCCCGTAAGGTCATGAACTTTAATTCCTGTTTTTAGCTCTGTTAAGAAGGTTTTGTATGTTCCATTACCCAATTTTATATAAGCAATGTTTTCTTTTTCATTCTCTTTTATGGGCAAAATACGATTGCTATTTTTTAATGCAGTGATGGCGTTACTAAATACTTCTTCATTTAATAGTATGTTTGAACTATTATTTAAATCTTCTTTTAAATTTACTATATCTATAGGTTTAAACTGATGTAAATTAGCATCATACTTAGCTCTAAGAATTTTTTTAACAGAATAAGCTAATCTTTCTTCTGTTATGTCTTGGTTATTATAAGCCTCGACAATTTTTGAAATGGCTTTTGGAGCATTTTCCGTAAACAATAAAACATCGTTACCAGCCTTAAAAGCGGCTAAATCGATATCTCCTGGCTCTTTATAATTAGCAGCACCTTTCATGTTTAAAGCATCGGTAAAAATTAACCCTTTGTAATTAAGCTGTTCTTTTAAAATATCTGTAACAATAGTGTAAGATAAGGAAGAGGGCACCCCCTCAGTAGGCTCTAAACTTGGTACATTTAAATGCGCTACCATAACCCCTGCTATATGTTTTTCGAAAAGTTTTTTAAAAGGGTATAGTTCTACAGAGTCTATTCTTTGCTTATTAAACGATACGGTTGGCAAGGTTTTATGTGAATCTTGACTTGTATCGCCATGTCCTGGAAAATGTTTGGCACAAGCCATAACACCTTCGCTCTGCATGCCTTGAGTAAAGGCAATTGCTTTATTAGCAACGTTCTCTTTATCTTCTCCAAAAGACCGCACCCCTATAATTGGGTTTTTGGGATTTGTATTTATATCTACTACAGGAGCAAAGTTTATGTGTATTCCCAAACGCTTGCACTGTTTACCTATTTGACTACCTATTTTATAAATTAAACTATCATTTTTAATAGCGCCTAGTGTCATGTTATAAGGAAACCTAGGCGTACTATCTAATCTCATATTTAAGCCCCATTCACCATCTATACCAATTAATAATGGCACCTTTGATAGAGATTGGTATATGTTTGTTAACTTAGCTTGACGCACAGGTCCTCCTTGAAAAAATATCAACCCTCCTATGCCATTGGTTTTTATTAGTTTTTGAATGGAATCTGTATGCTTTTTACCTCTATTGGAATAGGTTGCAACCATAAATAATTGCCCTACCTTTTCTTTGGTACTCAAACTACTATATACACTATCTACCCAATGTTTTTTGGCATCATAAATATTGATATTGTTTTTTTCGTTTGGTTTTTTACAACTAATTCCTATAAGAAAAAAAACTAGAACACCTCCTATTAAAATCTTCTTCATTACTTAATTAAATTATATTTCTACTACTTATGTGCTTCTATTACTTTTCTAACATTTTTATGTTTGTGCAATAAACTATTAGCCGTTTCTTCATCTACATGTAATTCTGCCATTATCATCCTAACCCCTCTGTTTACTAATTTTTTATTAGAGAGCTGCATGTCTACCATTTTATTTCCTTTTACTCTGCCCAACTTTATCATAACCGTAGTAGATATCATGTTTAAAGCAAGTTTTTGAGCTGTCCCTGCTTTCATTCTTGTGCTACCTGTAACAAATTCTGGCCCCACAATTAGCTCTATTGGGTAATCTACTTCTGCAGATAACGGCGAGCTTTCATTACAAGTAATACAACCCGTAACTATATTGTTTTCCCTACATGCTTTAACGCCACCAATAACATAGGGTGTGGTTCCAGATGCGGCAATACCTATAAGCACGTCTTTTTCATTGATGTTGTATTTTTTTAGATCTTTCCATGCCAAAGCGGTATCATCTTCGGCATTTTCAACAGCTTTTCTAAGGGCCACATCGCCTCCGGCTATCAAACCGATAACCAAATTATCATCAACACCATAGGTTGGTGGACATTCTGAGGCATCAAGAACACCTAATCGAC
Source organism: Seonamhaeicola sp. NFXS20 (assembly GCF_049132085.1). Taxonomy (NCBI): domain Bacteria; kingdom Pseudomonadati; phylum Bacteroidota; class Flavobacteriia; order Flavobacteriales; family Flavobacteriaceae; genus Seonamhaeicola; species Seonamhaeicola sp. NFXS20. The sequence goes on along the minus strand of NZ_JAFMPU010000009.1, from coordinate 151,197 downwards.
CACTAGTTCCGGCTCCTATGTAAAACAACCTCCCCCCTTTGCTCATTTTTTCATGAATTACATCTATTAATTTTTCTATAGAAGGAATAGCCCTTTCTATAGCTAAAGGCACTGTTTTATCTTCGGCATTCATATTTGACAGCAAATCGAATGTGCTCATTTTGTCTAAATCATTATAAGCTGAAGATTGTTCGGTTATGAGTTTATTTTTCATTTTCAATATTATTTTTTATTTCTATAATACACACTTGCCTAGGCTTAAGTGTTAGGTTTATTTGTATTTCACCATTACTGTATGTTGTTATGGACTTTTTACCCTGGGCATCTATAATACTAACCCCACCCGAGGGTGCCATACCATAATCTTTAGAATTGAAATTCATGTTAACAGGAAGAGGGCTATCGCTAATACTGGCCAATGCTATACCCAATTTATTATCATTAGATTTCCATGTTCCTGAATACAGTAAATCGGCCTTTTTTTGAAATGCCGTAACGGTATTACCTGTTTTGCCTGCATATATAGATAATCTGGACATTTCTATGGTTTCTTTTGGTATACTTATTTTAGGAGAGCGTAAAAATTTTCCGTACAATAGGTATTCTAACCCATTATTCCTAACCCTAGCCAAGTTTAACAAATAATCGATTTCTTTTTTTCTTTCGGAAGACAAAAAACTTTGATAATTAGATATTGTTGGCTGCAAGCCCCAAACAAAAGACCTTGCTTGTTCCATTAAAAATTGTTTACTGTATTTTTCGTCTAAAAGTGCTAACGGCTCTTTTGGCGCATATTTTTTAGGCCATAACTCATCATAAGGCGGTACAATTAAAGACGAGTAATTTCCATAAGAAATGGCATACTGATGATAAACCGCTTGGAAAAACGGAATGGGTTCCCAACCATTATCACCGGCATATCTTTCCATACTAACCTGCAGGGTAAGAAACGCATCTAAATAAGGCAACCAAGCTTCGCTTACACCTTCTCCTGCCAGAAAAACATCTTTGTTTTTTGGGAATGTAGAGCGGATTTGCTCTGTAAGTTTTGCGAAATTTTTAAGCCAATAATTACCTCCTCCTTGCGGATGATTATGGTTTTCATCATAGCACAAAAAACTAAAACATGCTTGATCCATGTAAACGCCATTGGTATGATATGTATTAACAGCTTCGTTTGATAGAGCAGTATATTTATCTTTCCAAAACTGCGTTGCCATACACATGGTTGTTAAAGATTTGCCTGTAAACACATTATACGTATGAGTATTAAGGTTTCCATTGATATCTTTAACGGCATATACCGAAGCATTTTCTTTTTTCCAACTTTCTGTATCTGTTCCCCATTGCATTTGGTTCATATAAACAATGGATTTTATATTATCTTCCTGTGAAGATTTAACCGTGTTAATAAAAGACGATTTACCTTCTCTGGGTGGGAAATACTCTGGGAATCCATCATCATAAGAACACCCATGCCACCAATGCCAAAACACATTTACAGGTAATTTTAATTTTTGTTTAAGGTCTTTTGCGGGTTTTAATACATTGTTTGATTTTCCTCTATTCCATTCCCACAAAGCTGTTTGTTCTAAACTTTTAGGCGTTACTCCTTTTTTTAATCTACTTTCATAAGCCCATTTTTGTTTGGTTCCCCATGCTCTATACTGTTGTGCTGCACTAATCCAATCGCCTTCAAAAGTCCCTATTACAGCATTGTATTTTGGAGAATAGGTATGTGATTTTAAATTTATTGCAGGGTAATTACTTATCTTATATGTAAGATAGTTTAAACTATCAATTTCGTAAGAAAAATCTTTTCTGTAAGCCAACGAATCGTTGCAAGCGGTATAAAGTCCAAACTTTTCGGAATCGTTATACAGGGCAATACATTGTAATGACATTCTACCAGGATATTGCCATTGGTATTTTTTTTCTTTTCCTTCAATTTTTGAAAGATGCCTACGAGGGTCTTTCATTTTTTCTCCAAGCCAATATGGTACCGCAAGATTTTCATTTCCCAAATCTTTTATTCCTGAAATTATAGGAAATACAACGCTACTTATTTTTTCATCATCAATACCTTCTACAGCAATATTCCAATCAGACAAAGGCTTATCTTCCTTAAGCTTAATCTTGGCCACAACTTTAAAGTCTTTATTTTCCAAGACATTAAAATTACTCCAAACCAAAGTTAACGTATTGTTATCTTCTTTTAAATATTGAAAGTTGGAAGCATTAGTCATTTCAATACTTCCAATACCAGATGGTTTTAAAAAATTAATTTTCCAAAGCGATTTTTTTGATGGGTTAGCCTCTAAAAAACTAAATGAATTATTAATGTTTTTAAAGGTTTTAAAACCACCTGTTTTTGTACTAAAACCAAGTTCTATTTTACCGTTTCGTAGAACAACATCTTGTTCTATTTCAGCATTCTTACATCCAGTTAAACAGCAAAGCAAAACATAAGTGTACACTATGGCATGTAATATTTTTTTATTTATTTTCATCTTAGTTATTTATTTAAGATTAATTACAATGCATTGCTTGTTTTATTGCTTTTTTCTTTAAAAAGAACAAGACAAACAACCGTTAAAAGTCCATTAACAAATATGTTCATAAAGCCAAAATCGAAATTTAGCCATATAATAAAATAGTAGTTTAAAGCATAGGTAAGTATTGGCATAAGTATGCATATAAAAGGCACCGCCTTATCTTTAACTTTTATTTTTGTGAAAATCCCAAACATATAAAGGCCTAATAAAGGCCCGTAAGTGTATCCGGCGACTTTGAATATTGTAGAAATTACATCGCCTTTACTTTGTGAAAATGCCATTATAATAGTAAAAACCACTACAGAGAAACCAAACAAAACGTAATTTTTTAATCGTTTTTTTTCTTTTGGATTTTTATGTTGAATATCTAAGAAGTCGTGTGTAAAAGACGTTGTTAAGGCCGTTAATGCAGAGTCTGCACTAGAAAATGATGCTGCTGTTATTCCTAATATAAAACTTATACTAGCTATGGTTCCAAAATGATTTAGGGAAAGCATAGGAAATAAATTGTCGGTATTAACAAACTTACCGTTTTCAAATTCTAAATCAATGCCATATTTTGTTGCGTATAAATACAGCATTACACCAAGACCCAAAAACAAGAATTGAGTAACCGCTAAAATTAAACTAAAGGATAAAATATTACGCTGCGCCTCTTTTTTGTTTTTACAAGTAAGCGTTTTTTGCATCATGTTTTGGTCTAATCCTACCATAGCAATAGCAATTAACATCCCAGAAATAAATTGCTTAAAGAAGTTACTTCCGGCATGAAAGTTCCAATCAAAAACTTTAAAATACTCATGAGTAGTTATAGATGAAATAGTTTTTGAGAAACTAAGCCCCAGAGCATTTTTAATAACGTATATAGACACTATTGCTGCCGATATTAAGAAAAATGTTTGAAGGGTATCTGTCCATACAATGGTTTTAATACCAGATTTGTTGGTATAAAACCAAATAAGGACCAATATTAAAATAACCGTAACATAAAAAGGCACATTAAACGCATCAAAAACAGCATATTGCAATATTTTAGCAGCCAGTAGCAAACGCAATGCGGCTCCAAACGACTGGGATATTAAAAAAAATAAGGATCCTGTTTTATAGGTGTTAGCTCCAAAGCGCGATTTTAAATAGGTGTATATAGACACTAGTTTTAAATCGAAATAAATAGGGAGAAGCACGTAGGTTATAAACACATAGCCCACCACATTACCTAAAACAAATTGCAAGTAATAAAAATAGTTATTACCAACCATTCCTGGTATTGATACAAAAGTAACTCCTGACAAAACAGCTCCAATCATTCCAAAAGCAACAACTTGCCAGGGCGATTTCCTATCGCCTGTGTAAAAAGACTCGTCGCTGGTGTTTTTTGAAACTATATGCGATATTAACATCAATACCCCAAAATACGATGCTATGATTATTAAAATAAGTGTTGCTCCCATCTATGTGTTTAATTTATCTTAAACCAGAAAACAATATTTATAGTTGTTTTTTTAGTTTAATTTGTTTTTAGTAAAGTTTAATTTCATTAAGCTGCCATTGGTATTCTTCTAGGTTTTCAAAACCATTTAAAGCCTCTATTGGTTCTTTGTTTTCTACCCAATGTCTTAGCCTATCGGTGCCATTAATAATATCTATTGGTTGTTTTATATAATTATATTCAAAGGGAGGTTGCCTCCATTTAAATTCGCATCCTAAATAGTGGTACAATTCACGAAGAAGAAATTGACCAACACGCCAAGGTTTATACGTTTTTCTATTGGTAACGTGTACTTGAATGCCTCCACAGGTTTTCTCTTGATGCTTATCAAAAGTTGGCGTAAATGTTATGGGTCTTAGCACAAAACCTTCTAAATTGGAAGTTTTAAGGCTATTTTTTAAGTTGTTTGCTAGAGAAAATGGTTCTATTTTGGGGTGTCCAACAATTTCTAGAGGCTGTGTAGTACCACGCCCTTCGCTCAACAAAGTTCCTTCAAACAAAACAATTGCGGGGAATGTTAAGGCACTTTCTGCTCTAGCGATGTTAGGAGAAGGCAACAGCCATGGTAATTGGGTATCTTCAAAATACATGCCTCGCTCCCAATTCTGCATTTTTATTATTTTAAGTTTAGTTTTTTCTTTAGCCCAGAATTTTTGATGCATTAAGGCTACTTCTCCAATAGTCATCCCATGCCTTACAGGAATGGGGTGTCTGCCTATAAACGATTCAAATTCCAAATCCAATATATTCCCCTCAATATCAAGTCCGTTTATAGGATTAGGCCTATCTAACACTACAATTTCAATATCTTTTTTACTACACTTTTCAAGTAAAAGCGTTAAGGTGTAAATATAGGTGTACATCCTACACCCAACATCTTGTAAATCAACAAACAAATAATTAATCCCTTCTAACATTTCGTCGGTAGGAATGCGGGTTTCCGAATAAAGAGAATAAACAGGTATATTAAAATAGGAATGTACACAATGATTCGTTTCAATCATATTGTCTTGTGCATCGGTATTAAAACCATGTTGAGGCCCAAACAATTTCACAAACCTATTACCAAACAATTCTTTAAACCTTATTGAAGCATGAGTACAAGTAGAATCTACAGATGCATTATGACATAATAAAGCCACATTACCTTTAAATGAATTTTGCAGGTTTGCACTATTTACCAATGCATCAAGACCTGTTTTAACTTTTTTCAAAATAATGAATTAAATAGATGATGATTAAGAAATAAGGTGAGAGCAAGCATCAAGGTGAGAGATAAACTAAAAGTTCTCTCACCTCAATTACTAACTCAAAACTAAAAAAAACATAATTAAAAACTTATTATCTAAAAACTTAACTATTACTCTAAAACAGTCTATTAAAGTTTTTATTTCAAAGCTTTATTTTGTATCCCACCACATTCTAGTTAATAATTCATCTCCACCTTGTTGCTCTGCGGCTAATGCAACATTTTCTGGGTTATTAAGTTCTTCTGAAGAAGGATATACAAATCTTCTAGGAATTTCGCCACCAGTAAGTGTTTCGGCCACATCGGCTGCCACTAATTCTGGGTAACCAGAGCGTTTCCAGTTTGAAAACGTTTCTAACCCATTACCAAATGTAGCTACCCAGTATTGTTCATTTATCATTTTTAGAGCTTCAGAGGGCACAAAAGGATTTTCTGCCAAATAATCGCTAATTTGATCTGCCGAAATACTAGCACCATCTCCATACATAGATAAATATTCCATTGCAGCTGTTACCCCTGCATTATAATGCGCTTCTACATCGCCTCCAGCCAATCCCCAACGCTCTGCTGCTTCGGCTATCATAAACTCAACTTCTGCATAAGTTTGAAAGAAAAGCGGTGCATCATATACCACTACACCCGAGCCTCCAAAAATATTGATATTGGGTTTTGAATTTGCTTCACCCCTTGTTGGATCATTAATATCTTGACCAAATTGTAAATCGAATGTGGTATCTCCATCAATAGTTGAACATAAAACAGAAACACGTGGGTCATTTCTATCTTTCATGAAATCCATAAACGTTTTAGAGATTTTAACCTGAGTTGATGCTCTTGAAGTAAACGTTTTTGTTAAAGGATTTACATTAGGCCCTCCATCATTAGCATGGTTTTCATATTGAAGATAAGCAATATCGTCATTACTTTCCATAACACCACCTGCAATAGCTTTTGTTGCCCATTCTTCCGCAGCTGTTTCATCAACATTAACCATACGCATTGCTAAACGCAACATTAGAGAGTTACCAAATTTTATCCATTTAGATTTATCTCCAGCAAAAAACAAATCTGCAGAGCCATAAGAGCTTTCTCCACTTGTGCTTAATGTTGCTACCGATTCTTCTAAAGTAGCCAACATATCAGCATAAATATCACTTTGTTTATCATATTTTGGAAAGCGGATACCTTCTAAAAACCCTTTACCAGCCTCACTATAAGGGATATCGCCATAAGCATCTGTTAACCTACTAAATATTAAAACCTTTTGTATTCTTGTTATAGCTAAATCTGCCTCTGCTGTAGGCTCATCACTCGCTTCCAATTGAGCTTCTAAATCTACTATATTCTTAACCGTAGTATCATATTGCTCTTCAAACAACCAATTTGTACTACCTTCTTTGTATAAGAAAGACACATAAGAGGTAAGATTAAGGTGTTGTATGTTTTGCATTAAATGAATAACATTCCAAAATAAATTTGCCACATAACTACTACCTCCTGTATACAGTTGCACATATGTAAATTGAGTTGCTGGTGCTAATGACGTAGCCTTAGTTGGGTTCACGTTAATTTCCTCAAAATCTTTATCACAAGACCCAAAGGTTATAATTACTGCTAATAATATTAATATTTTTTTCATTTTCATAGTTTTTAAAATTTAACATTTACAGAAAAACCTAAGCTTCTGGTAGATGGCACACCAAATCTTTCTATACCTTGTGAGTTTAAGTTATTTAAAGAAGCTTCTGGATCTACATTTTCTATATCTCTTTTAATAAAGAATAAATTTCTCCCAATTAGAGAGAACCTTACATCTCTAATAAACAAATCCTTAAGCAGACTCTTTGGTAAGTTATATGACAAACTTAACTCTCTAAATTTTATAAAATCTGTACTGTAAACAAACTCTTCTGAAATACCAGAGTTTTCCTCTCCTATTAAACCATAATAAGTTCTTAAATTTTCTGGAGCTACAATGGTAGTAAATGCTTCTCCTGTACTGCTATCAATTCCAGATACTTCAAGACCAGTTTCTCTTCCTTCTAATGTTTTTTCATGCAAACCTCTTAACATTAACTCTCTATTAGTACCAGAGTGTACACTTCCTCCAAATTTTGCATCAATTAAAAAACCTAATGAAATATCTTTATATCTAAACGTGTTTGAAAAACCAAAGGTATACGGTGCAACACCTTGCCCCAACACTTTATATTCTCCTTGAACTGGTGTTGGTATAGAACCACTCATATCATATATAATATTACCATCATCATCTCGCTCGTATGATGAACCGTAGATAACACCATAATGCTCTCCTACTATATGAGAAATAATAGCTGTATATGACCTCGTTTGACTACCATCTACATTAATTGGAGTGTCTTCATCATCGGTGTGTAAAATTTCACTATCATTATATCCTACATTAAATGATGTGTTCCATGAGAAATCATCTGTTTTAATTGGGGTACCACCTATTAATAACTCAATACCTCTATTCTGTAACTCACCTATATTTAAAACAGCAGAGTTAAAACCTGAAGACAACGACGCTGCTGCCTCTACAATATCATTAGTTGTTTTATTTGAATAATATGCTACATCAAGGTTTAAACGATTATTAAAAAATCTGCCTTCAAAACCTAACTCATATTCTGTTTTTTGAAAAGGCACTAAATTAGGGTTTGGAATATAGCTTCCGTTTAGTTCTCCAAATGACTGCCCCTGGAAAGAACCTGTAATAGCATAATCTAAATTTAATGCATAAGCATCAGTAGCTCCTCCTGCTACCTGTGCATAACTTGCTCTAACTTTAGCGTAGTTAATTGCTTCTGGCAACTCTAACGCTTCAGAGAGTAATAAACTTCCACTTAATGACCAATAAAAATCATTATTCGGACTTGTTTTTCCTGGGAATGATAAAGTTGAGAACCAATCATTTCTTCCTGTAAAAGTTAAATATGCAAACTCATCGTAATCTACCTCAAAAGACCCATATAATGAATTTGTTTTGGTTTTATAATAACTGTATTCTGGCTCTGGCAAGGTAGTATTATTAATATCTTCTAGACCAACTACAATGAACTCTCTACCCGTTGCACTTAACGCATCGAAAGTTGACGTTCTTGTATTGGCACCAATAATTGTGTTGATTGAAACCTTTTCTGTTATTGGTTTTTCAACCCCAATCATAAAGTCTGCATTAAAAAGGGCATAAGTAGATTTAGATTCTGTCATTTCTCCTGTAGGCCTATAAGCCGTTCCATAAGGCGTTACCCTACTTCTAGACAACTCATAAGTATCTATACCAGCACGACCTGTTGCGTACAACCAATCTGTTATGTCATACCTTAAAGTTGTAGACGCTGTTAATCTGTTTTTCTTGTCGTCATTATTAAAATTATTAACAACCCAATATGGATTTGTAATAAATTGACTTGGCTGAAACAAAAGCTCTGTACCTTCACTGTTAGAACCAGGTTTTAAATCGTAAATATCTAAACTACTTGGTAGCACATAAGCCACAGTATTAGCATTACCAGGTGTATCACCAAGGTTTACACGGTTATGCACTTTTTCCATAACATACTTAGCACTAACGGTTGATGTTAATTTTGGATTAATATTGGCAGACCCATTAAAAGAAAGTGATTTTCTGTTTAAAGTTGAACTTGGAAAAATATCTTTATTTTCTAAGTTAGAAAAAGAGAAACGGTAATTATAATCTTCACCACCTTTAGTTAGAGCCAGTGTATTAACCGCTGTAGTTCCTGTTTGATAAAATTTATCTAAATTATTTCCAGTATAAGAATATGGTCTTTGAACACCATCCCAATTATAAACCATAGAACCATCCATTTTAGCCCCCCAAGAATATAGCGCATAAGTAAATGCGTCATCAATAGCTAAATCTGTATCCGAAATCTCTACGGGATTATTATTTATATCATACTCATAACCTGGTTTTAACCCTTGGTTACCTTGTCCGTAAGTAGTTTGGAGACTTAAAAGATCTGTATTAATTCTCTCAAAAGTATAAGAAGAAGAGTATTCTACTCCTAAACCTTGCTGTCCTTTTCCTGATTTTGTAGTAATCATTATAACTCCATTAGAAGCCAAAGACCCATAAAGAGCCGCTGCCGAACTACCTTTTAAAACAGAAACAGACTCGATGTCATCTGGATTAATTGAAGATATATCATCTCCACCGTCACCGGTTCCATCATTTGTTGCCCCAACAACCGAACCGTTGGTATTGTTAATAATAGGAATACCATCAACCACATACAGAGGCTGGTTATTTCCTGTTAATGAACTAGCTCCACGAATAATTACCCTACTTGAGCCAGACGCACCACTACTACCTGTTGAAATATTTACACCAGCAACCCTACCTTGTAAAGAATTAACAGCACTTGTTGTTTTTACCTGTGTCATATCATCTCCTTTAACTTCTGTTAAAGAATACCCTAGCGCTTTAGCTTCTCTTTTAATACCTAAAGCCGTTACTACTACAGCATCAAGACTAGTAGCATCTTCTTCCATAGTAACATCAACGGTTTGACTACCACCAGTCAACGCAACTGAAACAGTTTTAAAACCAATAAAGCTAAACACAAGAGATTTGCCTTTAACAGCATCTACTTGAATAGAATACCTCCCATCAAAATCTGTTACAGCTCCTTTAGAAGTGCCTTCAACAGCAACATTTACCCCTATTAATGGCATGTCCGTTCCTTTTTCCGTAACAACACCAGATATAGTTGCGGTTTGCGCAAAAGAACTATGCGAAAAAAACAATAATACCACAAGGGTTAATTGAAAACAATAATTTTTCATATTAGTTAGAATTTAAGTTATAGGTTAAAAGTATAAAAAAAAATTAAAACACGCATTTTTTATGCAAAAAAATGCGTGTTTTAACATTTAAACAGGATTTTATTAATGAATATTAATCTTAAAGTAAGAAAAATGCTAAATTTTAATGAATATTTTATTTTTAAAAAGAACAAAACAAATTAACCAGAAGATTACAATATGACTTAATGCAAATAACAAAGAACCATTCATATTACCTGCAATAGGAGAAAACACATAATCAAAAAGATATTTATAACCCGATATTTTATTTGCACTTTCTTGTATTGGTATTTTTATTAAATAACTAATTGTTTTTACATACACACCTGAAAAAACAAAAATAAATAAAGGATTGGTTCCAAAATGAACAAAAGGTCTTGCCCACTTTGAATAACCTTTGTAATCTATAGTATAAATTAAGATAGCTAAAAATAACATTGCCCAACCACCTGCGTACAAAACATATGAACTTGTCCATAAAGCCTTATTGATAGGAAAAACAATCCCCCAAAGAGCACCCAAAACAACCATTGCAACACCATATAGTAGCAACACTTTCATTTTATCTACAACCGATGTTTTAGTTCCTACTAATTTACCTGTTAAAAAACCAATAATTACTGTACCTACAGATAATATAGTTGATAATAACCCTTCAGGATCAAAAGGAATACCAAAACCTTTATAAACATGTTTTTCTCCCAGTAAAAACAAATCTAACTTTCTAACAATATTATTTTCTAAAGAATACAACTCAGCCCCAGATGTAAAATACAATAATGCCCAATACCCCAATAACAAACCTATTAAAACAAACAGTAATTGATTTTGTTTTAAACTTAAACAAAGTACAGAACCTAAACCATAAGCAATTGCTATTCTTTGTAAAACTCCCATAACACGCACATTTTCAAAATTAAAATGCGGAAAAAGATTTAATAAAAAACCTAAAAAGAAAATTATAATAGTTCGTTTTAAAATTTTTAAAAGACTCGTTTTAGAAATTTTAACCTGATACTTTTTAAAAGAAAAAAATATAGACACACCTACTATAAACAGAAAAAAAGGAAACACCAAATCTGTTGGTGTACAACCATTCCACTCAGCATGCCTTAAAGGTGGATACACATACTTCCAACTACCTGGAGTATTTACCAATATCATAAAAGAAATTGTCATCCCTCTTAAAACATCTAACGAGACTAATCTTTTTGAAACAATCATATTTTTATATTTTTAGATATATTCAAATGTATAAAAAAACAAATAAATGCATTTTTTAAAGCTAAAAAATGCAAAAAAATGCGTTTTTTAAATATAAATTTGCATTTTAAAATAATTATATCTTATTTTTGAAGAAAGCCAATTAAATGAAAAAAAAGGAGAGACAACAGAAAATAATAGATGAGGTAAGTATAAACAGAAAAGTAAGTTCTAGTTTTTTATCTGAGAGATTGAAGGTTTCTGAAGACACCATTAGAAGAGACATTAAAGAGTTGCATGATAAGGGCTTGATTACAAAAGTACACGGCGGAGCTATTTCTAACATACAAAAACTTTATCATTATAATGAAGATGTTATATACAATAGAGAAGGAAAAGTTCGTATTGCGCAAAAAGCAATTTCTTTATTAGAAGATGGCATGGTAATTATAATTAGTGGAGGAACAACAAACCTAATGCTAGCCAAATTACTCCCCAAAAACCTAAAAGCCACCGTGTACACTTATAGTTTGCCAATTGCTATGCAATTAACAGAACACCCTTTAATTGAAACCATATTTATTGGTGGTAAAATTCATAGAAGTTCAATGGTTACTACAGGTATTGATGTTATACAATATTTATCTAACCTAAGAGCCAATATTTGTTTTATGGGTGTTAGTGCTTTAGATGTTAAACAAGGTATTACAGATGAAGGTTATGAAGTTTCATTAATAAAAAAAGCTATGATAAAAGCCTCAGAACGAGTTGTTTATTTAGCCACAACAAATAAATTAAATTTAATACATAATTATAATGTATGCGAATTAAAAGAAATAGACACAGTAGTAACAGATCTTGAAATAAACAACCCTAAGCTAAAAAGCTACATATCTGCAGGTATCAATCTTTTATAATAACCATTATACAACAATTAATAGCTCCTTTTTAAATTTTAAATTATGCAAAAACAAATTTCAAGAATTATTTTACAACTGTTAGTTTTATTTTTATGTTTAACTAATTGTCAAAATAAAAGTAAAAAGCAAGTACCATTAAAAGAGACCGCAGAATCTACAACAAAACACATTATTGTTGGAGCTAATCAAACAGAAAAATATTTAGATTTATTAAAAGGTAAAAGAATTGCTTTAGCTGCTAATAACACCTCAGTTATTTTTAAAAGTAACGACCATAAAACATACACTCACCTTGCAGATTCGCTAAAATCACTAAATATAAATATTGTAAAAATATTTGCTCCCGAACACGGTTTAAGAGGTAAAATAGATGCTGGTGAAGTTATAAAAAGTGAAATTGATGAACAGACAGGAATTCCTGTTGTCTCTTTATACGGAACTAATGATAATAGTAATTCTGAAGAGAAATTTAAACCCTCTGAAAAGCATTTAAATGATTTAGATGTAGTTGTTTTTGACATTCAAGATGTTGGTGCTCGTTTTTACACCTATTTATCTACATTACACTACATCATGGAAGCTTGTGCTGAAAAACAAATCCCCGTAATTGTATTAGATAGACCTAACCCTAACGGACATTATATAGATGGCCCAATAGTGGAAGAAAATTTTAAAAGTTTTGTAGGCCTTCACCCTGTACCTATTGTATACGGTATGACTATAGGTGAATATGCTAAAATGATAAATGGTGAAAAATGGCTAAAAAATGGTGTTAAATGTAACCTAACAGTTATTCCTTTAAAAAATTACACTCATAGTTCTACTTATAGCTTAACTTTAAGACCATCTCCTAACCTTCCTAATGATAAATCTATCAATTTATATCCAAGCCTATGTTTATTTGAAGGCACTAACGTTAATTGCGGTAGAGGTACAGATATGCAGTTCCAAATTTTTGGATCACCAGATTTACCTAGCAATGAATACAACTTCAGTTTTACCCCTCAGCCAAATTTTGGATCTAAAAACCCTAAAAATATAAACCAAGAATGTTTTGGATTAGATTTATCTAAAACCAACAGGTTAAGCGCGTTAAATTTTGAATGGCTTATTAACGCTTATAATGCAACTGCAAACAAAGACAAATTCTTTAGAGAAAGATCTTTTAATATTTTAGCTGGCACAGATAAATTAAAAAAGCAAATTGAAAATGGCTTAAGCTTTGAAGAAATTAAAGCAACTTGGGAAGACGGTTTAACTAAGTTTAAAAATACAAGAAAAAAATATTTAATATATCCTTAAACATTTTTTCTATAATTAACACTTAATACACTAACAATTATTATAAATTCACTCTGGAAGATTTAATAAATTTTCCAGAGTTTTTTATTTTGAACTCACACAAAACTACTATGGAAAAATCATAAAAAAACAAGTAGATTTTTTATTCCACACATTTTAATTTATCTAAAAAGAATTCTTTATAATCAATATCTAATATTTCTTTTGATCCCTCAGTACCTTTTAAAAGAACAGATTTAATAGGAGCACTTTTTAAAACTGTCATTTGCTCTTTAGACAAACTTCCTTTAAACTCAAAATCACTACAATTTGTACCATAAGTATGATAAAAAGTAACAACCTTATTATTTGTTAATTGTACTTTAACGTAAGACTTTTTACTTGAATAGCCACTAACGCATCCCAAATTTAAACTAGAACTGAAAAACACATCTACCTTCCCTCCTTTTTTATAAAGCTCTACCGATAAGTTTTTACTTAAGTTATATTTTTTAGTTAAAATGATTTTTTCTTGAGATATATAATCAAACTCATTCATTGCATAATGACAAGTTCTTCTAAATTTTTGTCTTTCTAAAGCCTTTATATCAAACTTTTTCTTCTCTGCAGGTTGCTTTTTTTCTAACGCAATACGCTTTTGTTCCGCTTCTTTAGCTTTAGCTGCTGCCTCAAGTCTACGTCGCTCTTTTAATACCTCCTCTCGTTTACGCGCTTCTGCTTCTAATCTTTGTTTTTCTAATCTAGCTAATTCTTCAGCTTTGGCTATAGAATCTAACCTTCTCTGTTCACGTAAAGCAGCTTCTCGTTTGCGTGCCTCTGCTTCTAATCTTTGCTTTTCTAATCTTGCTGCTTCTTCAGCTTTGGCTATGGAATCTAATCTTCTCTGTTCACGTAAAGCTGCTTCCCGTTGGCGTGCCTCTGCTTCTAATCTTTGCTTTTCTAATCTAGCTAATTCTTCGGCTTGGGCTATGGAATCTAATTTTTGTTGTTCGCGTATAGCCGCTTCCCGTTGGCGAGCTTCTGCTTCTAATCTTTGTTTTTCTAATCTCGCTGTTTCTTCGACTTGTGCTATAGAATCTAATCTTCTCTGTTCACGTATAGCAGCTTCTCGTTTACGTGCTTCTGCTTCTAATCTTTGCTTTTCTAATCTAGCTAATTCTTCGGCTTGGGCTATGGAATCTAATTTTTGTTGTTCGCGTATAGCCGCTTCCCGTTGGCGAGCTTCTGCTTCTGCTTCTAATCTTTGCTTTTCTAATCTTGCTGCTTCTTCGGCTTTGGCTATAGAATCTAATCTTCTCTGTTCACGTAAAGCAGCTTCCCGTTGGCGAGCTTCTGCTTCTAATCTTTGCTTTTCTAATCTAGCTAATTCTTCAGCTTTGGCTATGGAATCTAATCTTCGTTGTTCGCGTATAACTGCTTCTCGTTTGCGTGCCTCTGCTTCTAATCTTTGCTTTTCTAATCTTGCTGCTTCTTCAGCTTTGGCTATGGAATCTAATCTTCTCTGTTCACGTAAAGCAGCTTCTCGTTTGCGTGCCTCTGCTTCTAATCTTTGCTTTTCTAATCTTGCTGCTTCTTCAGCTTTGGCTATAGAATCTAATCTTCTCTGTTCACGTAAAGCAGCTTCTCGTTTGCGTGCCTCTGCTTCTAATCTTTGCTTTTCTAATCTTGCTGCTTCTTCAGCTTTGGCTATAGAATCTAATCTTCGTTGTTCTGCCTTTTCTTTTTCAATCTTTTCTTTGTTTACTATCTCATAGATTCTTTTCTTCCTTGCTTCCTCCTCCTTTCTTCTTAACTCTCTTTCTTTTTCTTGAAACTCAAAATATAGATCTTCAATTTCATTATTTACCACAAGATCCTCTATAGTTACAAGACCAATATTATCTTTAAATAGCACCTTATAATTATCGTTTCCTAGGTAACTTAGAACAATACATTTCTGACCTTCTTTAAAACTTATTACGGGCTGAATGAGTTCATTTATACTCTTGTTGACGTTTTTGTATAAGGTTCCGTCTTGAGAAAAGCGTGTAGAAATACTTACCTGTTGCGCAAATAGTTTTGAGCAAAAAACAAATACAATTATAAAAAAGGAAAGATTTTTAACCATAATATAAAACCCATTTGATAGCTCTCAAACGTATTTTAGTTAGTTTATTTAATAGAATTTTGGGGCAATAAAATTATAAAATATACTAAGTAATAGTAGTTTTTAAATCACTATATTTTTATACAAAAAACCCATATAATAATATATGGGCAATATTTTTTAAGCAAAAATAGTTAGTTAACTAACTTTTTGTTTTAGCTTCATTTTTTCTAGAAGCATAAGTTCTCTTTGAATTTCTTCTTTTCGCTCATTAAACTTTCGAAGTTTCTCTTCTCTAATTTTTTGGTTCTCAGCGCGCTGTTTTTTTCTAATTTCTTCTAATTCTAGCTGTTTTTTCTGAGCTTTCCTTTGCTTAATTTTTTCCATTGCAACAGAAAAATAAGCAAATCCATACATACTTAAAAACAGTAATGCTATTATCCCCAAAATAATATAACCGTTATCCATAACTTTTTTGTGCTATTAATTCAACAAAATTTAAACCTACTTTAATCTTAATTTTTTAAGAAAAAGCTAAACTTTATATAAAGATAAAAAAAGAGATAAGTACTTTAAAATTAAAAAGATGAAGTACTTAAAAAAAAGGTGAAAGTTAAAACCTAGATAAGTTACAGGGTATTTACATAATAATGTAATTACTTAAAGGTGTCTAATCCTTTTTGTTTCCAATTAAGAATTCCTCCTTCAAGATTATATATTTTTTCGAATCCAGCTTCCTGAAATATTTTAATACTTTTTTCGCTTCTTTTACCAGACCTACAATAAATATATACCGGTTTTTGTCTATTTAAAGCCTTTAAATTAGTACTGAAATTTGATGATTTATAATCCATATTTTGTGCTGTTTTTATAAAACCAGCTAGATATTCTTTAGGAGTTCTAACATCAACCAGTTGAATACTATCTTTTTGAAGGGCTTCAAACAAATCGTTGGGAGAAATATTAATAGCACTATTTTTATCTGTACTGTCTTTACAACTAAAGAAAGACATAAAAAAAATAGTGCCACTGAGTATGATAAACTTTCTCATTGTTTATTCCTTATCAACTACATCTCCTGTCCAATCTAACATACCGCCTTCAAGGTTATAGGCATTCTCAAAACCTAATTCTTCCATAATAGCACAAGCTTGTCCGCTTCTATTACCTGAACGACAATACACGTAGTAGTTTTTGCTTTTATCTAATTGATCTACTTTATCTACAAACTCATCGCCTAAATAAAAATCTATATGTATGGCATTAGGAATAATTCCTTCAGCTACTTCGGCATTTGTTCTTACATCTAATACAACAGCGTTCTCATCATTTGCTAATTGTTCTGCCCATTCTTCTTGTGTTAAATCTTCCATTTTTTATTTTTTATTATTGATTTGGCAAAATTAGTACTTCTAATCATTATAGACGAAAAAAATCTGAAGCATTACACCTCAGATTTTACATTTATCTAATTGAATATTATTTTAAACCTTTATAGAACAACCAATGGCTCTAGTTTCTTTTTGAGGAACTTCTTTACCATTAATTAATGCATCTACAGCATCTTCTACATATTTCGTTTTAACTGCTGATGGATCTTTATAATTATCATCAATAGCTCCAATATACTCAACAACTAAACCACTTTCTTTTTTATCTAAAACAAAAATATGTGGTGTTTTAGTTGCCCCAAATTTTGGAAAAACCTCTTGCTTAGCATCTATTAAATATGGGAATGTAAAACCCTTGCTTGCTGCTCGCTTTTTCATGGCTTCTATATCATCTCCTGGTTTAACAGCGGTATTGTTGGGCATAATTGCAATAACCGGATACCCCTGTGGCGCATATTTTTTATCTAATTCAATAATACGATCTTCATACATAACTGCATATGGGCAAGTATTACAAGTAAAAGTAATAATGAAGCCCTTAGCATCTTTGTAATCTGAAAGAGACACCATTTTTCCATCAATATTTTTTAATGAAAAATCTTCGGCTATATCTCCAATTTTATAGCCATCACCAACATTTCTGTTAGGTACAGTAAAAGCTAATGCTACTAAAGCCATAAAGGCTACAGTGAAAAATTTAAGTGTTTTGCTCATCTTTTTTTTAGTTTAAAAATTTTTTAAGTTCGTTTTCTAATTCATTGTATGTAAACGATTTTTCAAAGAAACTTCGTTTATCATTTTTGTAAATAATAGTTGCTGGTATAGATCCAGACCAATCTTTATTTACTTTGGGTATCCAGCTGTTAGAATCTACATCATCTAAAACAACTACTTTGGCTTGTAACTTATTCTTTTTTATAAATGGTTTTAACTTAGTTTCAAATTGATGTGGAAAATCTAAACTAACCAATATAACTTCTACATTTTCATCTTTATAATTTGCATACAAGTCTTCAAAATAAGGCAACTCTTTTACACATGGAGCACACCAAGTAGCCCAAAAGTTTATTACATAAACAGTATCATCTGTTTTGCTTAATAACGGTTGCAAACCATTAAAATCATAAATTTCTAAATCGTCTCCTCCTTTATTTACAGCTTCTTTTTCTGTAATTTCCTTTACAGTTAAACTAGTTTTACTGTCTTTATTGTTATTGTTACAGCTTGCCATTATTAAAATAGCAACAAATAATAGTTTTGTTTTCATAAACGTAAAAATAAAGATTGGCTCTTTAAATTATATGCAGTTTAACAAACTTTTAAATAAAAAAAAGTTTATTCTTTTGTAAAATACTTTTTTCATTTCTATATTTGACTCACAGAAAAAAAATAAATGAATACACAATTAAATAATACTTGGTGGTGGTGCTTCAGAAACTCAACGTTCGTGAAGTAGAAACTTAGTATATTTAATTTTAAAATATCAATAAGGCTTGTCATTCACGACAGGCTTTTTTTATATGATATCAATTTCAAATAAATGAAAACATTTAATTTAACAACACATCATAAGCGTATATTAACAGACACTATAACACCTGTTACCGTTTATTATAAAATTAGAGACAAATACCCAAACAGTATTTTGTTAGAAAGTGGCGATTATCACAGAAACCACAAAAACTTCTCATACATTTGTTTTAACCCTATAGCTTCTATTAAGGTTGAAAATGAAATTGTTACTGAAACATTTCCTGATGGAACTACAAAAAACCTACCCATTACCAACGAGGTGAATGTAGTTGATGAAATTTACAATTTCACAAAACGATTTAATATTGCTTCAAAAGAAGATTTCAAATTCATTAACAACGGTATTTTTGGGTACACAGCTTATGATGCAGTAAGATATTTTGAAGATATAAAAATTAGCAAAAAAGAAAACTCTGTTTCAATACCAGATGTTTATTATGCGGTGTACCAAAACATTATAGCTATAAATCATTTTAAAAACGAAGCTTATATTTTTGCGCATTGTCCTGATGGCATTGAAAACAATATTGATGCTATAGACAAACTTATTAACGTTCAAAATTTTGCATCATTCAATTTTAACATAAAAGGAGATATTGTATCTAATTTAACCGATGATGAATTTTTGCAACATGTAGATTATGCAAAAAAACACTGTCACAGAGGCGATGTTTTTCAATTAGTTTTATCTAGAAGTTTTTCGCAAGAATTCACGGGCGATGATTTTAATGTATACAGAGCCTTAAGAAGCATAAATCCTTCTCCATATTTATTTTATTTTGATTATGGTGATTTTAAAATATTTGGTAGCTCACCAGAAGCTCAATTAATTGTAACCGATGGATTAGCAGAAATACACCCCATTGCCGGAACTTTTAAAAGAACTGGTAATGATGAACAAGACGAAATTCTTGCCCAAAAATTAAAAACAGACGATAAAGAAAATGCAGAACACGTTATGCTAGTAGATTTAGCTAGAAACGATTTAAGTCGTCACGGAAGCAATGTAAAAGTTGAAACTTACAGAGAAGTTCAATTCTTCTCACACGTCATTCATTTGGTAAGTAAAGTTACAGGGCATAAACACAACACCACTTCTACCATGCAAGTAGTTGCAGATACATTTCCTGCAGGAACCTTAAGCGGTGCGCCAAAACACATGGCTATGCAACTTATTGAAAAATATGAAAAAACAAGTAGAGGGTTTTATGGAGGCGCCATTGGGTTTATGGATTTTGATGGCAATTTTAACCATGCCATAATGATTAGAACATTTTTAAGTAAAGATTATAAACTGAACTGGCAAGCAGGCGCAGGCATAGTTTCAAAATCTAATCCAGAGAGCGAAAAACAAGAAGTGTTCAATAAATTAGGAGCGTTAAATAAAGCTATTCACTTAGCTAAAGATATTTAGTATTATTTGGGCGTTCCCCAAAGGGGCGGGCTTTCACGAGTCGCTCTCTACAAGGAGCTCCAACAATCGTTCAATCCCTAACGCAAGTTAGAAGTTAGAAAGTTTAAAATGAAAAAAGTATTAGTAATAGACAACTACGACAGTTTTACCTATAATCTAGTTCATTATTTAGAAGATTTAAACTGTGACGTAACAGTTTATAGAAATGATAAATTAGCATTAGAAGACGTAGAGCCTTTTGATAAAATTGTACTATCACCAGGTCCAGGAATCCCAGACGAAGCTGGTTTGTTAAAAGCAATCATTAAAAAATATGCCTCTACGAAAAGTATTTTAGGAGTATGTTTAGGGCAACAAGCCATCGGTGAAGTTTTTGGTGGCTCACTAATAAATTTAGATGAAGTTTATCACGGTGTTGCTACTAAAGTTGAAATCTGTGTAAATGATGAACCTATATTTAAAGGCTTAAATAAAGAAATTGAAGTTGGTAGATATCACTCTTGGGTAGTTAACGCTAATTTACCAGAGAGTTTAGAAGCAACATCTTATGATGCTAACGGACAAGTCATGTCTTTAAGACATAAAGAATATGATGTAAAAGGTGTGCAATATCATCCAGAATCTGTTTTAACCCCTCAAGGAAAACAAATACTAGAAAATTGGGTAAACAACTAGCAATTTGCTCTTTGCCTTTAGCTTTTAGATAAAAGCAAACAGCCAAAAGTCACTAAAAATGAAAGATATTTTAAACAGATTAATAAACCATGAAACCATCTCATCAGAAGAGGCAAAACAGGTTATAGTAAACATATCAAAAGATATGTACAACCCAAGCCAAATAGCCTGTTTCTTATCGGTTTTCATGATGCGCAGCATAACCCTAGAAGAATTACAAGGCTTTAGAGATGCACTTTTAGAGCTATGTATTCCTATAAATTTAAAAGATTTTAATACCATTGATATTGTAGGTACAGGTGGTGATGGTAAAAACACCTTTAACATCTCTACGCTATCCTCTTTTATTACTGCAGGAGCAGGAGTTCATGTTACTAAACATGGTAATTATGGGGTTTCTTCAACATCAGGGTCATCAAATGTTATGGAATCTTTAGGTGTAAAATTTTCAAATGATGAAGATTTTCTAAAACGTTGTTTAGATAAAGCTGGCATCTGTATTTTACACGCGCCTTTATTCCATCCAGCTATGAAAAATGTGGCTCCCATTAGAAAACAATTGGGTGTAAAAACATTTTTTAACATGCTAGGACCAATGGTAAATCCGTCATTCCCCAAAAACCAAATACTTGGGGTTTTCAATTTAGAAATATTACGTCTTTACAGTTTCTTATATCAAAATACTGATAAAAATTATAACATAATTTATGCACTAGACGGATACGATGAAATTTCACTAACAGGTAAAGCAAAAATTGTTTCAAATTATTCAGAAAAATTATTTTCACCAGAAGATTTAGGTATATCTGCAGTAAAACAAGAAGACATTTTTGGTGGCAATAGTATTGATGAAGCTGCAAAAATATTTGTAGATATCATTAGTGGTAACGGAACCGAAGCGCAAAATAATGTAGTTTGTGCAAATGCAGGTTTAGCTATTGCTACTACCAAACACATAACACACCAAGAAGGTTTTGAATTAGCCAAAGAATCGTTGTTTTCTGGAAAAGCAAAACAGAGTTTAGACGCTTTAATTGAACTAGGCAAATGAACATTTTAGATAAAATAGTAATAGATAAACATAAAGAAGTTAGTTTAAGAAAAGTATTAATTCCAACTTCACAACTAGAACAATCGGTTTTATTCACACGAGCAACTGTTTCATTAGCAAACAACTTACGTAACAGCAAATCGGGCATTATTGCAGAACATAAACGTCGTTCACCTTCAAAATCTGTTATTAATAACAATTTAAACGTGCATGATGTAGCCTTAGGATATGAGAACGCTGGTGTTTGTGGCATGTCAGTTTTAACAGATGGTAAATATTTTGGTGGTTCTTTAGACGATTTATTAACAGCTAGAGCAAGTTGTAATTTACCACTTTTAAGAAAAGAGTTCATAATAGATGAATACCAAATACTTGAAGCCAAAGCCTATGGTGCTGATGTTATTTTACTCATTGCTGCCATTTTAACTAGAGATGAAATTAAACAGTTTTCAGAGTTTGCAAAAAGCTTAAATCTTAATGTGCTTTTAGAAGTTCATAATGAAGAAGAATTACATAAATCCATCATGCCTAGTTTAGACATGCTAGGGGTTAACAACAGAAATTTAAAAACGTTTAACGTTAGTTTAGAAACAAGCAAATCATTAAGTAGCTTAATACCCGATGATTTTGTAAAAGTTTCAGAAAGTGGTATTAGTAATATTGAAGCTATAAATGAACTTCAATCCTATGGCTACCAAGGATTTTTAATTGGTGAAAATTTTATGAAAACTGAGAACCCTGGCGCCAGCGCAACACAATTTATAAAAGCATTAGAAGGATGAAATTAAAAATATGCGGAATGAAATATCAAGATAATATAGAACAAGTTGCTGCATTGCAACCTGATTATCTTGGATTTATTTTTTATGAAGAAACACCAAGACACTTTAACACCAAAATTCCAGAAATTTCTAAAAACATTAAAAAAGTAGGTGTATTTGTAGATGAAAATGTTACTACAGTAATTGAAAAAGTTAATGAGTTTAAATTAGATGCCGTACAACTACATGGCGAAGAAACATCATATTATTGCAGTATACTGCGCTCTACAACCATGTTGGCTAAACCCATTGAAATTATAAAAGTATTTTCAATAAAAGACGAATTTAACTTTGAAGTTTTAGAACCTTATGAAAAGGTATGCGATTACTTTTTATTTGATACAAAAGGAAAACTTCCTGGTGGAAATGGTTACAAATTTGATTGGAATCTTTTAAAAGATTACCCTTCTACAAAACCATTTTTTTTAAGTGGAGGCATTGGTTTAAATAATGTAACCGATATTAAAAAATTCAAAGAAAATGAAGTTTCAAAATATTGTTACGCAATTGATGTAAACAGTAAGTTTGAATTAGAACCAGGCTTAAAAAGCACTTCAAACTTAAGAGAATTCATTAATAAACTTAATGATAAAAAAACAATGAATTATAATGTAGATGAAAAAGGTTATTATGGTAATTTTGGTGGGGCGTTTATTCCCGAGATGTTGTACCCTAATGTAGAAGAATTACGCCAAAATTATTTGAAGGTTATGGCAGAGCCAGACTTTCAAAAGGAGTTTAACCAACTGTTAAAAGACTATGTTGGACGTCCTTCGCCATTATATTTTGCCAAACGCCTATCTAAAAAATATAACACTAAAATCTACTTAAAACGAGAAGATTTAAACCATACAGGTGCTCATAAAATAAACAATACCATAGGGCAAATTTTAATGGCAAAACGTCTTGGTAAAACCCGAATAATTGCCGAAACTGGTGCCGGACAACACGGTGTAGCTACAGCAACTGTTTGTGCGCTTATGGGGTTAGAATGTATTGTTTACATGGGCGAAATTGATATTGCACGACAAGCACCAAACGTGGCTAGAATGAAAATGCTAGGTGCTACTGTAGTACCTGCGCTCTCAGGAAGTCGTACCTTAAAAGATGCCACCAACGAAGCCATTCGCGATTGGATTAACAACCCCGTAAACACGCATTACATTATTGGTTCTGCTATTGGTCCGCACCCATACCCAGATATGGTAACACGATTTCAATCTGTAATTTCAGAAGAAATAAAATGGCAACTTAAAGAACATGAAGGTAGAGAAAACCCAGATTACGTAGCTGCTTGTATTGGTGGTGGAAGCAATGCCGCAGGAACATATTACCACTATTTACATGAAGATGATGTAAAAATTATTGCGGTTGAAGCTGCTGGTTTAGGTGTAGATTCTGGTGAAAGTGCCGCTACATCGGTATTAGGTAAAGAAGGTATTATTCATGGTTGTAAAACCTTGTTGATGCAAACCGCAGATGGACAAATAACGGAGCCCTACTCTATTTCGGCTGGTTTAGATTATCCTGGTGTTGGCCCTATGCATGCCCATTTAGCAAAAACTGGTAGAGCAGAATTTTTATCAATTACAGATGATGAAGCTATGAAAGCGGGCTTAGAATTATGTGAATTGGAAGGTATTATTCCTGCCATTGAAAGTTCTCATGCGCTTGCTATTTTTAAACAAAAACAGTTTAAGCCAGATGACGTAATTGTAATGAGTTTATCGGGTAGAGGCGACAAAGATTTACAGAATTATATTGATTATTTTAAAATATAAATTAAAGACGATATGACGCGTTAGGGATTGAACGATTGTTGGAGCTCCTCGTAGAGAGCGACTCGTGAAAGCCCGACCCCTTGTGGGTAACGCCCAAAAAGATATAACATGAATCGAATTAAAGAAAAGCTACAGGAAGACAAAAAATTATTGTCTATATATTTTACCGCAGGGTATCCTAATTTAGATGACACCGTTAAAATTATTCAGGATTTAGAAAAGAATGGTGTAGATTTAATTGAAATTGGTTTACCGTTTAGCGACCCACTTGCTGATGGCCCAACTATACAGGAAAGCTCTACGCAAGCACTTAAAAACGGGATGACTACAGAGGTACTTTTTAAGCAATTAAAAGATATTAGAGAAACTGTAAATATTCCGTTAATTATTATGGGGTATTTTAACCCAATGTTGCAGTACGGTGTAGATGCATTTTGTAAAAAATGTGCAGACATTGGTATTGATGGGTTGATTATTCCTGATTTACCTGTAGATGTATATCATGAAGAATACCAAACTACTTTTGAAAAATACGGATTAATAAACGTGTTTTTAATTACACCGCAAACTAGCGATGAACGTATTCGATTTATTGATTCGGTATCAAACGGATTTATTTATATGGTGAGTAGTGCTAGTACAACTGGTGCTAAATCTGGTTTTGGCGACGAACAAACGCATTATTTTGAGCGTATTAATAGTCTTAACCTTAAAAATCCGCAAATAGTTGGTTTTGGTATTAGTAATAACGACACGTTTATGGCCGCTACCAAGTATGCTAAAGGGGCTATTATTGGCAGTGCTTTTGTAAAACATCTTACTAATGAGGGAGTGAATTCTATTGGTAATTTTGTTAAATCTGTAATAAACTAAATGCCTTTAAATATTGTTTTAATAGAGCCTGAAATACCTAACAACACTGGTAATATTGGACGATTAGCTTTAGCATCAGGCTCTAAATTACACTTAGTAAAACCTTTTGGTTTTGAGATTAATGACTCTAGATTAAAACGTGCAGGATTAGATTATTGGCAGTATCTTGACGTTGTTTATTATGATAATGTAAAAGATTTTTTCAAAAAAAATAGTAACAAAAAAATGGCTTTTCTTTCTAGCCATGGCAATAAAACTTATGAGGATATTCCTTTTGAGGATGATATATTTTTAATTTTTGGAAAAGAATCTGTTGGTCTACCAAAATCAATTACTAAAAAACATCAAGACCAACTTTATAAAATACCTATTTACAACAAACATGTTAGAAGCTTAAATCTTTCAAATGCCGTGAGTATTGTGGTTTACGATGGCCTTAAGCAATTAGCTAAGTAATATATCTTCTAAAGTAGGTTTTAAATGATGATATTTAAAATAAAACCCTTTATCTTCAATTTTCTTTGAACTAACACGTTGACTATCAAATAAAAGTGCATGCATTTCTCCCATCATTATTTTCATTAAAAATTTTGGGATATTTGGCAAAATTAAAGGTCTCTTTACAACTTTAGCAATGGTTTTGGTTAACTCTTTATTAGTTACTGGGTTGGGAGCAACGCCATTATACACACCAATTAACCCGTTTTTTAAAATATATAAAAACATATCTGCTAAATCTTGAATATGAATCCATGATTGCCATTGTTTACCACTACCAAAAGCAGCCCCAACACCATACTTAATGGGTTTTACCATTTGCGGTAATGCACCTCCATCTTTAGCTAACACCAAACCTATTCTAATTTTAGAAACAGCTACATTCACTGTTTTAAATGCTTCAACGGAATTCTCCCAAGCTTTAACTACATCTCCTAAAAATGACTTGTTTAAATCTTTAAAACTTTCGCCATAATAATTAACTAGTGAATCCGGATAAATACTAATACCACTTGCAGATACTATTTGCTTAATGCTATGAGACTCTCCTTTTAAAGCATTAATAAGTAACTGAGCGCTTTTTACCCTGCTAGATATAATTTTTTCTTTATACTCTGGTGTCCACCGCTTAGAAACTGTAGCACCAGCTAAGTGAATAATGGCATCTACGTTTTTAAAACAATTACTATCAATTTCTTGGGTTTTAATATTCCAATAAAACCCTTTATAATTATCTTCATTTTTAATTTT
Organism: Seonamhaeicola sp. NFXS20; assembly: GCF_049132085.1. Lineage (NCBI taxonomy): Bacteria > Pseudomonadati > Bacteroidota > Flavobacteriia > Flavobacteriales > Flavobacteriaceae > Seonamhaeicola > Seonamhaeicola sp. NFXS20. Next base: position 124,746 of record NZ_JAFMPU010000009.1, on the reverse strand, counting down.
TAATTTACTAGTGGTAAGATAATTTACAGCAATATTGTCTCTATGGCAACTTTTTACAATTTGTTGTCCCACAAGTCCTGTAGCTCCTGTTATTAATATCCTCATATATTAAATATACAAAATCAAGCTCCTATTTACTAAACTTTATATTAGCTTTAACAATTACTAAAATAATTAAAGTTTTGTGGCTCTAAGCATTTCTCTTTTACCTGGTGGCCCTGGCAATTTTTCTACAGAAAAACCTACTGCTTGCATTGCTCTACGCACACTACCTTTTGCAGAATAGGTTACTAGAACACCTTCATTTTTTAAGGCATGGTGCATTTTTTTAAAAATTGATTCTGTCCACAATTCTGGTTGAACACGTGCCCCAAAAGCATCAAAATAAATAAGATTAAAACTATCTTTATCTTTTATTTCTTTAAAAAATTTATTCTGTTTTTGTAATGAGAAATAAGGTGTTAGTTGATGCGCCTCTTCCCAAGCAATATTATGGAGTTCCCTAAATAAATTAATATTAGATTTTAGTTGTGAAGCATAGTTTAATTTTTCAACTTCTTGAGAATTAACAGGATATCCCTCTACCCCAACATAATTTATTTTAATTTGAAGTTTCTCTGCCTCAAGTAACGTGATTAAAGCATTTAACCCTGTACCAAAACCTATTTCTAATATAGATAAAGATTGATTGGGTTTTAAACATATATGCTGTAATCCATGTTTTATAAACACATGGTATGCTTCTTGAATGGCTCCGTGTTTTGAGTGGTACTGCTCATTCCATTCAGGAATATGAATAGTTGCAGAACCATCTGCTGTAATGATGATTTCTCTTTTCAATTGGCTGTTTTTATTGAGCAATCAAAACCCCATCAGCTTCAAAAGAAAAGGTTTTTTTAGGTTTTGTTATAGCTGCAATTTCTTCGGCCGATTTTCCTGCGTCTTCAGCATAGTGCTGTAATTCATCTACAGGAACCTCCTTCACATAAGCTTTTCCGTTTACAACAACGTCTTTTCCTGCTATATCTTTGGGTACAAAAAAACCGTAATCTTTAAATTTTACCATAGCCTCATTACCATCACCCAAATCTAAAGTCATCCAACACCCTTTAGCTTGACAAACTTTAAGTACTTTGGCAGTCATTTTTGAATTTATACTGTCTCCTACATTCATTTCTTTGTAATGAGACAACATTGATGATGAAGCTATAGCATCATCTGCAATAATTTCTTTACCAAAAGAGGCATACTCAATTTTAATAGGTTCTTTTGGGGTTTCATCTGCTTTATTTTTACAAGCATTAAACATTAAAACAAAGATAAGAGCAATAATTACTGGTTTCATATTCTGAAAATTTCAATTTTAAACTATTTATGTAAATATACCTCTTTTTTAAAAACCTTTTTATTTAACTTTGTCAAGTAAAACTACTAGATTATGAGTACAATAATCAATAATATTGAGATTATAAAAACAAAGTCTTCTAAAATTAATGAAGTAGACTTTGATGATTTGAAATTTGGAAGTGTATTTTCAGACCACATGCTAGTGTGTGATTATAAAGATGGTAAATGGCAGGAACCAAAAATTACACCATACCAACCCATTACTTTAGATCCTGCTGCAAAGATTTTTCATTACGGCCAATCTGTTTTTGAAGGTATGAAAGCTTATAAGGATGAAAATGATAGTGTTTGGTTATTTCGTCCTTTAGATAATTTTAAACGTTTAAATATTTCATCTAAACGATTAGCTATACCAGAATTACCTGAAGCTTATTTTATGGAAGGTTTGAAGGCTTTATTAGAACTTGATAAAGACTGGATTCCTAAAAATGAAGGCAGCTCTTTATATATTCGTCCGTTTGTATTTGCTTCGGGAAATGGGTTTCATGCCTCTCCTGCCGATGAGTATAAATTTATAATTTGTACGGCACCTTCTGGTTCTTATTTTTCTGGAGATGTAAAAGTTTTAATAGAAGAAAAATATTCTCGTTCTGCCAACGGAGGTGTTGGTTTTGCAAAAGCTGGAGGTAATTATGCAGGACAATTTTACCCTACCCAATTAGCAAAAGAAAAAGGATATCACCAAGTTATTTGGACTGATGATAATACCCATGAGTATATAGAAGAAGCTGGTGCTATGAATATTTTTGTTAGAATAAACGACACATTAATTACAGCACCAACAAGTGATAGAATTTTAGATGGTATAACTAGAAAAAGCATTATTGAATTAGCTAAAGCTGAAAGAATTAATGTTGAAGTTAGAAAACTATCGGTTTCTGAAGTGATAGAAGCTGCTAAAAATGGCACGCTTAAAGAAATGTTTGGAGCAGGTACAGCTGCTGTTGTTTCTCCTATTGCAGCTTTTGGGTATAAAGATGTAGATTATAACCTACCTAAATTAGATGAATCTTATGCAGATTTCTTTAAAAAACAAATAACAGATATTCAAACAAACAAATCTGAAGATCCTTTTGGATGGCGTTTTAAAGTTGATTAAAAACATTCTAAACCACAAATAAAAAAAGAGAAGCTATAATTTATAGCTTCTCTTTTTTTATTTATCTAAAATTGATTGAATATTGGGTTTAAAATAATTAGGTCCTTTAAGCACTTTCCCGTCTTCTCTATAAATAGGTTCTCCATCTGCTCCTAACTTACTCATATTACTACGCTGAATTTCTTCAAACACTTCTTCTATTTTATATTGTAAACCATGTTCTATTATAGTACCGCATAAAATATAAAGCATATCGCCTAAGGCATCAGCCACCTCAACTAAATCACCATCATTTGCGGCATCTAGATATTCTTCATTTTCTTCACGCATTAACTTGTAGCGTAACGTATTTTTATCAATGCCTAAGTTTGCTTTTGGAGTTTCTCTGTGACCTATTTTAAATGCTGTATGAAATGCCTTAACTGCGTTTATTTTGTCTTGCATAAATTGTTTTTCTTTAATCTAATTTTATTTAATTTCTTCTGTAAATCTGAATTTTTAAAAGAAAAAATTCTTTTACTTTTGCATAAAAGTAATTATATGTTCAGTAAAGGTCAAATCATTTTTGGAGTTTTATTTTTTATAGTCTTCGCTATTATTATTGGTTTTACTTACCGTAAAGATTTAAAACTTCATAAACGGTTTTATGCTGGTAGCATTTGGGTGTTAATTGCCTTTATTGCTTTTATCGCTTTTATTGCAGCTATTAAATTCTTTTTTAAATAATTACTTTAACTCACTAGGAAATTTTTAGTTAAAACTGTTATATAAATAAATTGTGTTAATTAACGCAACCTTTTTTAACCCCAAGCATCTATTTAATAACTAAATAAAACTGAACATAATGAAGACGCTATTAATTATCTCTATCTTACTAGTAATTAACATTTTACTTTTAATTTTTAGTGTAAACAAAAAAACAGAACCTTGAAAACAAGATTCTGTTTTAACTTAAAAAAGTGTTTTAGTGTTTAATTTACCTCTGGTAAAAAATTATAATTTTTACTATAATACAACATTTGTTCTGCAAATGTATTTGGCTGTGTTACCTTAATTTCTGTTATTTCTCCTTGGTCATTTTTTTCTGCAACTAATACAGGGTTAACAAAACCAGAATATGGAGCCGAAGTAAATTGTTTATTACGTTCTAAAACTTCGGCATGAATAGCTTGGTCTACTTTTACTCCATAGCCTTCTACTAAAGCTTCTACAGCAGCATAATCTCCTTCAGATTTTATACGTTGTGTTTCACGTAATAAATCGCCAAAAAGTTCATGCAGTTTTTCATAATTGGTTATATTAAAATAGGTTTTACCATTGCGTGTTACTTTTTCAATAACGTTGTCTGCTTTTCCTTTCTCATAAACCCAAGCACTAACCCATTGCCTGTTACGCATGTGTGCTTCTTCAACATCATCGCCTATATTTAAACGAATTAATTGCATCATTAAACCGTTTCTTATATAACCATCATAAGCTGCTTTTCCTACAGATTTCCAATCATCAACCAATCCTAGTTCTTGTAGTTTACTGTCATATAAATAATATAATGCTACTAAATCTGCTCTACCTTCTTCTAAAGTAGATCTATAATTTTTTAGTGTTTCATTTACGGTACCAACGCCTGGGTTTATTTTTCCTGAAGCGTGACCTATTACTTCATGTAATGCTGTATGTAACTTATCTGCTAATTCACCATACTTTTCTTCTAACTGCAATTCTTCTTCATCATGAACAAATTCTTTTAAACGACCTGTACTTCCTGAATTGTTATAAGCATGAACAATGTTTCCTAAAGAAACAGATTTACTACCAACATTTGCACGAATCCAGTTGGCATTAGGTAAATTAACGCCTATTGGTGTACTTGGTGATGCATCACCGGCTTCACCTGCAACATTAACTACTTTATAGGTTACCCCTACAACATTTTCTTTTTTATGTTCATCCATGATAGATGAATTATCTTCAAACCATTGTGCATTATCTGATAACACCTTCATTTTTTGAGACATATCAAAATCATTTATTTGCACTATAGTTTCATAAGAGCCTCTGTAACCTAATGGATCATTATAAACTTCAATAAAACTGTTTATATAATCAATATTACCTTCTGTAGCTTTTGTCCAAGCTACATTATAATCATCCCAAGTTTGTAAATCACCTGTTTTATAATATTCAATTAATACCCCTAGAGCATTAGCTTGCGCTTCATTTTCAGCAACACCTTTGGCTAGTTCTAACCATTTAACTATTTCATCAATAGCACTTCCATAAAGGCCTCCAGATTTATAAACGCGTTCTTTTACCACGCCATTTTCTTTTACTAACTGCGAGTTTAACCCAAAAGACAAAGGTTTATTTGGGTCTGGAGACACTTTAGTTTTATAAAAGTTTTGAACATCTTTATTAGTAACGTTGGGTCCGTAAAAATTAACCGCAGATTCTGCTATGTTATCTATACCTTTTTTCTTGTTTACTTTTTTAGAATCTGCATCATTAAAAATAACATCAAAAGGCTCTCCTTCTAAAACGGTATTGGTTTGTGTTAATAGTTCTTTTAAATAATCTGCAGAAAACTCTGGTTTAATCTTATCATTTGAATAATGATGATGAATGCCATTACTAAACCAAACACGTTTTAAATATACCTCAAAAGCTTTCCAATTATCAGAAGTTTTATCGCCTTTGTAATTAGTATAAATGTTTTCAAGCGCTTTTCTAATAGTTAAATTATGACGATAGTTTTGATCCCAAATAATATCTCTACCAGATAATCCTGCTTGGGTTAAATAATACACCAACTTTTGCTCTTTTAAAGTTAGTTTATCCCAACCCGGAATTTGATATCTTAAAATCTTTAAATCTGCAAATTGCTCAACGTTATAATTGAACTTTTCAGTTTCCACAATTTCAGAGGTTTCATTGGTTTTTTCAGATTTGCCATCAACACAACCAAATAAAACAACAGAAATTAACACTACACTTAGAAAAAATTTTAGTTTCATTTTGAAAGTTTAATTGTTTTATAATTCTTTTAATAATCTACTAAACACAAGATTTTGATTATTATTTAAAATGATAAATCTTAATTTAATGCAAAATCCTAATTTGAAGATTAGCAAATGTAATAATTTATTAACCGAAATGAAAAATGATTATCTTTGATTTATCAAACTCACCAAAACAATCCTTAAGAATGAAAGCCTTTAAATACATTTTATTCCTTTTGCTCATTATCATTATTGGAACAGCTATATATATTGCAGTACAGCCAAACTCTTTTGAAGTTAGTAGAACTAGAACTATTAAAGCTCCTGCACCAGTTATTTACTCTAATGTAATAGATTTTAAGAATTGGGAAAAATGGTCTTCTTGGGTTGAGGCAAATCCTGAAATGAAACTCACTTATGGTGAAAAAACTAGAGGTGTAGGTGGTTCTTATTCTTGGGAAGACAAAGATGGAATTGGTACTATGAGCACTATTGAAACCATACCCAACACAACTATTACACAAGAAATGCAATTTGCAGAGTTTCCAAAATCTGATGTATCTTGGGAGTTTAAACGTACTAATGATGGTGCTACCAATGTTACTTGGAAAATTTCTGGAAAAGACCTTCCTTTTGGTTTTAAAGCTTTTGCGACTTTTACCGGTGGTATGGACAAACAAATAGGTCCACATTATGAACGTAGTTTAGAAAAATTAGACAGTATTGTACAGTTGCGCCTAAAAGCTTTTTCTATTAATATTGATGGTATTACAGAATATGGTGGTGGTTTTTATATGTACAAAACCACATCTGCTACAGGCACTAATATTAGCCAAATAATGGGAAAACAGTATGGTGAAATTAAAAGTTATATGGCAAAAAACAATATAGTTGCCAACGGTATGCCTTTTACTATTTATAATGAAATGAATACCGAAAACGGAAATATTATTATGAGTAACGCTATACCCATTATGAGTAAAGTTACTGTTGAAAACGGTAGTGAAATACTTTGTGGCTACATACCAAAAACAAAAGCTTTAAAAACGACTTTAAAAGGAAATTACACCAACCTACCAAAAGCTTGGGAGGCAACTATGAAACATATCTCTGAAAATGGTTTAGAAATGTCTAACATTAAACCTTTTGAAATTTATATGAATGACCCCGGAAATTTTCCAAATCCGGCTGATTGGGTTACAGAAATCTACATCCCTCTTAAATAGCCTATGAAACATTTGTTATTAGTTTTTGTTGGCGGCGGATTTGGTAGCGTACTACGTTACGTTATTGGTAAATATTTAAATAGCTCCCAAACAGGAATTCCTTACGGTACTTTTGCTGCTAACATTTTAGGCAGTTTGCTTATTGGTATTATTCTGAGTTTAGCTGCTAAAAATAATTCATTAAGCCAAAGTCAAACATTACTATTAGCCACCGGGTTTTGTGGTGGTTTTACAACCTTTTCAACTTTTGCTTATGAAAACCATATATTTTTAAAAGCAGGCGACTTTACAAGTTTTGCTCTTTATACTATAGGTAGCTTTGTTATTGGTTTTTTGGCAGTATTTTTAGGTATGTTTTTAGTGAAGTAGAGACTTTAATATAAAAATTTTCAATTACCTCCGTTTATCTTCGGTTATAAGTAAAATTGAAAAAACTAACCAAATGAAAATAAATGTTTAGACATCAAGGTAAAAGCAGAACTTTAAAACATAATCTGCGAATTGCAACTATTCTATCTTTTGTTGCTGGAGTTGTAAATGTTACTGGATTTTTATCATTTAAACAATTAACCACAAATGTTACAGGTCATTTTGCTCAATTCATAAATGATGTGGCTAATTTTGAGTTTTGGAAAGGCACAATTTATTTTCTTTATATTTTTTCATTTCTTCTTGGTTCATTTACTTCAAGTCTTTTAATTGAAATGTTTAAAGAGAACAAAAAACTTAATGTTTTTGTTATACCCACATTAATTGAATGTTTTATTTTAACCTCAATAGGTCTCTTAAGTAAAGTTATAGAAGTAGATTTTCCTAACTTAATTATTTGTTTATTACTCTTTGCTATGGGGCTTCAAAACTCTTTTGTAACTAAAATTTCAAATGCTGTAGTAAGGACAACACACCTAACAGGACTTTTTACAGATTTAGGAATTGATATTTCTCAAATGTTCTTTCCTAAATTACATCCAAACAGAGAAAAACTAAAAGCTAATATAAAACTGAGAATTTATATTATACTCTTCTTTTTTTCTGGTGGTTTAATTGGCGGATTTTTTTATTCTGAGCTCGATTTTAAATTAAATAATTTGATTTTTGGAGCCTTAATTTTGCTAATAAGTTTATTTTATGACGATTTGAGATATCAATTAATAAAAACTAAAAGAAAATTCAACCATAGAAAAAAAACTGCGCAAAACTTGTAAATAATAGTTTCTTTACAAAAAAACTAGTGCTTTTTAAAAGCTTTAACACCAGCCTCTACCTTTACTCTTAAATAGTTTTCTCTAGGTACAACAGGGCAAGAATATTTAGCATTATAAGCACAGTAAGGGTTATAGGCTTCATTAAAATTAATTATCATGGTATCACCTGTTGGTATTCTAGCATCAACATACCTACCCCCTCCGTAACTTTCCTCTCCATTTGTTTCATCTAAAAAAGGTAAAAACAGATAATCTTCATAACCTTCTTCTTCAATTAAACCTAAGTTTTGATAAACATTTAGCTTTAAATCTTTTCCTTTCAACGTAAAGTAAACCTCTCCATATTTCACATATATAGGTCTTCTATTGGTAGTAGTCTTCATTTTAAAAGGCTTTTCATTCGGAGTTCTTTTAAATTGGGCTGTTACTACATACGCAGAATCAAACTTAAAAAAATCTAAACCTGTGAAATGTTTACGATCTTCTTCTGTTAAGGGAGATTCTGTTGCATCTTTAAACTGTGAATTTATTTCTCTTTGAAATTCTGTTTTACCTTGTATTGGCTTTTTATCTTGAGCACAACAAACAGCAGTAATTAACAACAAAAATAGGACTAAGTTTCTCATCAATTTAAATTATTTTTAATTCAAAAATACAACTTACAAATATTTTTTTTAGCTTTGGTGCTTCAAAAGAATAAAAAATGAGACGTATTGTCATGATTTGTAAGAAGCAGTGGATGACTTCCCTAACCGGAAGATCATGTTGGGCTTATTATATATTGTGGTGATATTGACATAAAATATTACAATATTAAAAAGTCCGACTTCTCAGTCGGACTTTTTATTTTTAGTTGATTATCAGCTATTTAATTAAACCTATTATTTATGACTTAGAAAATTAGAACTCATGAAAACACTAATGAACAATTACGTAAACACATTTAAAGGACTCTCAACTGAAGTATGGTGGCTAGCACTTATTACATTAATTAATAGAGCTGGTACCATGGTCATTCCATTCTTATCATTATACCTAACCAAAAGTTTAAAGTTTTCGGTTACTGATGTGGCGTGGATTATGAGTGCTTTTGGTTTAGGTTCGGTAGTGGGATCATGGTTAGGTGGTAAGTTAACCGATAAAATTGGTTACTACAAAGTAATGTGTTATAGCTTAATTAGCACAGGCATTTTATTTGTTGCTCTACAATTTTTAAGTACCTTTTTAACATTCTGTATTGGAATATTTTTAGTTATGCTGGTGGCAGATACTTTTAGGCCTGCCATGTTTGTAGCATTAAGCGCTTATAGCAAACCAGAAAACAAGACTCGGTCTGTTACACTAATCAGGTTAGCAATAAATTTAGGATTTTCGGCAGGTCCTGCCATTGGAGGTCTAATTATTACTAGTTTGGGTTACGTAGGGTTGTTTTGGGTTGATGGCATTACATGTGTAGCCGCAACTTTAGTATTAATTAATGTACTTAATCCAAAATCAACCAAAACTTTAGATGAAGTAAAAACTAAAAATCCAAAGTCTGCTTACAATGATAAAGCTTTTATTATTTTCCTAGTTGCTATGGTACTTTTTGGAGTGGTATTTTTACAATATTTCTCAACAATGCCTATTTATTACAAAGATGTCCATACTTTAAGCGAAATGGAAATTGGATTATTATTGGGTATGAATGGGTTTATCATTTTTGTATTTGAAATGCCACTAATAAAATGGCTAGAAAACACAGCTTTCAAAAAAACAAGCTTAATGCTTTTTGGAGCCATTTTAACAGGATTAAGTTTTATTATTCTTAACCTTACTAATTGGGTTGGTATATTAGTAATTGGCATGCTTTTAATGACTTTTGGTGAAATGATAGCCTTTCCTTTTTCTAATGCTTTTGCTTTAGATAGAGCAAAAAAGGGAAACCAAGGAGAATATATGGCTCTTTACGCTATAGCCTTTTCTATTGCTCATATTTTTGGGCATAATATGGGGCTACAAATGATTGGAAAATTAGGTTTTGATAATACCTGGTTTATTATAACAACTATAGCTGCATTATGCGTTTTCTTATTATTCTTTTTAAAACAATACCTAAATGCTAAAAAAAAGGCACGCATAAAACTAATTGAAACCGAAGTTGAAGAAGAAGAAATGCTATGGATTTAAACCAAATTACAATACCATCAAAAGATGTTGTAAAAGCAACCAAATTTTACAAAACCTTGGGATTGCGTCTTATTGTAGATGCACACCCAAGGTATGTAAGATTTGAATGCCCTAAAGGAAATAGCACCTTTTCAATCCATAAGGTTGAAACATTACCTAAAGGCGAAGGCATTACAATTTATTTTGAAGATAAAAATTTAGATGAATTGGTTAAAAGCCTTCAACAAAAAGGTATTAATTTTACACAATTACCCAAAACCAAATCATGGCTTTGGCGTGAAGCCCATTTAAACGATTTAGATGGCAACAAAATTATTTTATACCACGCTGGAGAAAACCGAAAAAATCCGCCGTGGCGCATAAATTAATTCTATTTACATGACAAAAGAACCATTGCAAACAGAAAAAGATATTATAATTATTGGAGGCGGCCCTATTGGTATTGCCTGCGCTTTAGAATGCAAAAAAAGAAACTGGAATTACGTGGTTATTGAAAAAGGTACTTTAACAAATTCACTTTTTAATTACCCTAAAAACATGACGTTTTTTTCAACATCTGAAAAATTAGAAATAGACAGTATCCCTTTTATAAGCAACAACCCAAAACCTAACAGAGACGAAGCTTTAGAGTATTACAGGCGAGTTACTACATCAAATAATTTAAACGTTAATTTATACGAAACTGTAAAAGCCGTAACCAAAACAGCAAATGTATTTGAAGTAAAAACAACTAAGTGTAATTACACCACTAAACATGTAATTATTAGCACTGGTTTTTATGACATCCCCAAATTACTAAATGTTCCAGGTGAAAATTTAGACAAAGTAACGCATTACTACAAAGAAGCTCACAACTACACCTTGCAAGATATTGTGGTAGTTGGCGCAAGCAATTCTGCTGTTGATGCTGCTTTAGAAATTTGGCGCAAAGGTGGACGAGTAACTATGGTTATAAGAGGTGAAAAAATTGGAGAACGCGTAAAATATTGGGTACGTCCAGATATAATTAATCGTATTGAAGAAGGTAGTATAAAAGCCTATTTTAACTCTGAAATTGAAGAAATAACACCAAATTCTGTAGTTGTAAAAACACCTAAAGGCTTGGTTACATTACCTAATGATTATGTAATTGCATTAACAGGGTATCTTCCTAACTTTAAACTATTAAAAAACAGTGGCATTACACTTTCTGATGATGACAAAAGTATACCAACATACAATAGTGAAACTATGGAATCTAACATAAAAAATCTATACTTAGCCGGTGTAATTTGTGGCGGAAAAGAAACCCATAAATGGTTTATAGAAAACTCTAGAATTCACGCAAAACGTATTGCTAAACATATTGAAGAAAAGAGTATTTTCTAACTTATAAAAAACTACATAAATTAAATTATGAGGTTGATTTTATAAAGACTAATTATTTATATAGGCTTAATTTCACTTTGCTTTATAACTCTAGAAAGTACAATTTGTGTTTTACTTTCACCATAAACAATAAGCTGATCTATAAATGTTTCAAGGTGTTTTTGGTTTTTTAAAACCACTTCCATAACAATATTTTCATCACCTGTTATACGGTAACAATTAACTACCTCATCAAAAGTTTTTACTTTTTCTAAAAATGGTTTTAATTTCCCCATAAAAGCACGTAGTGTTATTATAGCTTTAAATTGATAACCTATTTCAAACGGAGAAACCAAGGCTTTATAACCTTCAATAATACCTAAATCTTCCATTTTTTTGATACGCTCTGAAACAGCAGGAGAACTTATTCCAACCTGTCTACCAATTTCGGCATTAGAAAGTCTAGCATTTTTTTGTAAACACTTCAAAATCTTCTTATTAAGCTCATCTGTTTTCATTTAAAGATAAATAGCTTTAAAAAATTAAATTTTAAAGTAAAAATACAAATTTACTTTAAATATTAAATCTGAATATAATTTCTTGTGAGTAATTTTGATAAAATTGTAGTGAAAAAAGAAAGATGTTACATAATACCCCACCAAGCCTATCGGAATTACCTATTTATAAAAAGGCACTAGAAATTTTTGCGCTTTCTCAAAGCATTTCTACTTACCTTCAATATGATTTAGCGCCTCTTAATGAAGATGGATCTGAAAATTCAAACATTTATTTCTCTGGTGATATCGTACAACAATCTGTAAACTTAGCTCCTGAAATTGCTAATGCTGAATTGCAGCGTCATTCTGAAAGAAAACATAAACATATTGCTTCATTAAGACGCTTAACAAACTTACTTTATAAAAATTCTTATCGTTTAGAAAAGTCTAACAGTAACGGCAAAGATTTTTTACCTATTTTAAGGCGTGAATTGCGAAAATTTAAAAAGTTACAACGCAGTTGGATGTTAAGTCTTTAGCTATGGTTGCAAATTTTACAATCTGCTTTTTCTTTTAGTTCCCCCACAAGAAAACCTTGGTCGTTTACTTTAAAATCACAACAATCTATAAATCCTTGGGCAATTAGCTTTCTACCACGTTGTATTTGAGATTTAACCGTGGGTAATGGCAGCTGTAATTGCTCTGAAATTTGTGTTTGTTTAAGTCCCTTTATGTCACTTAAAAACAGTGGATCTCTATATTTTTTTGGTAAACTTTTAATAATGCCACGTAAACAATCGGCTTTAGTATGTTCTAATTTTTGGTCTTCAAAAATAAAATCTTCATCTGTGGTTTGATAAACTATTTTTTTACTTCTAAAATAATCTAAAACCGTATATCTAGCTATAGAGAATATCCAAGATTTCAACTTATCTTCGTTGTTTAAAGTATTGAGTTTTGTGTGTACCTTAATAAATGTTTCTTGTAGCAAATCATCTGTAACCACTTCATCTTTAACCTTACTTAAAATAAAGTGTTTAACATCTTCGGCATAGGTATTCCAAACATCTTTAGTCTTCATAAATCACTATTGATAAACTGCGCTAATTTTAGTATAAATTTACTAAAATTAGCGCAGTTTATTTCAATTTTAAATAATGGTTAACAGTTACAATTAGAGCAAGTACAGTTAGTACATGTACAGTTTTTGCAGTTTCCACTTTTGCAACCTTCACAGTTGCATGTACAATTATTATTTTTCATGATATCTATTTTTTTAAGTTCATATAATAGACGTACATGTTTATAAAAAGATGCAAAAAAATTATATTTTTTTAAATGAATTTATTGCAACTTAAATACTTTATCAAATTGTCTGTTTTCATCACCGTAAAACGTAACATTGAGTGTGATTTTCCATTGATTATCTGATAGTTTTTCTCCAGAAATAATTCCTGTTGGTGCTACGTTTTTTTCTGGTGTATCTTGAAAGAAACAAAAACATGACTTTGTAAGTACAACTTTTGCTGTAGTTAATGCTTCATCTGTAATTTCAAAATTATTTAAGCTAGAATCTATTTCAAAATAAATAAATTCGGAATATTCATCATCAGCAATTCGTTCTTCATCTTTAGCCTTGTAATAATACTTAAAAACTAATTTATCGCCTTCTGATACAACACCATATTTCATGTAAGAATTTTTAATAGTATTTATAGTTAATTCACTATTTGAAAAAAAATGGTACTCATATTTTTCGCCAGAAACACCATCATCACTACAAGAAAACATAATAATACAAACAAGTAACACACATAATTTATTGACCATAGTTGTTTTTTACTCTGAAGATGCTAAAGACCTATTATGGTTGCGTTGGCTTTTTGGGTTTTAGTTTACATATTACGTCTATACTGACCACCAACTTCAAAAAGAGCCTTTGTTATTTGCCCTAGTGAGCATACTTTAGTTACCTCCATGAGTACTTCAAATATATTTTTATTGTTTATAGCTGCCTTTTTAAATTTGCTTAATAAATCATCTGTTTGATTATTTTTATGAAGGTTTTTTAATGTTTTAATTTGAAGCTGTTTTTCTTCTTCGGTGGCTCTAATAACTTCTGTTGGTATAATTGTTGGAGAGCCTTTACTACTTAAAAATGTATTTACCCCAATTATAGGAAATGAACCTCTGTGTTTTAAAGTTTCGTAGTACAAACTTTCTTCTTGAATTTTACTGCGCTGATACATAGTTTCCATAGCTCCTAAAACACCACCTCGTTCGGTAAGTCTATCAAATTCAAGTAATACGGCTTCCTCCACCAAATCTGTTAATTCTTCAATTATAAAAGCGCCTTGTGTAGGGTTTTCATTTTTAGCCAACCCCAATTCTTTATTGATTATAAGTTGAATAGCCATAGCACGACGCACCGATTCTTCGGTTGGTGTAGTTATGGCTTCATCATAAGCGTTGGTATGAAGGGAGTTACAATTATCATAAATGGCATATAAAGCTTGTAATGTGGTTCTAATATCATTAAAATCTATTTCTTGAGCATGCAGGCTTCTTCCAGATGTTTGAATATGATATTTTAACTTTTGAGCTCGCTCATTAGCACCGTATTTATATTTCATAGCCTTGGCCCAAATACGTCTAGCAACACGACCAATAACGGCATATTCTGGATCTAATCCGTTTGAGAAGAAAAAGGATAAATTAGGTCCAAATTTATTTATATCCATTCCTCTTGAAAGATAATATTCTACATAGGTAAAACCATTTGATAAAGTTAATGCCAATTGGGTGATTGGGTTGGCACCAGCTTCGGCAATATGATAACCCGAAATAGATACCGAATAGAAATTACGCACATTATTTTGAATGAAATACTCTTGCACATCACCCATTAAACGCAATGCAAACTCGGTTGAAAAAATACAGGTATTTTGTGCTTGGTCTTCTTTTAAAATATCTGCTTGTACGGTGCCACGCACTTGTGCAATAGTATCTTGCCTTATGTTTTCATATACCTCTTTTGGTAACACTTGGTCTCCTGTAACCCCAAGTAACATTAACCCTAACCCATCATTACCTTCGGGCAATTCTCCGTTGTATTTTGGGCGCTCTTTATCCTTATAAATTTTAGCTATTTTGGCTTCAACTTCAGCTTCTAAATTATTTTCTTTAATGTAAATTTCACATTGCTGATCTATAGCTGCATTCATAAAAAAACCAAGTAACATTGGTGCAGGTCCATTAATGGTCATGCTTACCGATGTTTTAACATCTGCTAAATTAAAACCCGAATAGAGTTTTTTAGCATCATCTAAACAACAAATACTTACGCCAGCGTTACCAACTTTACCATAAATATCTGGTCTTTCATCGGGGTCATTGCCATAAAGTGTAACGCTATCAAAAGCTGTTGATAATCTTTTAGCCGGCATACCTTTACTTAGGTAGTGAAACCTTCTATTGGTTCGCTCTGGCCCACCCTCACCAGCAAACATTCTTGCAGGGTCTTCGCCTTCTCTTTTAAACGGGTATATGCCCGATGTAAAGGGAAATTCTCCTGGTACGTTTTCTTGTAAAATCCATTGTAATAAATCACCCCAAGCGCTGTATTTTGGCAACGCTACTTTTGGAATTTGAAGGTCTGACAACGATTCTGTATGCGTTTCTATATTAATTTCTTTATCTCTAACTTTAAAGGAATATATTGACGCTTTATATTGTTGAACTTTTAAGGTCCAATTAATTATGTGTTCCCAATTTTCTGGTAACAAGTTCATTTTAATGCGGTCAAACTCTTTAAACAGTAGTTTTAAAAGTTGAAATTGT
Organism: Seonamhaeicola sp. NFXS20; assembly: GCF_049132085.1. Classification (NCBI taxonomy): domain Bacteria; kingdom Pseudomonadati; phylum Bacteroidota; class Flavobacteriia; order Flavobacteriales; family Flavobacteriaceae; genus Seonamhaeicola; species Seonamhaeicola sp. NFXS20. The sequence goes on along the minus strand of NZ_JAFMPU010000009.1, from coordinate 108,960 downwards.
GCCTCATTATCATCATCTTCTGTTGAAATATTATGTGCTTTGTTATTTTTAATTTGTTTTAATATTTCATCAACATTCAATCCTGTTTTATTTAATAATAATGGGTCTTTACTTGAAAATCTGGCTATAGAACAAATTGTGTTATAAATACTGTACAATTGTTGAGCTACTTCTGTTTGTTTGTTAGCTTTTCTATCATAATTACGGTTGTTTTCTGAAATTTCAGAAAGGTAACGTGTTCTTGACGGCGGAATAATAAAAAGCTTTTCACTTGAATCATGCGTTAATGTAAAAGACGACTTGAAATCTGCCTGAGTTTTTTCAGCCAAAGCATCCATAACCGCTTTGTATAATTGGCTCATTCCGGGATCATTAAACTGTGATGCTATGGTACCATAAACTGGTAATTCATCTTCTTTAGCATCCCATAAATTATGGTTGCGCATGTATTGTTTTTTTACATCGCGCAGCGCATCTAAAGCGCCTTGTTTATCAAACTTATTTACAGCAACAATATCTGCAAAATCTAGCATATCTATTTTTTCTAGCTGGGTAGCAGCTCCAAACTCGGGCGTCATAACATACATTGGTAAATCGCAATGTTCTACAATTTCTGAACCCGATTGCCCAATGCCTGAAGTTTCTAAAATAATTACATCAAAATTTGAAGCTTTTAAAACCTGTATAACTTCATCAATATGTTTTGATAGTGATAAGTTTGATTGACGCGTTGCTAAACTACGCATATAAACCCTAGAGTTATTAATAGCGTTCATTCTAATTCTATCTCCTAAAAGAGCACCACCTGTTTTTCGTTTTGAAGGATCAACAGAAATAATCCCAACAGTTTTCTCTGGGAAATCTATTAAAAAGCGTCTCACTAATTCATCAACTAATGATGATTTTCCGGCACCGCCTGTTCCTGTAATTCCTAAAACAGGGGTATTTGAATTTTCTTTATTTATAATTTGAAGCTGTTTTTTTGCAACATCAGGAAAATTTTCGATAGCCGAAATTAATCGAGCAATGGCACCATGATTTTGTTTTTTTAACAAGTCTACTTCATTAGTTAATGAATTTCCAATAGCAAAGTCTGATGCTTCAACCAAATCATTAATCATCCCTTGCAATCCCATTTTTCTACCATCATCGGGCGAATAAATTCTGGCAATACCATAATGCATTAAATCCTTAATTTCACTAGGTAAAATAACACCTCCGCCACCTCCAAAAATTTTGATGTGGCTAGCTTCTTTTTCCTTCAGCAAATCATACATATATTTAAAATACTCATTATGACCGCCTTGATATGATGTTATACAAATGGCATTTACATCTTCTTGAATTGCGGTGTTAACCACCTCTTCAACACTTCTATCGTGTCCTAAATGAATAACTTCTACACCAGTAGCCTGAATTATTCTGCGCATAATATTTATAGAAGCATCATGACCATCAAATAAAGATGCTGCAGTTACAATTCTAATATTATGTTTAGGTTTATAGAGTTTATTTTGTTTCATTTTTAAAAAGAATGCATTTTTACACATGCAATTTACGAAATATTCAAAAAAAACTATGAATTATAGAATATTTTCAAAATTTAAACACAGACTTAGCAAAACTCCTTTTTTAGGCTAATTTTACAATGTGAAATAATGAATTCTATTATGAATAAGATTACTATTTTAATTAATTGTAACGATCAACCCAACATTATAGCCTCTGTAACTAACTTTATTGCCCAACAAAACGGAAATATTGTTTACATAGACCAACATGTTGATAGAGAGCAAAATATCTTTTTTATGCGTTTGGAAAGTGAATTTACTTCAGAAATCTTTTCAACAGAGGTGTTTAAAGCAACATTTAAGGCGGTATTGGCAGACAAGTTTGAGATGAAATGGCGCATTTATTCATCTGAAGTAAAGCCTAAAATGGCATTGTTTATTTCAAAATACGACCATTGTTTATATGATCTTTTAGGGCGTTACAACTCTGGAGAACTTAATTTAGAGATTCCATTTATAATAAGTAATCATAACGATTTAAAATATATAGCAGATAATTTCAATATTCCCTTTTATCATATACCAGTAACCAAAGACACCAAATCTAAGGCTGAAGATGAGCAGTTAAAACTGCTTGAAGAACATGGTATAGATTTTATTGTTTTAGCACGTTACATGCAAATTGTATCTCCTAAGCTTATTGATAAATTTCCAAATAAAATTATAAATATTCATCATTCTTTCTTACCTGCTTTTGTTGGTGCTAAACCATACCATTCTGCATATAAACGCGGTGTTAAAATTATTGGTGCTACAAGCCATTATGTTACTGAAGAATTAGATGCTGGCCCTATTATAGAGCAAGATGTTACCAGAGTAACACATGCTCATTCCATTCCAGATCTTATTGCTAAAGGTCGTGATTTAGAAAAGATAGTTTTAGCAAACGCCGTTAAATTACATGCCGAAAGAAAGGTAATGGTTTATAATAACAAGACTGTAATATTCTCTTAATCTTACAATAATAAATTATTTTTTAATTAGCTGAACCTTACAGTGTTTATAAGGACTATCACTTATACTGAAGCGGCTCTTTTGTTTGTTTTCATAAATAGAAATGTGACTTATATTTTTTTTCGGTGTCCTAAAACCGTGGAAAATATAACCATTAACTAAATTTTAATTTTTTATGAAAACAAATTTATTTTTATGCCTAACTTTTTTATTAGGCATTGGGTACGCTCAGGCTCAAAATTTACCTGAAAACCCAGAACCCGGAAAGTGTTACGTAAAATGTATCACTAAAGACGAATTTAAGGAAGTAACAGAAACTATTGAAGTATATCCTGCATACACTAAATTAGAAGTAGTACCTGCAACTTACAAAACTGTTGAAGAACGTGTATTAGTTAAAGAAGCAACTAAAGAATTAGTTTATATACCTGCTGTTTACGAAACTGTTGAAGTATCTTATATTAAAAAAGAAGGTAGAAATGATTTAACTGTAAATCCTGCTACTTTTGGTACTGACTCTAAAACTTTTGAAGTATACCCAAAAACTTCTGGTTGGGAATACAAAGAAACTGCTTGTGGGTCTCCAAACAAAGAAGATTGTGTTGTAGCTTGTTTTGTTGAGTACCCTGCTCAATATAAAGATGTAAGTTTTACAACTTTAGCAAATGATGCTACTACCAATAATATTCCAGTACCTGAAATTACAACAACTTATAAAAAACAGGTAATTAAAACGCCAGCACGTATGGAGGAAAGAGAAATTCCTGCAAAATATGCTGTTATTAAAAGACAAGTTGTAGAAACTCCTGCTACAACTAAAAGTGTAACGGTACCTGCAAAAACAAAAACTGTAACAAGAACTGTTTTAGCTAAAAAAGGTGGTATTACTACTTGGGAAGAAGTAGATTGTGGCTTATTAGATGCTAACGTATTACCTATATTTTACGAATTAGCTAGTGCACGTATTACACCTGCTTCTAAAAAAGTGATAGACGAAACATTATTGCCTTTATTAAAAAGCAAACCAGTAAGTATAGAATTAATGTCTCATACTGATTCTAGAGGAAATGATGACTATAACATGTCTTTATCTCAACAACGTGCTAATTCTGTTGTAAACTACCTAGTTTCTAAAGGAATTTCTAGAAGTAGACTATCTGCAAAAGGATATGGTGAAACAAGATTAGTAAACCGTTGTTCTAATGGTGTTGAATGTTCTGAAGCTGAACACCAAAAAAATAGACGTACTGAATTTAGAGTTTTAAGTAACTAATTATATAGATAAGTTTAGTTTGTTTAAAAGGCACCTTAGGGTGCCTTTTTAATTATGTATTCTGGATAACTACTTATTTGTTTTTCTACTCTTATACCATAAGTATCATTTAAGTTAGAAACCATTAAATTATAGTATTTATAGTGTATTTGCCAATCATGTAACCCATGGTTTAAACCGTTTTTGTTATAAATAATAGGAGTTTCTAGAATACTAGACAGTTTATACATCATGTCTTCTATTGAAACATTATCTGCTTTAATCTCTGTATCTCCTATAAGATACTTTTCATTATTTATACCCCAATTAATTTGATGCTTATCCCACAGCATTGCATTATTGAAATTAAATGCCAAAACATTACCATTTCCAACAGCTTCTTCTTTAGTCAAATTCAAACTTTTTAAAATGGTTTTTTCCATATTTTTAAAAGCATTTGAATGATACTTAAAGTACATTTTATAATTCTTATTCAAATCTAACCCTATCTTAATTTGATTCTTATTCACTTTATTTGAATAAGCTAAGATATCTTTCAAACTTCCTAACAACTCTATATAATCTTGCTTATTTATTATTTGCAAACCATCAACAGCAACACTTTCTAATTCTAAATATTCAAAATCATTAATAGGTTTATAAACGTTATTGGTTTGAGTATAATTTACTTTATTAACAACAAACATATTGCTAACACTAGCTTTTTTAGTATTCTGTTTTAAAAATTTAGCTATATGATAATCTTTTAGTTCTGCTGGGTGGCCTTCCCAAAGTTTTTTTCCTGAAGCATTATATAAAATACCATAGGGCAAACTGTTAATTTGATTTTTTTGAAATGTTTCTCCTTCAAAATCTATAGCGACCGCAAGATTCACCTTATGCCGCTTAATAAATTGTTTTACTAAATCTGGGTTTTCTTGACTTAAAGAAACTATATAAAAGTCTTCAGGATACTGACTTTGAAGTGTTTCTAAATATTTTGAAACATGAATACATGGCGCACACCAAGTAGCCCAAAAATCTACAAAATAAAGTTTATTGTATTCATCTTTAGCTATGTTAGATTCTTGAATAAATTCTGAAACATGCACTTGCCCAATTGATATATTGATGCTAAATAATATTAAAACAATTATTTTAAACCTCACTTTGTTTTACATTTAATACAAGTATAACAAATATTATGCTAAAAATTATTTGCACCTCTAAACCATACGATAATTTAATTTCAAAGTGACCTTAATTTTTATTTTGTGTCATAAAACAAAAGAGAATAATTAAAACGTAACTATATAGCCACTTAATACATCTTTCTTTTTATCTATATATTACTATTTAATTTATATATTTAAACAAAAAATATTATGACCCGAAAACTCTTAACCTTATTGTTAATTTTCAATCTTACTGCATGCGCAGAGTTACAACAAGTTATAAACGAATTACCTCAAAGTAGCACCATTGGCAATGCAGAAATTGCTTCTGGTTTAAGGCAAGCATTGGACTTAGGAATTGAAAAACAAGTAACTAAACTTACCCAAGAAGATGGCTTCTATAAAAATGAATTGGTAAAAATTTTATTGCCCGAAGAACTTCAAAAAGTTGATAAAACACTGCGTGATATTGGCTTAAGTAAATTAGCAGATGAAGGCTTAAAAGTACTAAATAGAGCCGCCGAAGATGCTGTTAAAGAGGCTACACCTATTTTTGTTGACGCTGTAAAAGGCATTACATTTGATGATGCTAAAAATATTTTATTAGGAAGTGATAACGCAGCAACTCAGTATTTAACAGGTAAAACAGAAACAGCTTTATATGCTAAATTTAATCCTGTAATTAAAAACTCTTTTTCTAAAGTTGGAGCAGACGATATTTGGAATAACTTAATAACTAAGTACAATAGTATACCGTTAACAAATGATGTAAACCCAGATTTAACAGATTATGTTACAAAAGAAGCTCTTAAAGGAGTTTACACCATGATTGCTGTTGAAGAACAAGAAATAAGAAACAAAGTTTCATCTAGAACAACAGATTTACTTAAAAAAGTATTTGCTCTACAAGATTAATATACATTACTAACACCATTATATATAAAGCCGAATACTTAAACTATTCGGCTTTTTCATTTATAATAAAAACAATTACTAACACACAAACTGAACAGAAAAAAATTTGAATAACAAAATAAAAAACGTATATTTAAGTTCTTGACATTACGATTTTTATGGAAAAACTCTTACTCATAAAACATCAAAAAAGCGTTTTAAACAAACGTTATAAAGAACTTATAGAGCAAGCCTATAACTTTAGGCAGACAGATTCTGCTTTAAGTGATATTTCTGAGTATAGAGCTATCAAACTACTACATAAAATAAATAAGCTAAATTATTTATCTAGAGATTCTGTTCAATTAGTTTCTTAAACGTTAGCAATTTTTTAACTTTTTTCTTACATCCAAATCACATCTTTTCTCGTACTTTATAGTATAAAAAAGAAATGTTATGAACACCCATTTTTGTAGAGTTGGCAAGATTAAACCTAATTTAAACAAGGTTATTAGTCTAAAAGAAATAGAAAGAACTATTGCTAATTTTGTTGATGATATTAGCAAGGTAGAATTCAACAAAGATTTAAACGAAGCGCTTTAAAATAAGCAAATGCTTTTGTTAATCTAGAACCGTACCAAGAAAACATTTCGCCATCAACCAGAACTATTTTTGCGTTGGGGTAAAATGCTTCTAAGTCTTTTTTATGCTTTTCTTTAAACGGATAAGGCTCACTAGAGAGCATTACTAAACCTATTTCTGGTTTAACCTCTAAATTTATTTCTGGGTATCTATTTTGGCTTTTGTAATAGTTATCAAAACTATTAAGCGTTAGCAAATAATTTATAAATGTATTATTAGCTGCTACCATCCAAGGGTTCTTCCAAATAAAATATGCTACTTTAAGTTGTTTTTTATTCTGAATAAAACGTTTAAAATCTTTACATTGCCATTCTATTTCATTACAAATATGCAATGCTTTTTCTTCAACATTAAATAAACACCCATATTGTTTTATGAGTTGCAAACTATCATCAAGTGTATAAATATCAGAAACATGTACTATGCAAATAGATTCACAAGCCTCAACAATTTCTTTGGTGTTTTCTTCTTTATTACACAGAATGATATCTGGTTTTAAAGCTTTTATTTTTTCAAGGTTTATTTCCTTTGTACCTCCTACTACTGTTACTTTAGTCTTTATATAATTAGGATGCATACAAAATTTTGTAACCCCAACTATTGAAGGTTCTAAACCCAAATCACATAACAATTCTGTTTGACTTGGTACTAATGAAACAATTCGTTTTGGTATTTTTTCAAACGAAATGACTCTATTAATTTGATCTTTTAAATTTGTCATAACGAAGAAAATTTAAAGTTTTCTAGTAATAATCTATTTATTAAAAAAACAGATTCTCACGTCGTCATTCTAGAAATGATGATGCATCAATTCAACTTTCATTTGCTGTTGAAGTTCTTCGGCTTTAAGGGCAGCGGCTTGAGCAAAATTGTTATTATTTGAAGCGTAAATAATACCTCTTGATGAATTTATAAGCAGACCTACATTATCACTCATACCATATTTACAAACATCTTGTAAGTTTCCGCCTTGAGCACCCACACCTGGTACTAATAAAAAACTATTGGGTATTATTTTTCTAATATCAGCTAAATATTCGGCTTTGGTAGCTCCAACAACATACATTAAGTTTTCAGAATTATTCCATGTTTTAGAGATCTCTAAAACTTGTTTGTATAACTCTTTATCATCAACAGTCTTTGTTTGAAAATCAAATGCCCCTTGATTTGATGTTAACGCTAATAGAATAGTGTGCTTATTTTTAAAAGCTAAAAAGGGTTCTACAGAATCTTTACCCATATAAGGTGCTACAGTAACAGAATCAAAAGCTAAATCTTCAAAAAAAGCTTTGGCATACATGGTACTTGTGTTACCAATATCACCACGCTTAGCATCTGCAATAGTAAATATTTCTGGATGCTTATCATTTAAATAATTGATGGTTTTTTCTAAAGCTCTCCAGCCTTTTAGACCATAAGCCTCATAAAACGCTGTATTTGGTTTATAGGCCACACATAAGTGATGTGTTGCGTCAATAATGACTTTATTGAAAGCGAAAATAGGATCTTCTTCTTTTAAAAGATGTTGCGGAATTTTATCTAAATCTACATCTAACCCTATGCATAAAAAGGATTGCTTTTTTTTAATTTCTGAAACGAGTTGGCTTGTTGTCACCTGTTTAGTTAAATTGTTTCGTCGTTAGCTTTAAGTTTTTCAGTATTTTCAGCTAACATAAGTTCATCAATTATTTTTTGAATATCTCCGTTTACAATATTTTGCAAATCATACAGGGTTAAACCAATTCTATGATCTGTTACGCGCCCTTGTGGGTAGTTATAGGTTCTAATTTTAGCACTTCTATCACCAGAACTTACCATGCTACCACGTTTAGCTGCATCTTCTTCTTGTTTTTTGGCTAACTCTAAATCATATAAACGCGAGCGTAGTACCTTAAAGGCTTTTTCTTTGTTTTTATGTTGCGATTTTTGATCTTGACATTGTGCTACTAACCCGGTTGGTTCATGTGTTAAACGCACTGCAGAATAAGTTGTATTTACAGATTGCCCTCCCGGACCAGAAGAACAGAAATAATCTATTCTAACATCTTTTGGATCTATTTCTACATCAAATTCCTCGGCCTCAGGAAATACCATCACGGTAGCTGCACTAGTATGTACACGTCCTTGTGTTTCGGTTTGCGGCACACGCTGTACGCGGTGTACACCGGCCTCAAATTTTAAAGTACCGTAAACATCTTCTCCTGTAACTTCAAATTGAATTTCTTTAAAACCACCATTGGTACCTTCGCTAAAATCTACCGTACTTACTTTCCAACCTTTGCTTTCGCAATATTTCGTATACATTCTATACAAATCACCTGCAAAAATACTAGCTTCATCACCTCCGGTTCCAGCACGCAATTCTACCACCGCATTTTTAGCATCTTCAGGATCTTTTGGTATTAAGAGTACTCTTATTTCTTCTTCTAGTTTAGGAATACCTTCTTTGGCTTCGTCATATTGCATTTTGGCCATTTCTACCATTTCTGCATCACTACCATCTGCAATAATTTCTTCGGCTTCAGCCAAATTATTAGTTAATTCAATGTAAGCTTCACGCTTATCCATTAAAATTCTTAAATCTTTGTATTCTCTGTTTAGCTCAACATACCGTTTCTGATCTGATATAATATCGGGTTGAATGATTAAATCACTCACTTCATCAAAACGCTGTTTTACTATTTGTAATTTCTCTAACATCTGCCTCTTTTAATTGGTCTCCAAAAATACGATAATTTATGAATTTTAGGTTATTCTCATTAAGCCTATTCTTAATATTGCAGAATATTTTAAACTATTTTACGTTTCTGTGATTACCATGCAGCAATTATTATCTATATTAATTTTTTACAGACCACTAGTTTTATGGTCTTTAGGAATAAATACTATGCTTTTATTTTTTAAAATTGAGCCTGTAATTATTCTTATAGTTAAAGTTTTTTTAGTGTTTTTTTTGTGGTATATAACTAATGAAACAACTGCAAAACGCAAACTCACTTTTTACAAAAACTTGGGTATTTCTACCTTTAAACTATTTTCAATACTGTATCTTATAGACTTGTTTCTAAGCATTCCTTTTCTTTTAATTCTTAGAGAGTTTATATGATTTTAGAAATTGATAATATTGAACTTTATTTTAAAAAGAAACTAATATTAAATGGTATTTATTTAAAAATTGAAACTGGTGAAATTACTGGTATTTTAGGGAGTAACGGTTGTGGAAAAAGTTGCCTACTCAATATAATTTTTGGCAATTTAAAACCAAAATATAAACTTGTTAGAATTAATTCTAAACCTATTTTAGAACCTTTATATAAAACCAAATTGGTTTCATATTTACCACAGTATAATTTTATATCTAAATATATTAAATTAAAAACAGCTTTTAAACTTTACAAGGTTAATTGGGAAGTGTTTACAAAACATTTTGAAACGCTTTCAATATATAAAAACACAAAATTTGGGCTACTTTCTGGAGGTGAACAAAGAATTATTGAAATATACTTAATACTAAAAACATCAGGACACATTGTTTTACTAGATGAACCATTTAACGGTGTAGCTCCATTACATGTTGAAAAAATTAAAAACTTAATTAAACTGGAAAAAAACCAAAAGTGTATCATTTTGACTGACCATAGGTATTCTGATGTCATTGACGTTTGCAACAAGCTTTACCTTATTAAAAATGGATGCACAAAACTGATAAATAATTTAACAGAACTAGAAGATTACAAGTATCTTAATTCTGGTACTTTAACATAAAAAAAGGGAAGTGTAACACTTCCCTTTTCATATTAGGCGTTTTATTTTTTATCCACATTTTGAGGAACCACAGTCTTGACAAGTTAAACAACCCTCTTGATAAATTAAGTTGGTTGAATTACAATTAGAACATGTTTGCCCTTTTGCTTTAGTGCCATCTGCTACATAACGTTTTAAAGCTCTACCTACACCATTTTTCCATGTGTTTATAGATTCTGTATCTAATTGTAAACTGTTAATTAAATCAACAATTTTTTCAATAGGCATACCGTGGCGTAAAGTACTTGAAATGAGCTTAGCATAATTCCAGAATTCTGGATTAAATTTATGCGATAAACCTTCGATAGTTATCTTATAACCTCGTTTATCTTTATATTGAAAATCATAGCGGGTTGTACCATCTTCACTTTTATTTTTAATAATAAGACCATCATTTACCCAACGCGGAATTAAAATACCGTCTTCATCATCAACCAATCCTGTAAAAATTTCATACGGTTTATCTTCAATTAATCCTATAAAGGCAATCCATTTTTCTTTGTTATTTTGAAAACGTACTACGTCTGCATTTAACACTTGCGGACGTTTAATTGGAAACGTAGTTAAGGTATTGTCTTCTTCCTTCTTTTCTTCATTAGAAATTAACACTCCAGAACGTGATCCATCTCTATAAACTGTAACACCTTTACAACCTGCATCCCATGCTTTTAAGTAAAGTTCTCCAACTAAATCTTCAGAAACATCACTTGGTAAATTAATGGTTACACTTATAGAATGGTCTACCCATTTTTGAATAGCCCCTTGCATACTTACTTTACTTAACCAATCTACATCATTAGATGTTGCTCCGTAATAAGGTGATTTTTTTACCAATTCATCTAATTCTTCTTGAGTAAAATTTTTATTGGTATCAATACCATTTACTTCCATCCATTGTTTAAAACGATGATGGAAAACCACATATTCTTCCCAAGAATCTCCTACCTCATCAACAAAATCTACTCGCACATCTTTATCATTAGGATTTACCTTTCTTCTGCGCTTATAAACTGGTAAAAATACGGGCTCAATACCAGAAGTAGTTTGAGTCATTAAACTAGTAGTACCTGTTGGAGCAATGGTTAAAAGCGCAATATTGCGTCTACCATACTCTAACATTTCATAGTACAACTTACTATCTGCTTCTTTTAATCTATTTATAAACGGATTATCTTTTTCTCGGTCTGCATCAAAAATACTAAAAGCACCACGCTCTTTAGCTAAATGTACCGATGCTCTGTAGGCTTCAACAGCAATAGTTTTATGTACTTTTATAGAAAACGCATTTCCTTCTTCACTACCATATTGTATTCCTAAAGCCGCCAACATATCGCCCTCTGCCGTAATACCAATACCGGTTCTTCTTCCTTCTTCTGCTTTTCTTTTTATATTTATCCACAGATTACGCTCTACAGATTTAACCTCATCTAGTTCTGGGTCTGAATCAATTTTTTCTAGAATAGCATCAATTTTTTCAAGTTCTAAATCAATAATATCATCCATTATTCTTTGTGCATAAGCTATATGCTTTTTAAATAAATCGAAATTGAAAGACGCTTTATCTGTGAATGGATTTTCAACGTAAGAAAACAGGTTTATTGCTAACAGTCTACAAGAATCATAAGGACATAACGGAATTTCACCACAAGGATTTGTAGATACAGTTTTATATCCTAAATCGGCATAACAATCTGGTACCGATTCATTGATAATGGTATCCCAAAATAAAATTCCTGGTTCTGCTGATTTCCATGCATTATGAACAATTTTAGACCATAAATCTTTTGCTTGAATAGTTTTTGAAACCTTAGGATTTGAACTGAAAATAGGATATTTTTGAGTATACTCTGTTTCGTTTTTAACAGCTTTCATAAACTCATCATCAATTCTAACAGATACATTTGCGCCTGTTACTTTTCCTTGCTCTAATTTTGCATTGATAAAATCTTCAGAATCTGGATGATTAATAGATACTGAAAGCATTAAAGCTCCTCGGCGACCATCTTGAGCAACTTCTCTAGTTGAGTTTGAATAGCGCTCCATAAATGGTACAATACCAGTAGATGTTAATGCTGAATTTTTTACTCCCGACCCTTTTGGACGAATGTGCGATAAATCATGACCAACACCTCCACGGCGTTTCATAAGTTGTACTTGTTCTTGATCTATTTTCATGATACCCCCATAAGAGTCAGATTCTCCAGAGTTACCAATAACAAAACAATTTGACAAAGATGCTATTTGATACGGGTTACCAATACCCGCCATAGGACTTCCTTGAGGGACAATGTATTTAAAGTCTTTAATTAAATCAAAAATCTCATCTTCATTTAAAGAGTTTTTATATTTTTTTTCAACACGTGCAATCTCTTTTGCAATACGACGGTGCATATCGTTAGGAGTAAGTTCATAAATATTACCTTCAGAATCTTTTAAGGCATATTTATTAAGCCAAACGCGCGCAGCTAAATCATCATTTTTAAAATATTCTAGAGAGGCGTTAAAGGCTTGGTCTTGTGTATAGGTTTTTGGTAGCGTTTTGGTGAGGTTTTGTTTCATTGATTAGTAAAGATTTAGTTCAAATATAGATTAACAAATTCGTATTACGAATATACTCAATCTTTACAATTTAAAACATGATATAAATCATGAAGTTAACAAGAAAAACAGCCTAAATAACTTATTTTCAGTTATTTAAAAATTTATCAACATAAAAAAGTTAACAAATTTTTTAAAAAAATAAAATGAAAAATTTTTAAAAATCTACAGCAAAACCAACACCTAAAAACTGTTTCCATTGAACTTTAGCTCCAGCTTCATCATACTCGCCATCGCCATCAGCATCAGTTTCTTTGGTAGTTTTAACATCGTCATCATACTTAATTTGTGACCCAAATTTAGCACGTACATAGTTATTTACTTTAAAATCAAAATCTAGACTCCAATCTAAATCTACATTACCAAAATTGTTGATATAATCTGTATAAAGACTTACTTTATGCTGCACATTTATGTTTTCAGCCACTTCCATTTCATAGCTATTGGTCACCAAAATACCTAACTCTCTTCTAACCTTCTTACCCGGCACAACTACATTTCCATCATCATCTAAAATCGCGGGATCTACACCAAATGAACCTGCATCTGCTAAATCTTGATCTAAAACAAAAGTTGCTTTTAAAGTTAAAGGAGAGAAATAAACCGATATTTTTTCTATATCTTTCCCGTATTCCATTCCGCCACCAAAGAACAAATAACCAGGAGCCATTAATCTTGAAATAGGATTATCTGTATCTGGATACGAATAACCATTTGTAAATTGCGTACTAAAATTAAGTTTTGCAGAATAATACCAATTTGACAGACTATCTGGTTTATATCCTAAATTTGAATTTATTTCAAGTAAATCTGTTGTTTTTCTTAATTCTCTTGACTCTTGTTTATTAACACCATAACTCATTTTCAAATCATTACGCCATGAAAAATATTTATCGGTATAATTTCTAGATGATTTAAAACCTAGAAGCCCTGAAATTGAATTAGAACCACCTGAACTCCAGTTTACAAAAGCTACCTCACTTAAATCTATAGAAGCTTCGTTTTTTTTAACCCATTGGGGATTAGGTATGTCATTATTATTGTTAGACTTTTGTTTATTAGACTTTTCTTTATTCACTTTTAAATAAAGAGAATCTGGTTGCGCATGAGAAAATAGAAACGAGAAGCACACTAGAGCAAATAGAATGTAACGCATGGTTATTTGTTAGGTTAATTAAATAATTTTTCTTATCAACAATCATTCCATTTTAACCGTAAATGGAAAAATTCTAATAGCTAAACTCTCCAAACTCACTTTTTATTGTAAGCTTCTTTTCTTTTGATGTTTCTACCCTACCAATTACCTGAGCATCAACATTAAAAGATTTTGATATATCAATAACATCATTTGCAATTTCTGGAGCTACATACAACTCCATTCTATGCCCACAATTAAACACTTGATACATTTCTTTCCAATCGGTTTTTGATTGCTCTTGAATTAATTTAAAAAGCGGTGGTATTGGAAATAAATTATCTTTCACTATATGATTCTCATCTATAAAATGAAGAATTTTTGTTTGCGCTCCACCCGAGCAATGTACCATTCCGTGGATAGTATTGCTTTCATATTTTGAGAGTATTTTCTTTATTATTGGTGCATAGGTTCTTGTTGGAGATAATACTAATTTACCGGCATCTATAGGCGAATCTTCAACAGCATCAGTTAATTTCACATTACCAGAATACACTAAATCTTTTGGCACTGAAGCATCAAAACTTTCAGGAAATTTTTCAGCTAGGTATTTATTAAATACATCATGACGCGCAGAAGTTAACCCGTTACTTCCCATACCTCCATTGTATTCCTTTTCATAAGTTGCTTGCCCAAAAGAAGCCAAACCAACTATAACATCGCCAGGTTTTATATTTTCATTATCAATAACATCACTACGTTTCATTCTTGCAGTTACCGTAGAATCTACAATAATAGTTCTTACTAAATCACCTACATCTGCAGTTTCACCACCGGTGGAATGAATGGTTACTCCAAACGATTTTAAATCTTCTAACAGCTCTTCGGTTCCATTTATTATGGCCGAAATAACCTCTCCAGGTATTAAGTTTTTGTTTCTACCAATGGTAGATGACAGCATAATATTATCTGTAGCACCAACACATAACAAATCATCAATATTCATTATAAGTGCATCTTGGGCAATGCCTTTCCAAACCGAAACATCTCCAGTTTCTTTCCAATACATATAGGCTAAAGAGGACTTTGTCCCTGCCCCATCGGCATGCATGATTAAACAATAATCATCATCATTAGTTAGGTAATCTGGTACTATTTTACAAAAGGCGTTTGGAAACAAACCTTTATCAATATTTTTTATAGCGTTGTGAACATCTTCTTTTGATGCCGAAACCCCACGCTGTGCGTAGCGCTTAGAAACTTCTTGACTCATAATAATATAATGTGGTGCAAAGGTAATTGTTTAAAGTAAAATTATATAGGTTTTAAACTTGTTTTACTAACAGTTTTTTCAACCAGCTAATTACTTGATATTATAAAACCTTTCTGCCACATTCTTTCAGCAACGGATGTTCTTAAAGTTACCCGTTAGCTTAAACCTTAACTTTCAAAAATATTATTTCTAACAAATCACAATTTCTTACCACTTACAGAATTATAGTCTACTACCCTTTGTTTATTAAAAATAGATTTAAAAACATACTAATTGGTATTTTTTTATTATATTTGCAACATGCAACAAGAATTAAAATCTGAAATAACAAAACAGCACATTATACATGAAGCATTTAAGCTGTTTTACGAAAATGGCTTTAAATCTACGAGTATTAATGATGTAATGAAGGCCACAAAAATGACAAAAGGCGCATTTTATCATCATTACAAAAACAAAGAACAACTTGGAATAGAAGTTATTAAACTAAAAATACAAAAACGTGTATATGATGGTATGATAGCTCCGCTTCAAAAAACTGGAAATGCAATTGAAATTTTAGAAGACACGTTTTTAAACAGAATAAAGTCATTTCCTTTACATGACAAACAAAATGGTTGCCCACTGAATAACTTCATTAATGAAATTGGAAATTACGAAACAAGTTACCAGTTAGCTTTAAAAAGTATTATTGAAAAATGGAAATCTGCCTTAGTTGCATTAATAGAAAAAGGGAAAAAACAAGGTAATATTAAAAATGAAATCCCTAGTGAATCTGTAGCTATTTACTTAATAAGCGCTTTTGAAGGAATTAGAGGAATCAGAAAAATATATGGGGAAGATATTATAATCGATCAATATATTTTGGGTTTGTCTTTATATATTAATCAATTAAAATCATAATTTTTTTTAACAAAAACATACCATTTAGAATGTTTTTAAAATACTATAAACATGAAAAATAACCGAAGAAACTTTATAAAAAAAACAGCAATACTTGGAGTTACTGGAACTGCATTGCCAACTATAGGATTTGGAGCAACTAGCACAAAAGAAGAAAAACTATTAACAACAAGACCTAAAGTCTTATTTTTTGATGTAAACGAAACGCTTCTAGACTTAACCGCAATGAAAACAAGTGTAGGCAATGTATTGGGTGGCAGAACCGATTTATTACCACTTTGGTTTACTACCATGCTTCAATACTCCTTAGTTTCTACTGTAGGAAGGCAATACAATGATTTTGGAGTTATTGGCTCTGCTGCTCTTCAAATGGTAGCGGCAAATAACGGAATTAAAATAACAGAAAAAGAAGCGCAAGAAGCTATTTTAAAACCAATTCGTTCGTTACCTGCTCACCCAGAAGTAAAAGCTTCACTACAAGCTTTAAAAGATGCTGGATATAAATTAGTTTCGTTCACCAACTCATCAAACAAAGGTGTGCAAACACAATTTGAAAATGCAGGATTAATTGAATATTTTGAAGAAAGATTAAGCATTGAAGATATAGGAAAATTTAAACCACATACAGATGCCTACGATTGGGCGGCAAGAAAAATGAATGTTAAACCATCAGAATGCTTATTAGTTGCAGCACATGGTTGGGATATAGCAGGGGCAATTTGGGCAGGTTGGAGAGGTGCTTTTATTAGCAGACCTGGAGCTCAATTATATCCACTTGCTCCAAAACCAGAAATAAATGAAAGCGACCTAGCATTAACAGCAAAAAAATTAATTGCACTAAAATAACCAAATAATGTTAACTAATTTAAATAACAAAACGCTTGCAATTCATTTATTCCGTCTATCCTTTGGTATAAACTTCTTTTTCCACGGCTTAGTTAGAATGCCGAATTTGGAAAAATTTGTGACAGGAATGCAAAACACATTTAAAGACACTTTATTACCCGAGGTTTTGGTAACACCATTAGCCTACATCATTCCTTTTGCAGAACTTACCATTGGTATCTTTTTACTGTTGAATAAGTTCACACGAGAAACCATAATAACTACTTTTATTCTTATGAATATATTGATAATTGGAAGTTCATTTGCCCAAAAATGGAATCTTGTAGGATTACAAGCTACCTATATAGGTTTTTTATTTTTACTACTCTATTTTACAAATGACACTCAAAAAATAAAACAAAATGAAACTACAAAATAAAGTAATTATTGTAACAGGCTCTTCGAAAGGAATTGGTAAAGAGGTTGCCATTTTATTAGCCAAAAATGGCGCAACAGTAGTTGTAAACCACTCTAATAGCGAAACCGAAGCTAACCAAACAGTAGAAATCATTACACAAAATGGTGGAACCGCATTGGCTATAAAAGCGGATGTTAGTAAAAGAAATGAAGTAGCTCTATTATTTGACAAAACAATTGAAAAATTTGGAAAGGTTAACGTATTGGTTAACAATGCAGGTATTATGTTTAATAAATTTTTAAAAGACAATACCCAAGAAGAATTCACCAAACTTTTTGATGTAAACGTAAGAGGCATTTTTAACACGCTTCAAGAGGCTGATAGCAAGTTAGCAGATAATGGAAATATAATTAATTTTTCGTCTAGTACTTCTAAATTGATGTTCCCAACCTACTCGCTTTATTCGGCTTCTAAAGCAGCAGTAGAACAAATGACAAGAGTTTTTTCGAAAGAAATAGGAAGAGGAATTTCGGTAAATTCAATTGCTCCAGGCGCAACGGCTACCGAATTGTTTTTGAATGGAAAATCTCAAGAAACAATCGATAAAATGAGTTCTATGAACGCTTTTGGAAGATTAGCTCAACCAATTGACATTGCCAAAATTGTATTGTTTTTAGCCAGTGATGATTCTAAATGGATTTCAGGGCAAGTAATTGGTGCTAATGGCGCATTAGTTTAGTTTAAAACAAAAGTTACAACATAAAAACCGTCACCAACATATGTTGGTGCAACACCATAAGAAAAACTACCTTGTAAATAACATTTCTCTGTATTTGGTTAATGGCCAAATTTCGTCATCTACTAGCAATTCTAGTTTATCACAATGGTAACGTATATCTTCAAATAAAGGCTTAACTAGATTACAATAAGCAGCAGCTTTCTTTTCAATATCATCTAACTTATTGGCTTTTTTACGCTCATTTATTAAGACGGTTACTTTGGTGTTTATAGCTTCTATATGACTTGAAATTTCTCTTATTAAAATGATTTGTTCTTTAGATATTTTTTCAAAATCGGTATCAAAAATTTCTTTTAACCCTTTTACATTTTCAATCAAAATATTTTGATACTTAACCGCCGTTGGCACTATATGGTTTCTTGCTATATCACCTAACACTCTTGCTTCTATCTGTATGTGCATAATGTAAGCCTCAACTTCAATTTCGTAACGCGCTTTGGTTTCTATTTCACTTAACACGTTCATTTCCTCAAACAAATCGATTGATTCTTTAGCTACTTTTATTTTTAAGGCTTCAGGTGTTGTTTTATTATTACTTAGCCCGCGTTTTTTTGCTTCCTTTTCCCAAGCTTCACCATAACCATTTCCTTCAAATAAAATAGGCTTGCACGATTTTATATATTCTCTTAACACATTAAAAACGGCTTCGTCTTTTTTTAAACCCTTACCATCAATTAGCTTATCTACTTCTTTTTTAAACTCTATTAATTGTTTAGCTACAATGGTATTTAAAACCGTCATAGGATTACTACAATTTGTGGTAGACCCCACTGCTCTAAATTCAAATTTATTACCTGTAAAAGCAAATGGCGAGGTACGGTTTCTATCGGTATTATCTAATAACACATCTGGTATTTTACCAACCACATTAAGTTTTAACTCTGTTTTTTCTTCTGGTGATAGTTTTCCTTTTGTAACTCCTTCTAATTCATTTAAAACTTTAGTTAATTGTTCTCCAATAAATACAGAAATAATAGCTGGTGGCGCCTCATTAGCTCCTAACCTATGATCATTCCCTGCAGATGCGATTGAAGCTCTTAACAGCTCTTCATAAGTATATACTGCTTTTATGGTATTAACAAAAAATGTTAAAAATTGAAGATTACTCATAGGGGTTTTTCCTGGTGCCAACAAATTAACTCCTGTATCTGTAGATAAAGACCAATTGTTATGTTTTCCTGAGCCATTCATTCCTGCAAATGGCTTTTCATGAAATAGTACTTTAAAATTATGACGTGATGCCACACGCCCCATAACGTCCATTAAAAGTGCATTATGATCTACCGCTAAATTAGCTTCTTCAAAAATAGGTGCTAATTCAAATTGGTTTGGTGCCACCTCGTTATGCCTTGTTTTAACAGGAATACCTAACAGCATACATTCGTTTTCTAAATCGCGCATAAAGTTTAAGGCTCTATTGGGTATAGCCCCAAAATAATGATCATCTAACTGTTGCCCCTTTGCCGAAGAATGTCCCAATAATGTTCTACCCGTTAAAGTAATATCTGGTCTACTAGCAGCCAATAGTTTATCTATTAAGAAGTATTCTTGTTCCCACCCTAATGATGATGATACTTTTTTTACGTTTTTATCGAAATATCTGCATACATCAGTTGCTGCTGCATCAACAGCATGTAAAGCTCTTAAAAGCGGTGTTTTATAATCTAATGCCTCTCCTGTATACGCTACAAAAATAGTTGGAATACAAAGTGTTGTACCATATATAAACGCAGGAGATGTAGGATCCCATGCAGTGTACCCTCTAGCTTCAAACGTATTTCTAATACCTCCACTTGGAAAACTTGATGCATCTGGTTCTTGCTGTACTAATTGACCACCATCAAATTTTTCAATAGCAACACCTTCGCTAATTGTTTCAAAAAAAGCATCGTGCTTTTCTGCAGTAGCTCCTGTTAATGGCTGAAACCAATGCGTGTAATGCGTAACCCCTTTAGATAATGCCCAATCTTTCATTGAAGCCGCTACTTGGTCTGCTATATTGCGTTTAATTTTTGTACCGTGCTGAATAGCATTCATAACACCGTCTAAAGCATCTTTAGTTAAATACTGACGCATAGTATTTACATTAAACACATTTTTACCAAAAATATCAGAGCGTTTTTCTGTTTCAATAACATCAATAGGCTTGTGTATAAGAGATTCTTTTATTGCGTGAAAACGTAATGTAGGCATTGACTTATTAGTTTAATTTATTTTAGATTACAAAATTAATTATAGTGGTTAAACTACAAAATAAGGTGTTAACAATTTTTCAGTATTTATATAAAAAACTATACTTTTTTTAATAGATACCCTAAAAAAATGGGGGATAAATAAAAATAACACAGCAAAATACTAAAACACCCCTTAAAAACATGAAGTATTTATATAAAAATATATATTTGTGCTAATAACATTTAGATTACATTAATATAATATTCATTATGGCAAAAATTAAATTAGAGTACATTTGGTTAGATGGTTATAAGCCTACTCAGAATATGAGAAGTAAGACCAAAGTAGAGGAGCATGAGAACTTTAAAGGAACATTAGAAGAAATTGGTAATTGGTCTTTTGACGGGTCTTCAACAAGACAAGCCGAAGGTGGATCTTCAGATTGTATCTTAAAACCTGTAGCTATTTACCCTGATCCAGAACGTAAAAACGGTTACTTAGTAATGACTGAAGTATTAAATGCTGATGGAACACCTCATGAATCTAATGGTAGAGCTACTATTGATGATGATGATAATGATTTCTGGTTTGGTTTTGAGCAAGAGTATTTCATAATGGACACTCACACTCAATTACCTTTAGGTTTCCCTGTTGGTGGATACCCTGCTCCACAAGGAATGTATTACTGTTCTGTTGGAGGTAAAAATACACACGGTAGAGATTTAGTTGAAGAACATGCAGATTTATGTATTGAAGCAGGTTTAAACTTTGAAGGTATTAACCAAGAGGTTGCTTGCGGACAGTGGGAATTCCAATTATTTGCTAAAGGTGCTAAAAAAGCTGGTGATGAAATTTGGATTGCTAGATATTTACTAGATAGATTAACTGAAAAATATGGTTATTATATTGAATACCACCCAAAACCACTAGGTAAAGATATGGATTGGAATGGTTCTGGTATGCACGCAAACTTCTCTAACTCTACATTAAGAACTTGTGGAGATAAAGCAACTTATGAAGCTATTTGTGAAGCTTTCCGTCCTGTTGTAAAAGAGCACATTGCTGTTTACGGTGAGTTTAATGACCAACGTTTAACTGGTGAGCACGAAACACAATCTATTGATGAATTCTCTTATGGTATTTCTGATAGAGGTGCGTCAATCCGTATCCCTGTTGCAACTGTAGAAAGCGGTTGGAAAGGTTGGTTAGAAGATAGAAGACCAGCAGCTAATGGTGACCCATACAAAATTGCAGGAAGAATTATTAAAACTGTTAAATCTGCTAAAATTTAATTTAGTTATAGATTTTGTTCATAAAAAAAGCGCTTATATTTTAATGTAAGCGCTTTTTTAATTTAATTCATATTATATTTTTCTCGGTATTCTGTAGGACTAACACCCTCTTTCTTTTTAAATAGTCTTGAGAAATAATGAGGATATTCAAAACCTAACTCATAAGCCACCTCAGATATGGTTTTAGTAGGGTTTAGTAACATGTTTTTAGCTTCATCAATAAGGTACAATTGTAAATGTTCTGTAGTAGTTTTACCAGTTTCTTTTTTTAATGTATCGCTTAAATAACGCTGTGAAACCGATAGTTTGTGCGCAATTTGTTCTATACTTGGAATACCGTTTTCTTGAATTTCACCCGAATCAAAATAAATAGATAATTGCTTATTAAACTGTTCTAATAAGTCGTTTGATAGTTCTTTGCGGTTTAAAAACTGCCTTTCGTAAAAACGATTGGCATATTTTAAAAGCGTGCTTAACTGAGAAATAATAATGTCTTTACTAAATTCGTCTTGATTGTTTTGGTATTCAATATCAATATTTTCTACAATAGATTCTATTTGTTTTTCTTCCTTTGGTGATAAGTGAAGCGCCTCGTTTGCAGCATATGAAAAAAAACCATATTTTTTAATTTGATGGGCTAATTCGGTGCCTTTTAAAAAATCTTCATGGAAATTTATTGAAAACCCTTTTTGGTTGTAAACCACACTGTCGTCCCATTGCATAACTTGCCTTGGTGCAATAAAAATTAAAGCACCGTTGGTAAAATCGTATTTGGTTCGGCCATAATTTAAATCGCCTTTTATAATTTTTTTTAAACTAATGGAATAGCAATCGTTTGTAATGGGTGGCGAACTTTCTTTTGGGCAAGGTAAAAACCCATCTCCCGATGCCGTAAATACGCTAAACATTGGGTGTTCTGGTTGTGGTAATTCCAGATAGTTTAAATAATCGGAAAGTGTTTTAAAATGTTGCATATTAATTTTTCAATTCTTTTATAGCCACTAATAATTGCTTGTTGTAGGCATCAATTCTACCATGTGCGGTGCCATCAATTAATAAAATAACTACAAGCATTGCAATTGTTGTAATCATACTCGCGCGCCAAATAGGTGTGTTTAAAAATATAATTAACAAGGCACATGTTGCTATAATTATTGGTATGGCAGTAAACACTACGTTTTTATATTCTTTTAATGTACTTTCTGCACGCTCAAGCTCTGCTTCAACAAAAGTAATAGCGTTGTTATTATAGGCTTCTTCAAATTGTTTTATTCTAGATTTGTTGGTGTAAAATAACCCAAGACCAATAATTAAAAGTAAGGCACCAGTAACTAAGGTTGGTATCATGTAAGCTTTAGCTATTTCGGTTTTTCCTAATTGCCAAAAACCAACACTTGCAATTAGAAATAAAATGGCGAAAATTATAAAAAATCGGGTTGAGAACACTTCGGCTTTAGCCCAATCGGTAGCTATTTTTAAAATATCCATGGTTTATTAAATGTTTATTTCATCGTACCTAAATTACGAACAATTTTTGCAGGTCCTTCTGGAAACCAAGCTTTTATTAAAAAATTTGGAACAGAGCCTATCGGAACGTAATCTGCGTTTATTGTAATTTTAGTGGATGTATCGTTTATTTTTTCAAATTCATAAATAAATTTATAATCGGTTACCCTATCAACATCTCCTTGTTTGTGGCTATTTGATATAGCCTCAGCATTGAAAATTAATTTATTATCTGTTTTTATTCTATTTATTCTTGCTACAACATCACTATCTCTCATGGGCCAAGGCGCATCAAAGTAATAATATGTTAGCCATTCGTTATTGGAGAGTTTTTTTATTTCTGTACTCTCAGGTGTTCTTTCTAAAAATTTTCTATGATTAGATGAATCAGAAAAATAAGCATCCAATTTTTCTAAAGATACATAAACGGTGGTTTGTGCTATATAATAAAAATGAGTACCATTTTTTTCTTTAATTAATTCATATTTTACAGTGCTTTTTCCATCGTTAGATGTTTCTATTGTCCAATTTCTATCTTGAGAGAAACCCATAAATGAAGTTAGAATTATTACAATTATGCTTAGGTATTTCATTTTTAAATATTTTACTGGTTTATATATTCCATTTTATTCCCACAGCATCCTCAGAAACACTCCAAAGTTTTTGCATTACAGCTTTGTCTTTGGCGTGTGGTTCTAATTTGCACTCACCAACTGGTCCTGTCCAGTAATTTTTTCCTGTTGGCCCGTAAAACCCTGCTTGATCTAAATCAGGTTCTGTAGCACACATTAATTCTGGATACGCACCTTTTTCTGCTGATTGTACCATAGGTGTTAACTTCATAATTTGCCAAATAAAACGAGTTAATAAACTACCGCTGGTTTTAATTAACGATGTGCTCGAAGCTCCTGGGTGACAAGCATACGTTTTTACATTGGTTTTTCCTGCTTGTTTTAATTTATCTTGTAGTTCGTAAGCCGTCATTATTTGCGTTAATTTACTTTGGCTATATACACCGTTTGGATTGTAGTTTTTATCCCAGTTTAAATCGTCGAACTGAATGGTTTTTATTCCTAAGTTATAACCCATACTCCCAACAGTTACAATGCGCCCGTTTGAGGCTTCAATTCTAGGAAAAAGTAATGCTTGTAATAAAAAATTACTATAATGGTTTACACCCATTTGGCTTTCTACACCATCAACTGTAAAGGTTTGTTTAGGCACTTGTGCAATGGCAGCATTTAGCATTAAAGCATCTATTTGTGGTACAGTTTTAAGCACTTCTTCGGCGGCTTCTTTTACTGATGCTTGCGATGCTAAATCCATACTGATATTTATAACATCAATTGTATTACCAAGTTCTTGTTTTAATGTTGCTATAGTGGCTTTAGATTTTTTTGGATTACGATTAAGCATCACCACTTTAGCGCCCTTTGCTAACAAAATTTTTGCGGCTTCAAAACCAGTACCGCTTGTAGTACCCGTTATAACAAATGTTTTACCGTTTAAGTTTTTTATTCTGTTGGGTGTCCACCCTTTTTTTCCAAATTTAGTTGTACTCATAACCTAATATTTTAAGTTTTTAAATTATGATACAAAGGTAGTATGGGAGTCCTGCTTAGGTTTTACACAATTTTTCGAATCTTGTATACTTTTTGGTTCTGCCTAAGTACTTACAACATTAAAAGGTAAACTGTATTTTAAAATAGAACTAAACAATAATTCTAGTTTCTTGTAAAAATTAAGAACATTAACACCCCATAACCCGCTACTAAAAACATACCTTTAAGTCTGCTAATTTGAAGCCTTTGAGGTAAAAGTATTAAAGGTATAAGCACCGCAGAGAAACCTAACATCCAAAAAATATCGTTAGTAAGTATACTAGGTTCTGTTACAGGAATTGGTTTAATCATAGACGTTAACCCTAACACCGATGCTATATTAAATATATTAGAGCCTATTAAGTTACCCAATGATATAGCTTTTTCTTGTTTAGCAGCTGCAATTACAGATGCCGCCAACTCTGGCACACTGGTACCTATTGCAATTAAAGAAAGCCCAATAACACCTTTACTAACACCTACGGTTTCTGCTATTTGAGTAGCACCGTTAACCAACCACTCACTTCCAAAATAAAGTGCTACAGCACCAATAATTAACCAAAGTATAATTTTAAAATTAGACACTATAGATAAAGTTTCATCTACCTCCTCTACTACTATGTCTTTTTTGGCGGTTTTAATTAAAATAAACAAGAACAATACAAGACCTGCAAATAAGATAGCCCCTTCTATGTTTGATAGTATGCTGTCATTCTTTAAAAAGAAATAAAGTACCATAGAAAAAATCATCATAACGGGCCAGTTGAGTTTATAGAATGATTTATCTACAGATATAGCCCCTACCATTGCTGTAATACCCAAAACCAAACCTATATTAGCAATATTTGACCCCACTACATTATTAATTGCTATTGCTGGCGAACCTGTTAATGCCGCATTTAAACTAACTAACAACTCTGGCGCAGACGTTGCAAATGACACTACCGTCATGCCTATAACCATTTTAGAAATGTTGAATTTAAACGAAAGCGCTACTGAAGAACGTACTAAATACTCTCCACCAACAACTAACAAAATAAAACCAAGGATTACCCAAAGTACACTCATAAAATTTATTTTTTACGAAGATAAATTAAAGTTAAAAGCTAGATGTTAAAAGTTAAAAAATTTTATAAACCTCTAATTAAAAACAACTATTGCAATAAATGTATGCTTACAAAAACTAAAAATTTCGTTAAATAACTATTAAAATAGTTTTATAACTATAAAAATAGTTATATTTGTTTCTAAATTGATTTTTAATAGATAATGCCGATTAAAAAATAAGACATAATTAGCAAACACACTTGCGTTAGGGATTGCAGTGGAAAGCCCACAGCGAGGTACGAGCGAGGACTTGTAACGTAAAGCCCGACCACGCCAAAAAGCGTGGTAACGCCCAAAAAACATATTAAAATGGAAAAATTAACAAATAAAGAAGAAGAAATAATGCATGTTTTATGGAGGCTTGAAAAAGCTTTTGTTAAAGATGTTTTAGCTGAAATGGAAGGTGAAAAACCTCATTACAATACGCTTTCTACAATAATTAGAAACTTAGTAGATAAGGGGTATGTAGGTTATAATGCTTACGGAAAAACACACCAGTATTTTCCTATTGTTACAAAAGAAGCTTATAGAAAACGCTTTATTAACACCGCTATTAGTAATTATTTTAACGATTCTTATAAAAATATGGTATCTTTTTTTGCTAAGGAAGAAAAGATTAGCGTTGAAGAGTTAAAAGAAATTATTGAACTTATTGAAAAAAATAACTAGCTATGGAATACTTATTAAAAGCCAGTGCTGTTGTTACCATTTTTTATTTGTGCTATAAATTATTCTTACAGCGTGACACCTTTTTTGAACAGCATAGAGGGTTTCTTTTAATTGGGTTATTTTCGGCGTTTTTAATTCCGTTAATAGTAATACCTGTTTACATTGAAAAAACTCCGTTATTAATAGATAATGCTTTATTTACAAACGCTGTTACTGGCAATGAACCCATTGAAGATTCTTTTAGTTTTATTGACTTGGGTGTTTACTTATATTTTGCTGGAGCTACATTCTTTTTAATTAAATTTTTGATTCAGTTGGCTTCATTAATACATCTTTTAATTAAGAGTGAAAGCACAAAAACAGGAAGGTATTGGTATGTTAAAACCCAAAGAAAAGTATCTCCTTTTTCATTTTTTAATTGGATAGTTTACAACCCTAACTTATTTAGTAAAACCGAATTAAAACTAATTTTAACTCATGAAAAAGTACATGCACGCCAGCACCACTCTATTGATATTCTATTAACGCAATTGGCTAGTATTGTACTGTGGTTTAATCCGTTTATATGGTTATATAACAAAGACTTAAAGCAAAACTTAGAATTTATTGCAGACCAAAATGCACAACGTACATCTAGCTGTAAAAAGAGCTACCAATACACATTATTAAAAACAAGTATGCCAACTCATCAATTGGCTTTAACAAATAATTTTTATAATTCATTAATCAAAAAACGAATAGTTATGTTACACAAATCAAAATCAAAAAAATTAAACTTATTAAAGTACGTTTTAGTAATTCCTGCCTTAGCCATTTTTTTAATGAGCTTTAACACTAAAGAAGTTTTTATTGATACTAAAAGTCTGTTACAGGACAACCTTCAGAATAAAAATTCACAAACAAATACAGACTCAATTAAAACCAATTGGAACACTGAATTTATAGTTGAAAAACCTTTTGAAAACAAAGACATAGAAATGTTTTTAATAAGCAATGAATTTACAGATACCAATTTTAAAGAGCTGACCGAAAAATTAAAAAACAAAGGTATTACTGCTAAGTTTAAAGGCATAAAACGCAATAGCGAAGGCCAAATAATAGCTATTAAAATTAATTTAAGTTCTAAACAATCTAACGCTAATTACAATATAAGTGCTGATGCCCCAATTAAACCAATTAAAATTTCTATTGAAGATGACGGCAAAAGTATTTCTATTGGAACTGCTTCTCATCATAAAGCCTATTTTATTTCTAAAAATGGTAATCATGAAATTGATGAGAATGAAAATGTATTCTTCTTATCTGATGATGATGGCGCTCATGAAACACATAAAGAAATTCATATTATAAAAGCTGATTCTTTAAAATGGAAAACAAATGGTAAAGAAGCCAAAAACATTATTATTAAAAAAAATAAAAATGTTGAAGTTATTTCTGGCGATGATCATGAAAAACATATTGAAGTAATTATTGAAAGTGATGACGACTCAGAAAATAAAGAGGAAAGAATATTTATAGTAAAAAAACAAAGTGATGACAAAAACGCTTTATTCATTATTGACGGAAAAGAAGTAGAAAAAAACCCTATAAAAGATTTAAATCCAGAAGATATAGAGTCTATTAATGTTTTAAAAGACGAATCTGCTATAAATAAATATGGCAATAGAGGTAAAAATGGGGTTATAATCATTACTACTAAAAAAGAGAAATAAACAGCTAAACTTTAATAATTATGAAAGCACTCCCAAAAGGAGTGCTTTTTGTTTCTAACTATTATTTAAAAAGATAAAATATCATAAAAATTGTATTTTTTAAATGAAATGCCCCTTGGTTCTTAAATCAACCATCAAAAAACACCTATAATTGTTTCAAATAAAAACAAAAACAACGCTAAAAGATTACATTTTTCAAATTAATCAAAGACAGTCACCTAAATATTAAAATCAATTTAATTTTATTGATTACAATTTCGCATTCAATTTCATCAATTTTTATAAAAACACTTGACAGTCATATTCCAAAATATATATCTTAAAAAAACATTGATATAAAAACTATTTACTAACCCTTAAAACCTTTGGAATATATGATGACACTTGCCAAAATTGTAGTTGATGTAATTATAATAATTATATTATTCTTTTAATTCTTAAAAAAGTAAAACTTAGTTCTAGAATAAGTTTTACTATTTTTAATCTCTGAAAGAAGATTTAAAAAATGCAAAAGCAAGTATTTAAAGTTTTAGCTAAAATTAATAAAGCAATTTTACCTAGCTACTCTAAAAAAGGTTTAGATTTAGCAAATGCCAACAAGATACAGTTAGCCATAATTGGTTGGAGATGGTATGTTACCAAAAATGCTTTAGATTGAGTTTTAATCACTATTTTAAAACAAAAAAGCAAGCTATTGCTAACTTGCTTTCTTGGTGATTAGAAAATCACTAACCAACCTAAAATCAAAAAAAGAAAATCAATCTTTTACCTTAAACACTTTTTCTAAAATGGTTTCCATTAAACACCATTTTGTAATTGAAGACTGCAATAAATTTGCGCCCACAAATGCTGTAAACCATAACCAATTTATATTAACTTTTACAGCTAATACTAAACTAATTAACACAAAAGTTCCAGCTATAGCTCTAATTAATCTATTTTTCATAATGTTATTTTTTTAAATATATCTCTCTATTGGTACAACAACAGCTCTAAGCGGGTTGTTGGTATTTAAACCTTCATTAAAAGTTTCTATTAGCTTAAATAATTCATCTATTTTCTCTTCTTTAGCAAATGAAAAGAACATTTCAGAATCTGCTCCACTACTATTACTAGCAAACCAATTTGATGCTATTTTTCCTGAAACAGCGGTTTTAAATCCTTCTATATCAGAATTACTAAAATTTTTAATTTCAGCTTGTTTAAATAGATTTATTACATCTTTTTTATAAGCATCAACTACTGTTACAATTACTAGTTTCATTATTTATAATTTTTACGTTCAATTAAGTAATATACAAGCGGTACAACTAATAAAGTTAGTATAGTTGCCGTTATGGTTCCTCCCATTAAGGATATAGCTAAACCTTGAAAAATAGGATCAAATAATATTACAAATGCACCAATAACCACTGTTCCTGCGGTTAATAATATTGGTGTGGTTCTTACAGCTCCGGCCTCAATTACAGCTTGTTTTATTGGTATTCCGTCTTTTAGCCTTAGGTTTACAAAGTCTATGAGCAATACAGAGTTCCTAACCATAATTCCTGCTAGGGCAATCATTCCTATAAACGATGTTGCTGTAAAAAATGCTCCTAGCATCCAGTGACCCAATATAATTCCAACCATAGAAAGCGGTATAGCTACCATCATTACAATAGGAGCTTTAAAGTTTTGAAACCATCCTACAATAAGCATATATATTATTACAATTACCCCTAAAAAGGCTACGCCCAAATCTCTAAATACCTCTAGTGTAATTTGCCATTCACCATCCCACTTCACCGTATAATCATCTTCAAAATCGGGTTGTTTTATGTATAACTCATCCATTTTATAACCTTCGGGTAGGTTAATCTCTTTTAATTTATCAGACATTCCTAGAATAGCATAAGCAGGACTTTCTAGCTTACCAGCCATGTCTGCCATAACATATACTACTCGTTTCTGGTTTTTACGATAAATACTTTTGGCTCTGGTATGTTCTATTATATTAGTTAAATCACCAACGCTCACCATATTTCCGTTACTTGATTTTACTTGTAGTTGTGAAATATCACTAAGTGTAGATTTCTCTTTTTCGTCTAAAGCCAATACAATACCTACTTGCTCTGAGGCGTCTTCGTCATACAAAGTAGAAATAGCATTTTCTGCCATTGCTAAATTCATTGTATAAACAATTTGCTGTGGTGCCACACCATACAACATGGCTTTTTCTTTATCAATTACAAACTCATATTCAGTTTGATTGTCTTCAACCATCCAGTCAATATCAACTACATCTTGTGTGTTTTTTAATATATTCTGAACTTCATTTGCAACCTCAATTTGTTTATCATAATTAGGTCCGTAAACCTCAGCAACAATAGTTGATAATACAGGTGGTCCTGGTGGTACTTCAACAATTTTTACATTGGCATTAAATTGTGAAGCAATTTTTTGAATGTCTGGTCTTAGCAATTTTGCAATGTCATGACTTTGTTCAGACCTATCATGTTTATCGGTTAAGTTTACTTGAATATCTGCCATATTGCTACCACCTCTCAAATCATAATGACGTACTAACCCGTTAAATGTAATGGGAGCCGAAGCACCTACATAGCTTTGATAATTAACTACTTCTGGGCGCGTAGACAGATATTGTGCTATTTCTTTAGTAACAACCGCTGTACGTTCTAGCGTGGTTCCTTCTGGCATATCAATAACCACCTGAAATTCGTTTTTATTATCAAAAGGCAACATTTTTACCGCTACCGATTTGGTAAAAAACATAGATAATGACCCTAAAAGCAACACAATAGTTACACCTAAAAACAGCCAACGCTTCTTCTTATTCTCAATTAATGGACGCTCAAACTTTTCATACATTTTGTATATGAAAGTATCTTCCATATTTTTTTCTTTTTTCACTTTCCCCTTTTTATCCTTCTCTCTTAAGAATAAAAAACCTAAATACGGAGTAATAGTTAGAGCTACAAACAACGATAATAACATGGCTATAGAGGCTCCAATTGGCATTGGACTCATATAAGGCCCCATTAAACCAGATACAAATGCCATTGGTAATACGGAAGCTATTACGGTAAATGTTGCTAGTATAGTTGGGTTACCTACTTCATTTATAGCATATAAAGCAGCATCTTTAAAAGGCAATTTTTTCATTTTAAAATGCCTATGCATGTTTTCTGCAATAATTATGGAATCATCAACAACAATTCCTGTTACAAACACTAAAGCAAATAATGTAATTCTGTTAAGTGTATAATCTAGCATATAATAACTTAACAGTGTTAAAGCAAATGTGATTGGTACTGATAAAAATACTACCAAACCACCACGCCACCCCATGGCTAGCATTACAACAAAAGTTACTGCAATAATAGCTCCTATAAGGTGCATTAAGAGTTCTGATACTTTTTGTGAAGCGGTTTCTCCATAATTTCTGGTAACCTCAACATGTACATCATTAGGAATTAAAGTAGCTTTTAAATGTTCTACTTTTTCTAGAATGATGTCTGATATTTTCATAGCATCGGCGCCTTTTCGCTTTGCTATTGATAAAGTAACTGCTGGATATTCTGATTGATAAATAGCAGATTTTTCGCTAGCTTTTCCAAAACCAAGAGACACATAGTTTTTTGGTAACTCTGGACCATTAACTATGCTAGCCACTTGTTTTAAATAAATGGGTTGTTTTTGCTGAACCCCTACTACTAGGTTTTCAACATCTTTGGTAGTTGCTAAAAATCTACCTGTATTTACCAAAAACTCGGTATCATTGCTATTGAATGTTCCTGCGCTTAATTGTTGGTTATTAGCTTTTATCATTTTTGAAACAGATAAAAAGTCTAAACCACTAGCAGCTAATTTGTCTTTATCTAAAACAACACGTAATTCTCGGTCTCTACCTCCAATTTTTTGAGTTACAGAAACATCATTAATCTTTTTTATTTCGTTATTTAACTCATTAGCAATTTGTTTTAACTGGAAATCATCATAGTTTTCGCTCCATAAAGTTAAGCCTAGCATGGGTACATCATCAATGGCTCGGGTTTTTATTAAAGGCATGGTTACACCATCTGGCATTATGTCCATATGGCGATTAATTTCATTGTAAAGTTTCACAAAAGAACGTTCAATATCTTCACCTACATAAAATTGAACAATTACCATCCCTTGTTCTTTCATAGAAGTAGAATAGACATATTCAACACCTTTAATATTAGATAAAAGTTTCTCTAAAGGCTTAATAACTCTGCTCTCTACTTCTGTTGGGCTTGCCCCTGGGTAACCTACAAATATATCTGCCATTGGCACATCAATTTGAGGTTCTTCTTCTCTAGGAATTAAAAACGAACTGTATACCCCAATGACCATAAATACAATCATGAGTAATACCGTAAGTTTAGATCCTATAAAGCCTTTGGCTATTTTTCCTGCTAATCCTTCTTTCATAATTTTAGTTATTGAACAGTTACTTTAGCACCATTAAACAGTTTAGTATCAGAATTAATGATATAGCTTTCGTTGGCATTTAATCCGGAAAGTACTTCTACTTTATCGCCTTGTGTTCTTCCTAACCTTAACCAACGCAATAACGCTGTATTTGTTTGGCTAACAGTATAAACACCAGACAACTCGCCTTTGGTAACTAATGCAGATATAGGAATTAATACAGGACTAGAAAGATTAGATTTTTCTACAGGAAATTGTACTGTTGCAAACATGCCCGAAAGCAATTTAACATTAGACTTTTCTAGTAGTATTTTTACTAAATATTGTCCACCTGTATTTTTAGCAGAAGAACTAACTTCTGTAACGACACCATTTACCGTTTGACTTAAAGATTTTATTTGAACTGCTACTTTAGCCCCATTTTTAATTTGAGTAATCTCTGTTTCTGGCACCATAGCCATAACTTGAAACTCTCCTGGAGATTCTACTTCCATTAATGGCATTCCAGGGTTTGCCATATCACCTTCATTAATAAATTTATTGCTTACTACCCCACTAAAAGGCGCTCTAATATTAGCGTAACTAAATTGAGCTTGCACTTCTTTTTTCATCTCATTAGCCGCCTTTAGCCTTGCTTTTGCCATGTTATAATTAGCAGTAATATCATCTAGTTCTTTTTGAGAAGCGCTGTTCTCATTAAATAAGTTTTTATAGCGGTTATAATCTTTTTCAGCATTATTAAAAGCTGCTTCGGCCTCTGTTACTTTAGCATTTACTTGCGCTAATTTTGCAGATAAGTCTGTATTATTTACACTAAGTAGCAACTGTCCTTTTTTTACTTTATCTCCTACTTTAACATAAATTTTGCTAACATAGCCCATCATTCTAGTGCTTAAATTAGAACTGTTAACTGTTTGAACTTTTCCGCTAACTGCTAAAAAAGGATTATTGCCATTTGTACTAGCTTGTTCTACCTTAACTTTTATTGCTGGCGCATCATTTTCTACTATATTTTTTTTATCACTACCACAACTTGTAGCTAGTGAAAAAGTAAAAATAAGCGTGTATAGAAATAGTATTTTTTTCATTTGATTCATTATTCTTTAGTTAAAAATTTAAGGTATGATTGAGCATAATTGTACTCAAAAATGGTTTGATAATATTCTAATTGTTTTTGCGCATAATTTGTTTCTGCTAACAATAAATCTGATGTTTTTTCTAATCCTTCTTTAAATCTATTAGTAATAATTCTTAAAGACTCCTGATATTGTTGTAATGCAAGTGTTGTTAAATCTAACTTGTTTTTAGCATCAATAAATAGTCGCTTAGCTTTATTTAATTCTAGGTTACTTTTTGCTACATATTGTGTGTATTGTAATTTAGATTTTTCATATTCTGCTTTGCTTTTTTGAGCTTTAGCAAATCGTTTAGAGCCTTGAAAAATGTCCCAACTTAATTGAGCTCCAAACAAATAACCTTTAGCTCCCGTTTGAAAAATTTCATCATCGTATAATTCATAGCTTCCAAAGGCATTTAATTTTGGTAAAAAAGACATTTTATCGGCCTTATTTACCGCTTTATAAGCATTAGTTGCTAAAGCCATGGCTTTTATATCTGGTCTGCTTTCTGATATAGATTCTTTAGCCATTTGAAAATTAGTTACCGTTAAACTATCTGATGGTAAGTAAACCACATAGGAGGCATCATTCAATAAAAACGACAAATAATCTGAAGCATTTTTAACATTACTTTTGGCTGTTTGCAATTGGTTTTTAACCTCGGTAACTCTAACCTCCACTTTTAAAACATCGGCTCTTTGTAAATAACCTTGTTTAAAATTATCATCAGCTAATTTCTTATTTGCATTTGCTGCTTTCAACGCTTTTTCTAAAACTTCTACAGCTTTGTAAGCTAACTGTAATTGCATGTATGCTTTTTCTACTTCAAACTCTAAATACTCAGACGTTCTTTCTTTCTTTAAAGCGGTTGCTTCCATTTTAGATTTTGCTGCTTTACGCTGATAAAAACCATCTAGATTTAATAATGGTTGTTGTATTTCTAGTTTGGTTGCAAAATTTTCTATTTGTGAAGGGTCATTTAATAAATCTGGATTAAAATCGTTTTGGGTTAAAATTTCCTGATTTAATTTAGAACCAAAAGCCATTAAAGGGTTAGTAGTAGCCATACCTGTATGACTCACTGTAATGTTGGGCAGAAAAACTGCATTGGTTTGCCTGTAATCTGCTCTTGCTTGTTTAAATTCTTCTTCAGAAATTTTTAAATCTATATTTTTTTCTGAAACAATATGTAACACTTCTTCTTTTGAAATAGGAATTACTTCTTGAGCGTTTAAAGTGAATACTGTTGTTAGTAGCAATACTGTAATAATATAATAGATGCGTTGTTTCATTAGTATTATTTGTTTGATGCAAATTTAAACTAGCTTAGTGCAGATGTTTGTAACATAGGTTACTCTCATATTTGGGCACCAAAGAAACTTTCTTCATTATTAAAGAAAAAAGCACTTAAAAATTAAGCGCTTTTGACTGTCAACATAAAGACGAAACGTCTTAATTAATACTATTATAATAGTTTAAATTTAGTTTTGGTTTTAACTTTGTTTGAGTTTGTGCATTGGAAACCCTTTTCTTTTTTCTTCATTATAATGTTTTTCAAACCATTCAGGTTGGTCTATATCATTATCATATAAATAATCTGAAATGAGGTTTAAATTTTCTTTAGTAATTGCTAGTTTAGGCATTACACCAAATCTTTTAACAGCACCATACATTTTTGCATTATCTTCTACTGGGTTATCAAACCAATTTTGGATGTCTTTAATAAATTGTTTTTTTGTAGTATTAGAAGAAGCATACCTTTTTTTAACAGCAATCATTGGTGGGGCTAATCGGTTATCATGACTTGCTGTTGCGCTATGACAGATAACACATTGGGTTTCTATTAGCTTTTTACCTGGGTGCACTTCATTAGAAACATTAGCTTTAACAGAATAAAATGTTTTTGTTTTTTGCTGGCAACCAACTAGAAAAACGAATATAAATAGTAACGAAATAAGAGTTTTCAAAACAGAAACTTTACACAATAAATTTACTATTTAAAAAAGCCCTTAAAGTAACATTTGTTACATAATAAAAATAAAGAAAAAACCACTTCATCTCAAACCAGCAAAGAAGTGGTTTTCTCTTAAAAAAAGAAGTTACACGAATACTTTTACCAAAAAATAGCGTATAATACAGCTAAAATAATCATTACAACAAAAGACCCTACATTAAATAAAGGGGTAGTTTTAAACAATCCTTTAGTTAAAGGAATTCCTTTAGGGTCATCAGCTCCTTTGGTTTCAATATTACTTAAAATCATGATAATTGCCATTGAAAGTAATGTTGTGAGTCCCATTTGATGCATCCAAGGTGCTAACCATTCAAAAGTTTCCACGTGCTTTGGTAAAACTTTAAGCGCTAAAGCTACCGGAATTGATAAAATAGCTCCCCAAATTGCCGCTTTGTTTGTGGTTTTCTTCCAGAAAAGGCCTAATAAAAATACGGCTAAAATTCCTGGGCTTACTAAACCTGTATATTCTTGAATATACTGAAATGCCTGATCTAAACCATCTAAAAGTGGCGCAACTAATACTGCTATTAATAAAGCCACTGCAGCCGTTAACCTTCCTACATTTACTGTTTTTTTATCTCCAGCTTCTTTATTAAAATACTGTTTATAAATATCCATAGTAAATATGGTTGACGTAGAATTTAACATAGATGCTAAAGACGATACAATAGCAGCGGCTAATGCTGCAAAAGCAACACCTTTAAGTCCGGTTGGTAAAAATTGAAGTAACCAAGGATATGCTCTATCTGCCTGATTTAATGATGGTGTATTTAACATTCCTACCTCCCCTAAACTTGCCATAATCTCAGGATCGTTAACCATTACATAAGCAGCAATACCAGGAACAACAACAATTAATGGAATAAGTAATTTTAAAAATGCAGCCAATAGAATTCCCTTTTGAGATTCTTTTAACGACTTAGCCGCTAAAGTTCTTTGGATGATATACTGATTAAAACCCCAATAATATAAATTAGCTACCCACAAACCACCTACTAACACCCAAATACCTGGTAAGTCTATATAGTTGCTATTTGCACTTCCATCATTATTAAATTCTTCTAAAACCATATGAAATTTTTCTGGAGCCGCATCCCATACCTTGTAAAAACCAGCCATAACACCCTCGCCACCAGACACAGTATTTAAAGCTAAATAGGTTGTTACCAAACCTCCTAATACCAAAAACACTACTTGAATAACATCTGTCCATGCTACGGCAGATAAGCCACCGTAAAGCGAATATGCTGCTGCAAATAAAGCCAAACCTATTATAGCATACATCATATCTACCCCCATAATGGTTTCTATTGCCAAACCACCTAAATACAATACAGATGTAAGATTTACAAATATGTACAAGCCTAACCAGAATACTGCTAAAATGGTTTTTAGATTTGTAGAAAAACGTTTTTCTACAAATTCTGGAATGGTATATAGCCCCTTTTCAATAAAAATTGGTAAAAAATATTTTCCAACTATAATTAATGTTAGTGCTGCCATCCATTCATAAGATGCTATAGCTAATCCAATAGCAAAACCAGAACCAGACATACCTATAAACTGTTCTGCTGAAATGTTAGCAGCAATTAAAGACGCACCTATAGCCCACCATGGTAACGATTTACTTGCTAAAAAATAATCTTCAGCATTTTTTTGATGTCCTTCTTTATCTCTAGACACCCACAGGCCTACCCCTAAAATAAGAATAGCATAAGCAATAAAAACTACATAATCCCATGTATCAAATCCAGCAGTCATAATAAAATATTTAGTTATTTGTTGGTTTTAAAGGAATCAAATATAGAAATTTAATAATATATTACATCATATTTTAACGAAAAAAACAAACCAGTAGGGTCTAGTAGGTTTTAGTTATTAATTTTATATATTTGCAAATACAACTATGATAAAGATTAAAAACAAGATTGGCACACCAAAATACAAACAGATTATTAAGTCTATTGAAGAATTAATAATTTCAGGTAAGCTTAAAAAAGGAGACCAAATTCCCTCTATAAACCAAGTAAAAAACGAGCATAAACTCTCAAGAGACACCGTTTTAATGGCTTTTAATGAACTTAAAAACAGAGGTATTATTCAATCTATAGTTGGAAAAGGATATTACGTTTCTAGTGAAAACGTTAGTGTTGCACAAAAGATTTTCTTACTATTTGATGAACTTAATTCTTTTAAAGAAGATTTGTATAACTCCTTTTTAGAAAATCTTGGTAATGATATACAAGTAGATATTTATTTCCATCATTTTAATAGAAATAGTTTTAGTAAACTAATACAAGAAAACATTGGAGATTACAATTACTATGTTATTATGCCTGCTAATTTAGAACAAGCTAATAATGACATTAAAAATCTTCCTCCTGATAAAGTCTTTATTTTAGACCAAATTCATGATGACTTGCTAGATTACCCAGCTATATATCAAAATTTCAAAAAAGCACTTTTTAACAACTTAAATGAAGTTAAACATCTTATAAAAAAATATAAGCATTTAATTTTAGTTAACACTGGTAATAAGCAACCTCAAGGAATGCTAGATGGTTTTACTGAATTTTGCAAAAATTATGATTTTGAGTTTTCAATTTTAAACACTTTAAAAGATAAAATTCCAGAAATAGGCGATTTATATATTATTCCAGATGATAAAAACCTTTTGAGGATAATTAAAAAAATAAAAGAATCTAAGCTCTTTCTTGGCAAAGATATAGGTGTAATATCATACAATGACACCTTGCTTAAAGAAATTGTTGAAGGTGGTATCACTACAATTTCTACAGATTTTAATGCTATGGGAAAACGTCTTGCAGAAATGATTTTAAATAAGGAAAGCATCCAGATTGAAAATCCAAATAATTTAATTATTAGAAACTCATTATAAATGTATAGTATTAATCATAATAAAGATT
The DNA here is from genome assembly GCF_049132085.1 of Seonamhaeicola sp. NFXS20. Lineage (NCBI taxonomy): Bacteria > Pseudomonadati > Bacteroidota > Flavobacteriia > Flavobacteriales > Flavobacteriaceae > Seonamhaeicola > Seonamhaeicola sp. NFXS20. The sequence goes on along the minus strand of NZ_JAFMPU010000009.1, from coordinate 70,141 downwards.
TAAATATTTTAGAAATTGAAAACTCTAATCATCAATTATACGCTAAAATTTGTTTAGATAAAGGCGCTTGTTTACAAGAACTTACACTAAGCGGTCATGCTATTATAAAAGATTTATCACCTCTAAGCTATACAACTACTTATGCTTCATCTATCTTATTTCCTTTTGCTAATAGAATAAAAGATGGTAAATATAATTTTGATAATAAAACGTATCAATTTGAAATAAACGAACCCGATAATAACAATGCCTTACACGGTTTAGTTTTCAATAAAACTTTTGAAATTATCGATAAAAAAGTGACTGAAGATACTGCGTTAATTATATTAGCATATAATGAAACAAACACATGTAATGCGTTTCCGTTCACCTATAATATTCAGTTAGAATACACTTTTAGTAAAGAAAATTTCGATTTAAAAGTAACAGTAAAAAACACCGATGAAAAAGCATTTCCTTTTACTTTAGGGTGGCATCCATATTTTCAAAGTAGTAACTTATTTGAGAGTTCAATTAAGTTTAATAGCTCTAAAAAAATTGTACTAGATAAACGGTGTATTACTACCGGAATAACAGATACAAACACCTCTCAAGAAATTAAAATAGCTGGTCAACAATTTGACGATTGCTGGATTTTAGATTCTGATGAAGTAGTTTTTAAAACTCCAAAATACAACTTAACATTTAATGCTACAGGTGATAATAATTTTCTACAAATATATACACCCCCAAAAGTAAACACTATTGCCATAGAACCAACTACAGGAGTTTCTGATAGTTTTAACAATAAAATAGGGTTGCAAGTTTTAAAAGCAAATGACTCATACAACATAACATGGCATTTAAAAATAGACTAAAATCATCAATGAACACAGCACTAATAGATGACGTAAAAGAGGCTTATATTAAAGAATTTAACACAGAGCCCATTTTAATATTCTCTCCTGGAAGAATTAATATTATAGGAGAACACACCGATTATAACGAAGGTTTCGTCTTTCCAGCAGCAGTAGATAAAGGTATAGCTGCAGCTATACAAAAAAGTAATTCTGGTGTTTCAACTGCCTATGCTTTAGATATGAATAGTAAGGTAGAATTTAAACTAGACACCTTAAAACCTTTAAAAGAAGGAAGTTGGGAAAATTACGTTTTTGGGGTTGTGGCAGAAATTCAAAACAGAAATAAAGTTCTTGGTAACTTCAATATTGTTTTTAAAGGCAATATTCCTAGTGGTGCAGGTATGTCATCTTCGGCAGCATTAGAAAACAGTGTAGTTTTTGGTCTAAATGAATTATTCAATTTAGGTTTTACAAAAGAAGAAATGATTTTTATTTCGCAAAAAGCAGAACATAATTACGTTGGTGTAAATTGTGGTATTATGGACCAATATGCCAGCATGTTTGGTATTAAAGACCATGCTTTGTTATTAGATTGTAGAACCATAAAAGCAAAACCTTATAAAATTGATTTTAAAAACCATCAATTACTACTAATAAATACTAATGTAAAACACAGTTTATCTGATAGTGCATATAATGATAGGCGTTCGGCTTGTGAACACATTGCTAAACTTTTACATGTAAAGGCTCTACGTGACGCTACTGAAGATGATTTAGAAACAATTAAAGACGCAGTAACTCCTACTAATTATCAAAAAGCACTTTATGTTATTCAAGAAAACGACAGAGCCAGAAAAGCTTCTAAAGCTATGGAAGAAAATGATATTGAAAAACTTGGTGAATTAATTTATGGCTCTCACAAAGGGCTTTCAAAACAATACAAGGTTAGTTGTGAAGAGCTCGATTTTCTTGTTGAAAAGGCCAAAGAAAGCGGTTATGTTATTGGTGCTAGAATGATGGGTGGTGGCTTTGGCGGTTGCACCATTAATTTAATTGAAAAGGAGAAAGCCAAAATATTTAAAGAATCAGTTTCTAAAGCATATAAAGAAAAATTTAATAAAGAGTGCTCAGTTTATTTTGTAAACCTTTCAGATGGTACTCACCTTGTAAAATAAGTATTTTATAAATTATAGATAATGAATTCTAATCTTCAAGATTTTTCACATAAACGTTACAATATTTTAACAGGTGAATGGGTTTTAGTATCGCCTCATAGAGCTAAACGACCATGGCAAGGTCAAAATGAAGACATCTCTAATAAAAAGAGACCAACTTATGACGAGAACTGTTATTTGTGTGCAGGAAACACAAGGATAAATGGTGAAGTAAACCCTAAATATGAAGATGTTTTTATATTCACTAACGATTTTGCAGCACTACAAAAAGATTCACCAGATTTTTCGGTTGAAGATGGTTTATTAATGGCACAAAGCGAAAAAGGCATTTGTAAAGTGATTTGTTTTAGTCCAGACCACTCTAAAAGTTTGGCAGATATGACTCCTAGTGAAATTCAAAAAGTTGTTTTTGCATGGCAAAACCAATACAAAGAATTGGGTGACAATGATCTAATAAACTATGTACAGATATTTGAAAACAAAGGTGCTGTAATGGGTTGTAGTAATCCTCATCCACATGGACAAATATGGAGCCAATCTTCATTACCCAATGAAGTAATAAAAAAAAACACACAGCAGTTAAATTACTATAATAAAAAGAAAAGCAGTTTATTAGGCGATTATTTAGCTCAAGAATTAGAAAAAAATGAACGTATTATTTTTCAGAATGATGCCTTTGTAGTATTAGTTCCTTTTTGGGCTGTATGGCCTTATGAGACTATGATTGTACCCAAAAAACATCAGAGCAATATATTGGAAATGAACAATGAAGACACTTATTTGTATGCCGAAGCTATTTCAGCAATAACCAAAGCATATGATAAGCTGTTTAACACGTCGTTTCCTTACTCGAGTGGTATACACCAAGCTCCAACAAATGGACAAGACAATAACCACTGGCATTGGCATATGAGTTTTTACCCACCACTACTAAGAAGTGCCACCGTTAAAAAATTTATGGTGGGTTATGAAATGTTTGGAACACCTCAACGAGATATAACTGCAGAACAAGCTGTAAAAACTTTAAGAAAGTTAATTTAACGTAGATTTTTGGAAAAACAGAAAATAGATAATTTATTAATTTCACTTGTATAACCTTACTTTGTAAAGAAAAGACATAATCAAAAATTTGCAAGCACACTTACAATGCCTACAATTAAAATTAAAACAAGTACACCGTTTCTAAATTGTTCTTGAGATACTTTATTCAAAATTATCTTCCCTATCCATGTACCTATAATGCTTACCAAAATTAAAATAGGAACTAAATATAAATCATGTTTATGCATATAACCATTAAAATAGTAAACAATAGTTCTACTAAAATCTACACCTAAATCAATAACTGCCGAAGTTGCAATAAACTTATCTTTATTCATTTTAAAAGCAGCCAATGTAATACCCCTAATAGCACCACCTGTTCCTAAAAGACCTGCACTTAACCCAGAAAGAGCCCCTCCTATTATGGCATTACTTGTTTTTGGAAGCACTTTTAACTGCTTAAAAATTAGAAATAATAAACTCAACGCTATTAAGAAAAATCCAAGAATGTAAGTAAGTATTTTAGGGTTGAAATATTGACTAAGATAAGCTCCTAAAGACACAAATATGATAGCCGGTACGCCCAAAGTGATAATTATTTTTTTTTCAATTCCCTTTTTGAACAATACTATTTTTGACAGGTTACTTGATAAATGATACAGTGCAGTAATACCGAGAACTGATTGAAAGTCAAAGAAAAAATTAGCAATTGGAACAAAAAACACAGAAGAGCCAAATCCGCCTACAGTGCCAATTATTTCTGCTATAAGAGAAAGTAATATAAAAATAGGCAGGTATTTCATTAACACTTTTGTGTTTTTAATTAGTTTTTAAACACTTATAAAAATATTTCCGGTCATTCTTATAAAGTTAAATTTTGAGTAGTAATTGAGTTAATAAGTTGTTGTTCTTCTAAAACAATTATAATTAATCGAACGTAGTCATTAATAGTTTCATTTACCAATTCTGGATTTGTAATATCTATATATCCTTTCCAGATAAGTTCTCGATTTTCACCAGGACATATACAATACATAGAAGTTTCTGTATGATAAATGGTATATTCATTGTAATAATCTGGGTTGTAAAAAGCATCTTGATATTTTAGATAATCTTCTTTAAATTTTTTGTGTGTACTATCAAATCCATCATAATTTGTTTTGTAAGCAATTTTGTCTTCTACACCTACAATTTTAGTTAATAAAATGGTATCAAACCCTTCATTTACTAGCTTATTTTCTAGTACTTCTAATTCTTCTTCGGTTTTCTTTTCTGATGTAAAAGATGAATTTAAAAACTCATAACTCATAATAGCTTGTATACCTCTAGATTCATATTCTTGTTTTAATTGCTTTTCAAATTTTTGTCTTGAATCTATGTTAGAGGTTATGCCAACTATTAAAACTTTATTAGGACTATAAGAATTAATATCAGGGTTTTTCCAATAATCAACAAGCTCTGTTGTTGAACAACTAAAGGCTAAAAAGCACACCCCTATGTGTTTTAATAGTTTCATGTGAATACATTTAATGTTATTGGCTACATGTAAATACTATTTAATTATTTTTTAGATAACTAAATTTAGTTATGAGTTCTTAATTTTAATTACTTATTGAAGTAAACGTTTTTGTTTTCCTTCTTTTAAAATATCCTTTATAAGTGAAAATAACTGGATTTTTAAGGTTTTATATTTTTCTAAAAAATTGTTAACTACAGTACTAAGTTTTGTGTGTTCATCTTTATAAGCATTTTCTTTTTCAATTTCATTTATACCATCTACCATTACCTTTAGTTCTTTTTCGTGATGTTTTATCGTTTTAATTAAGGTTTCTGTCTCTTTTTGTAAATCACTTAATTTATCTATTATTTTTTTACTTTCTGTAAAGTGTTTTGAATCAATAAGCTGAAGGGTATATGATTTTACTAAATCAGCAAAAAACAGTTCCTCATCTTTTGTAAATTTCAATTCAGATAACCATTTGCGAGAATTATTGTGCATTGTTTCTGCGCTTAACCAAGGTTCATATTTTACTTTTAAATTTTTTGTGCTCATTGTTTGTTATTTTTAAATTTAAAAAGAAACAGAAAGTAATATTTGAGTAATACTACTTTCTGCTTAAAAGAAATTAATTAACTTCAATTACTTTTTTAGGAGGCTCTTGTGCTATTGCTTCCTTGTTTTTTAGTAATTTAACTTTTAAAATGCCACTCTTATATATTGCTTTTATATCTTGATCTAAATCAACAGATGGAGGAAGCATTATTGATCTTTTAAAAGATCTGTAATTAAATTCTTTACGAGAGTACTCTTTTTCAGTGTCTTCTTCTTCAACTTCTTTTTCACCAAAAACATGAAGTACGTTATCTTCAATAGTAACCTCAAAATCTTTTTTATTAAAGCCTGGGGCTGCAAATTCAATTTCAAAGTCTTCTTTATGTTCTTTTACATTCATTGCTGGTAAAAGGCTATCATCTTCAAAGAAATCATCTTTAAAAATATCATCAAATCTTGTTAAATTGGTGAAATCAGCAAAATTAGAAGGAAATAATCTATTACGCCATGGTGCTAACAAACTATTGCCCCAAGGAGTCATCAATCTGTTATCAAGTGGAGATAACCTATTGCGTTTTCTGCGTTTCATTAATGTTGTCATAATATTATTATTTTAAGTTATACTTCTATTTTGTTACACTAATGTATTTACAGATACCTGTTTTCACAATGATATATATCAGTCTGATAATGTATTAAATAAGGTTTTAAAATTATATTTAGTTTATGAAAAAACGCTTTCGAGGTATTGAAATAACTTGAATTTAAAACTTGAAACGCTTTTATGAAAATTGAAGATTTTTAATTCTATATTATTATGCTGATTGATAAAATAAGCATTGCAAGCTACATCTCCACGTTCTATTTTGGCTTATTTATTAACATTAAATAAAATTCTAACTCTAATTTTAAATTTTCTATTATAGTAATATCTTTTGAAATATTGTACTGCAGCTCTTCAACAGGCTTTTTGTATTGAAGTTTTTATAATTTATAATAGTAGTTTTTCAATATCTGTTAACTTAGGTATGGTTACACTCCAATTAAAAGTATCTTTTATTTTAACTCTAAACGCATCTAAAGCTGTTGGCTCTCCATGAATTAAAAACACTTTTTCTGGAATATTTTTAATACTGCTCATCCAGTTTAATAAATCATTTTGATCTGCATGAGCTGATAGGCTTTCAATAGTTTTAATTTGGGCTTTAACAGGATAATATTTACCAAAAAACCGTATTTCATGAGCACCTTCTTGTAATAGCCTACCTCTTGTTCCTTCGGCCTGAAAACCAACTAATAAAACGGTTGTAGAAGGCTCATCAATAAGTTGTTGTAAATAAGTAAGCACTCGCCCACCAGTTACCATACCACTACCGGCAATTACTATTTTAGAGCGTTTATTATCAATGGTTTCCCAAGTTTCTTTGTAAGATTGGATAATATTGATATGATTGCACATGGCATTATAATCTGAATCTGATAATTTATGCCATTTTGGGAAACGTTTAAAAACTTCTAAAACATTATTACCCATAGGGCTATCTACAAAAATGGGTATGTTTGGAATTTTATTTTTTTTATAAAGTTTCCAAAGTAAATACATGAGTGTTTGTAAACGCTCTACCGCAAAACTAGGAATGATTAAATTGCCTTTTTTATGAATGGTTTCTTTAATAAGTGTAGATAAAATATCTTCTACATCTTCATTGGGGTGTAACTTATTTCCGTAGGTACTTTCAATAAACAAATAATCTGCCCATTCTGGTTTTTTAGGATCATCTAATAAATAATCATTTTGTCTGCCAATATCTCCAGAAAACACAAACCGTTTTCCGTTTATATCTAACTCTATAAAAGTAGCCCCAATTATATGTCCGTTATACTGAAATCTATATGATATATGCTCTGATAATACAATCCATTTATCAGGTATTTCAACTTGAAATTGTTTTATAGTTTCTTCTGCTTCAATTTTTGTATAAAATGGTAATGCAGGATTATGCTTTGAGTATTTTTCTTTATTTGCTTTTTTGGCTTCTTCTTCATGAATTTTTGCGCTATCAATTAAAATAATTTCTGCAATGGACAAAGTTGGCGCTGTACCAATAATTTTACCTGTAAAACCTTGTTTTAATAATCGTGGCAAATACCCAACATGGTCTAAATGTCCGTGTGTTAGCAACACTACATCTATAGTGCCTACATTAATTGGTAAATTAACCCAATTAAGTTCTCTTAGTTCTTTTAAACCTTGAAACATACCACAGTCTATAAGTATGTTTTTCTCTGAGGTTTCTACAAAAAACTTAGAACCTGTAACTACTCCAGAAGCACCTAAAAAATTTAATCTCACAAAGTTATCCATAGCTTTATTTATTGCATAACATTTTTATTTCATTCAAGATTTTATCTTTTCTTATTTCTGAAACTCCTAAATGGTCTAAATAAAAGCCATCTCCAATTAATTCTCTACAAAGCACTACATCTCTACTTAATAAAAACTGTTTTTCTCGGTTGGTAAGTAATGTAGAAACTGTTATTGGGTATAATCCTAAACGGTCTATTCTATCTTTTAAACCATCATTTTTGGGGTAATCCCAACTCAAAAGATATAAGTTTATACATTTGCCATATTTTATGGCATCTTCTGTAAACCTAGTATTGGTAACTACCCAACCTTTTGTAAGTGTAGAGCCGTTTTTAGAGTTTGCATTCCAAAATGCTTTTACATCATTATACCTTGAATTTATGTAAAGAGGAATCTTAACGTTACAATTAAGCCCTTCTTCGCTATGAAATTTACACTCTATTACACTGGTTTCTTTATTTTTATGTGCAATAATATCTATTTCATGTGTAACACATTTACCTTGTAACGTTTTGTTAACTTCGGTTTTATAGCCTGAGTATTCTAAAATAGCACTTACAAAACGCTCAAAAGGAAAACCCGTTGGTCCTAACTCATAAATAGCTTTTTTAAGCTTATATTTTGACGCTAAATAGCTTTTCTTTTTTTTAAGTAAGGCAAATGCTCTATTGTAAATTTCTTTGGTAGATATGCCTTGATAAAGCTCATCTCTTACCTTATCTATAATTTGATTTACCGTTTGTTTATCTGCTCCAATACCGTTTAAAGATGCTTTTAGTTTATCTAATGAGAATTTTACTTTTTCTCCTGATGATTTAATGATATCAATTGCTTTGGTTTCCATAATTAGAATTGTATAATTAAACCAAATGAAATTATATTTAAAGATTAACTACAATGGTTTTTCTTTAAAAAAGGCTTTTACCCATGCGTTTACTTGTTGTTTGGTCATACTATCTGCTTTTACAACATCTTTAATTTTAACTTCTAAATTTTTATGATACTTAGTAATTTCTTTATGTAATTTTTTAGCTGTTTCTGCGGGTCCAAAAAGTACTATGGCGTTTGCCTCTTTAATTTCAGAAATTACATCATTAAAATATTTTTTTAACTGATGTTTTTCTCGTTCTAAATACTTGCTATCTTGAACAACATCTTGTGGCCCACCTTTTAAACGCGTACCTGAACCTCCATGAACATGAAAATCTTCTACATTAGACTGTATGGTATTTAAACTTACCTCTCCGTTATAAATTGTTACAACTATAGCTTTTCTCTTATCTAACCATACACCTATTTTCATTTGTATTAAATTGTCTTGTTTTAACATAGTTTTTTAATTTCTTAAATCATGCATTACTAAAAGCGGTACTTTAGAGTCGTAACCAATTTCTTTAACAAGCGGATGTGTTAAAATGCTTCCAAAAAAGGCATGTTTTTTATTAATAAATGCTACCATATCGCTACCTCTACTTTCAACAAAACAATTAATTGCTGTTGGAACATCCATATGGCTTAGTGAGTGATAGGTATATTCAACACCTTCAAAATATTCTTCTATAAGTTTTTTATTATTAAGCTGCTTTTCACTTAATTTATCTTCTGTTGATATGTGCAACACCCTTATGGCTGCCTGACAATTTTTAGCTAAATCTACTAAATGATTGAGTTCTCTACGTTTTAAATGAGTTTTATAACTGGTAGGAAAAACAATTTCTTTTGGCAAATTATGTTTTGCTGTCTCTGGAACTACAATGACTGGGCAATTTCTAACTTTTTCCATTACATCAATGGCTACACTACCAAAAACTCTAGTTCTTGATGCAGTTTTACCTTTAGTGCCCATAATAATCATTTCTATATCTTTTTCTTCTACTATATTTTTAATAGCCTCTACAACATTATTAAATGTTGAAATGGTGTTAAAATGATGTTTAGGGTTATCATTATCTTTAAAAGCAAGCATGTCTAAAATTTTAGCTAAACCATTTTCAGAATCTAATTTTGCTGTTTCATATAGCTCGCTTCCTGGTTCCATATTTATTAAACTGTCTATAATATTACTTGTAGCAGAAAACACATTTAAAATATAGAAATCACATTGGTCTTTTTTATATAATTTTAACGCATAACTTATAGCATGCCACGCATTTTTAGAAAAATCTGTTGGCAATAATATTTTCCGTTTCATGAGCGTTTTTGTTTAGGTTATTAAATAAATTTAGACTTAAAAAATCTAGACAGCAATGATAAATATCAGTTCATTCTGGTATAACTAAAAAGGGAACATTTGGTTGAAATCCTATTTTTTTAATTACAGGTTCGTTAATAATTTTTTCAATAAAACTGTGCTTATAATTTACCATAGCAAGCATGTCTATTTTCAATTCTTCAACAAAATCATTTATTTCTGTTGTTTTATTTGCATAATCTGGCATCCAATGAAGTGTATACTCATAATTGTTTAAATAGCTCTTTAAAGCTTCTAAATTATATTCTTGAGTATCATTGAGTTCCTCTTCGGTGTTAATATGCATAATTCTAATTTTAGAGTCATATAAATTTGCTAATTCTCTTAAAGGTTTCAACTCTTTATTACTGTAATAACGATTGTAATCTGTGGGGAATGCTATTTGAGTTGGAGTGACAAAATCATATTCTTCTGGTATAATTAAAACAGGACAGAGTTTTAATTTTTTTATAATGCGTATAGTATTGCTACCAAAGAAAAACTCTTTAGCTCCTGTGGCTCCTTTGGTACCCATTATAACCATGTCTATATTCAATTTATTAACCGATTTTTTAATGGCAGTTTTTAAATCTTCTGAGCTTAAAATAATTTGAAAATTATGATTTGCACCAACTTCACATGCTTCTGCTAGTTCTTTTAATTCTAGTAATTCCCTCATGGCATCTCTTCCATAGCTTTTATTAGCTTATTGGAAAGGTTAGATAATGTTGATACTTTAATGGTGGTAGAGTTTATAAAATAAAACGTACAAAACTCATTTTTAAAGAGTTTTAAAGCATAAACTACTGCGCTCCATGAATTATCTGAAAAGTCTGTGGGTAATAAAATTTTTCGTCGCATGATTTATGTTTTATAAGGTATTGATGGAATAACTAAAAATGGAACATTTAAATGAAACCCTATTTGATTTATAGTAGATTTAAAAAACAGATTTTCAAAAAACGAATGTTTATTATTAATCATAACCAATAAATTAATTCGGGCTTTTAATTGAAAGTTTGTAATGCCTTCCTCTACAGTTTGGTTACTTACATCATGAAATAAATGGGCTACTTTTTTTAAGTATTCTTCTAGATTTTTTTTATTTTCTTCTTGTTGTTCAGATAAATCATAGCCATAAGAAACATGTAATATGTTAACTCTGGAGTTATAAAGTGAAATAACATCAATTAATGGCTCAATATGATGAGATTTATAACTTATCTGATAATCTGTTGGAAATAAAATTTCATAAGGTTTTTCAAAATCAAATCCATCTGGCACTGCAATTATTGGGCACTTAACATTTTTAAACACATGCACAGTATTAGATCCAAACAAGATTTCTTTTGCTCCTGTAGCTCCTTTGGTTCCCATAATCACATAATCAATTAACTTGCTTTTAACAATATCTTTCATTTCTGAAATTAAAGTGTTAAAAACCGCCATGGTTTCTATGGTGTGTTTTGGGTTATAAAACTCCTTTTTTATACGTGTTTTAAAATTATGTAATTCATTCACAGCGTTTTCTTTAGCAGTATTTGCAATACCAAATTGTGCTGGCTCTACCAACACATATTCTACATGATAAATTGCAGGTGTATATGTGTTTAACAAATAAAATGTACAAGTTTCATTTTTAAAAAGCTGTATGGCGTATGTTATTGCGTTCCAAGAATTTTCTGAAAAATCGGTAGGAAGAAGGATATTTTTCATGGCTATCTAGTTTAAATTTTACTAATTACGTTTCATGTTCTGTAATGTCAAAAAAGGAATATCTAGATGTAAACTCAATTCATTAATAGTTGATTTAAATAAAATATTCTCTAAAAAAGAATGCCTTGTATTTACCATAACCAACATATCAACTTGATTTTCTTTGATATACTTATATATAATACTAACTATATGCTTATTACTTACTTGGTTGCTATTTTCTATTTTAAAATTAATTGTATTTTTACCTAGTTCTTCTTTTAAAAAATTCTGATTATCCTTTTGCCTCATAGATAACTTTTTGGTTTTAGATATGTATAGCACATCTATTACAGCTCTGTATGGAGACGCCATTTCGCAAAATAATTTTAACTCGCGTCTTTTGTAAGGAATCATGTAATTAGTTGGAAAAAGAATATGCTTTGGCTGGTTATATTTATAATGTGCTGGAATAGCTAAAACAGGACATTGCACATATTTTAAAACTTGTAGTGTATGGCTTCCAAAAGTTAATATTTTATCATCTGTTTCTCCTTTGGTTCCCATAACAATAACATCTATATTCTGTTCATCTACAATTTTATCTGCTTCATCTACTAGTAAATTATTTGAAGAGATAATATTGAAATTATGTCTAGGATTAGGAGAAATACTCTTTATAGTTTCTACTGTTTTTTCTAATTTTTTATGAGATTTTTTTCTTGCGGTAGCGGTAACAGTTTTTAAATTGTCTTGACTTAATTTAGACTCATCTGCATATATATCATCTTGATAAGTATGCATTATATAAAACTCACTTATCTCATACTTAAATAATTCAACAGCATATTTAAGTGCATTCATTGCGTTTTCAGAAAAATCGGTAGGAATTAAAATTTTTCGCATGGTCTTAAGTGTTTCTCTAAAGTTAAACACCAATCCTTGTTAAAACAATGATATTCATCAGATTAAAACCTTACACCAAACTATTTATGAGAAATATGTACAAAAACAAAAAAGGGAATATTTTTTAAAAATACTCCCTTTTTTATCACAAATTTAATTATGTAAAGTGATTAATAGCCCTTTTATAAATTAAGAAACAGGAAGCCCTAACTTCCTGTTTCTCCAAAGTATTTAATGTTATTATCTAACGTTCGGTTTTCTTTAAATATCTCTTTTATTTCTAAAAGCTACATTTATGTGTTTTCCTGCTAAATAATAGCTCCAAACACTCTGTTTTTGGTATCATTATTCTTTAATAACAACACCTATTACTTTTATAAATTATGTATAAAGAACTCTTAATTATGCTGCTAATATACTTTACATTAACCTATTCTACAATGATATATATCAGTTTTAAAAAAATTATATTGGCACTATGCCATAAACAATATTTAACAAAAACAAACCTATAAAAAACAACAACATATAAATAATCTGTACTAATTTTATATTAATAAACTCTAATAACGCAACAGTTTTTTTGGGAAAAATAAAAAGAGATAATCCAATGTAAAGTGAAATCCAGCCAATAAGTGTTATTATAAACTTCCAATTAGGTTCCCAAATATTATGAAACAGAATATTAATTAATCCAATAATAATGGCTATAAGTGATGAAATAATTAGAAATTTTTCATCTTTTAAATCTGCAAAAATTTGTTTGATGCGTTTGGGATTAAAACTTAAAATCAAGAAAAATATAATAAGGTACCAGCCCCAAAATTTTGCTAAAAAAATTGAATTATCCATAATATTTTAATTTTTTTCGTGTAATACTAAAAAGGGTATTTCTGTATGATAGCTTATTTCTTCAATTTTAGAATGAAATAAAATTTGCTGAAAATAGTTCAGGTTTTTTGCTACCATACATATCATCTCAGCATTTCTACTTTCTATAAAACATTGAATGGCAGCTTCAATTTTTGTGTTTGTTAAATAATAAAAGTTATGGGGTGTATGGTTAAAATAATCACCTAAAAGTTCACTGTTTCTTTTTTGATCAATATTTAAGTTTGCTTTCTTTTTACTAATATGTAGAATTTGTAATGATGCTTTATGATTTTCTAAAATATCAGAAAGTGGTTGTAATATTTGTATATCATAACTCAACGAAAAATCTGTTGGAAATACTATTTCTTTTAGTTTAGTAAATTCTGCTTTTTCTGGTACAACTAAAGTGGTACACTTTACTTTGGTTATAACATCGCCAGTATTACTTCCTACAATAATCTTTCTTAAACCAGATACACCTTTAGTACCCATAACAATAATATCTATGTTTTTTTCTTCTACGTGCTTTCTAATAGATTCAATAAAAAAATCATAATCTGAAAGCGAATAAAACCTATGGTTTTTATTAGGTGCAAAGTTGTTTGCAATGCGCTTTAATACTGTGCGTAATTTTTGTTTTGAAGGTTTTATATAAACATCTTCTAAAATATCTTCTGAATTAATTAACGATGAATCATCATCAATTACATGGTTGTTTAACCTGTTAACATATAATAAATAAAAATTACAGGTTTCTTTCTCAAAAAAATGAATGGCATATTTAATGGCATTCCAAGAATTTTCTGAAAAATCTGTGGGCAAAAGTATATTTTTCATCTAACAGCTTCTTTACTCCCACTAAGTTACTTTGAAGTAGTTTTAGATAAAATGATATTAATCATTTTAAAAAATGTCTCTAAAATTAGCTGATACTTTTTAGCTTTTGAATATCTATAACTTTAATATTCCTGCCTTCTGCTTTTATAATCCCTAATTTTTTAAACTCTGTTAATGCTCTAATTAAAGTTTCTGTTGCTATTCCTGCTACACTTGCTAAATCGTTTCTAGAAATTTTAATAGGGTCTTCTGGTTTTCTATTTATTTTTTCAGCAAATTTTAAAATGGTTGCTGCTGTTTTTTTATTAACAGTACCATAAGCCATTTGTAAAAGTTGCTTTTTAACTGAGGATAAATCATCTGTTAAAAGTTCAATTAACTCTATTAAAATTTTATGGTTTTTTTCTAGCAACTCATTAAACTCTAAAACAGAAACCCCCAAAAGCTTAGTGTTTTCAATAGCTGTAGCTGTTTCTTGGTGTGGGGTGTTAGTTGTAAATGATGTGTAACCAAATAAATCATCTTCTTTATACAAAGATGTTACCAACTCCTTACCTTGTTCATCAATTCTAAAACATTTTACGGCACCGTTATTAACTAAATAAATATAGTTAGAATGGTCTCCTTCATAATAAATAACATCTTCTTTTTTAAAGTTAAACTCAACACCATAATCATCAAAAAAGTTTTTTAAATCGTTTAGTGTTTTTATTTCATTTTTCTCTGGTTCTATAATGTCACTTTTTCTTAGTTCTTTTAAAATGGAGACCTTTGCTAAACGACTTTCAATAGCACTAATAATATCATCTTCTGTAAAAGGTTTAGTAATGTAGTCATCTGCTCCTAGATTCATTCCTTTTCTAACATCGCTTCGTTCTGTTTTGGCCGAAAGAAACACAAAAGGAATATGTTTGGTGGCTTTACTTTTTGAAAGTGCTTCTAAAGCGCCGTAACCATCTAGCTCTGGCATCATAATATCACAAATAATAATATTAGGTATATATTTTTTAGCTAACTCTACTCCAACTTTACCATTAGATGCTGTTATTACTTTATAATTAGATAGCTCTAAAAGTTCTGCAGTATTTTCTTTTAAAACAACATCATCTTCTATAAGTAATACGGTTTTCATTGTTTTGCAGTATTTGGAAATGTTATTACAAATGTGGTTCCTTTGTGCTCTTTACTTTTAAAATAAATGCTGCCTCCTAAATTTTCTAAGTGACTTTTAACAATGTTTAAACCAATACCTGTTCCTTGTGTATTAAGTACATTTTGAGCTCTAAAATAACGCTCAAAAATATGTTTTTGATCTTTCTCTGGAATACCTATACCTTGATCTTTTATTGCTACGGTGGTATTTGTTTCATCTTGTTTAATTTGCAAGTCTATAATGGAGCCTTCTGGAGAATATTTTATAGCATTATATAATAGATTGGAGAGTATTAACTGGATATTTTTTTCGTCTTGATATACAGATAAATCGTCTATATTTTCTGGATATTTTATTTGCTGACCTTCTTTTAAAAGCATATTGGCATCATAAACCGCCTCATTAACAACTTTGCTTAATTTAAAAGTATTAAACCTATAATTAACTTTACCTGTTTCTAGTTTTTCTACCGATAAGAAATCATTTATTATATTATTTAAAAAATGTACTTTATCAATAATAGTTTTTATGTGTTTAATGCGTTTTTCTTTGTGTGCTTCTTGTTGGTATTTACTAAGTAACTCACTAGATGTTAAAATAGCACTAAGAGGGGTTTTAAATTCATGTGAAACTAGTAATAAAAAATTGGTTTTTAATTCGTTAAGCTCCTTTTCTTTATTAAGTGCTTTCTTAAGTTGGTGCGTTCTTTCTTCTACTTTATTTTCTAGTTCTGTAGTGTAATTTTTTCGTTCTGTAATATCTAAAATAATGGCCACAAAAACTTCTTTATCTCCTAAATTTGATAATTGCAAATGCACTTCTACTGGGTAGGTTGTTCCGTTTCTTCGAGTAAAAACACTCTCAAATTCTATTTTACCAACATTATCTTTTAATAAAACATTTATTGCTTTTCTAAATTTAACTAGATTCTTGTTTGGCTTTATATCAAGAGGCGTCATATGTTTTAATTCTTCTAAACTAAAGCCTATATTTTTTTGTGCCCCATAGTTAACGTTGGTAAATTTTAGTGTTTTAGAATCAAAAACATAAATTTCATTTAAAGATTTATCAAAAATTGAAGCTAAATGGAGCCGCTCTTCTTCTGCTTTTACTCTTAAGGTTACATCATTTTGTATGCCTATAAAATTTGTAACAACACCTTTATCATTAATTATTGGGAACACATATAAATCATTCCAAAACATGGTGCCGTCTTTTTTGTAATTACACAATCTGGCTTGACAACTTTCTCCTTTTTTAATGGCTTCTCTAAGTTTTTTAAGTTGTTTTTGGTCTCTATTGTTGCCTTGTAAAAACCTACAATTATGATTTAATATTTCTTCATCAGAGTAACCGGTAAGTTCTTTAAAAGCTACGTTGTAATATATAATTGGGTTATCTGGCTGTAGGGCATCTGTAATAACAATACCATTGTTGGCAGATTGTAGTGCTTTGGTACGAAGCATAAGATTTTTTTCAATTTCTTTTTTTTCAGAAACATCTTTAATCAATGCCATTACATAGGTTTTGTTATATATTTTAAAAGGGTTTAATTCTACTTCAACAGAAAAAATAGTTCCATCCTTTTTTATGGCAAAAACATCTGAAGCTTCACCCATTTTACGCCGCTTGCCTTTTTTTATAAATTCATCAAAATATTTAGAATGAGTATTATGGTAATTTAATGGAATAAGTAAACTTAGCTCCTTACCAATAAGTTCTTTTTTTGTATAACCAAAAGTAGCTTTAGCAGACTTATTTACCTCCATAATGTGTTGATGACTATCAACAATAACAACACCTTCAGAAATTGTTTCTAAAAGAATATTAAATATCTCTTGGTCTTGTTGAAACATAAACCCCTATGTTAAGGATAGTATCCTAAAATACGAAAAAATCTTCATTTTTTATCTATACAAGACTGATTTATATCATTATTAAAACGGCTACATCTAATTATCTTTATTAAACAAAATTTCAACTAAAATGAAGCCTAAAAAAGAATCAACACTTAAGTTTTATCTAAACTTTGGTAAACTTTTTTATGCTATTGCAGCTTCAGATAAACAGGTGCATGAATTAGAATTTAATAAACTTAAAGAGGTTGTAAAAAAACAATGGTTAAATATAAATTCTTTTGAAGATGATTACAATAAAGATGCTGCCTACCAAATAGAAATTGTTTTTGATTGGTTAAGTCAAAAAGGAAATTTAAGTGCTAATTCTTGTTTTGATGATTTTATAAATTACAAAAATGAGCAAAAGCATTTATTTACTACGAGTATAAAAAAATTAATTATGAAAACAGCCCATGCGGTTGCTAATGCCTTTTCTGGTATAAACAAAGCAGAATTAATTATGTTGGCCAAATTAGATTTAGAATTAAAAAAATAAGCTTACGGAAAATTGAAATAAGAAATTTTGAATAATAGATTGTGTATATATGAAGATTATTAAACAAAAAAATGAACCAAATAAAACATTGGATTGCTGAAAACCCCACACTACTTAACATTATTAAGTATATAATATTAGTTGCATTTGTTCTTACCCTAATACAATTAATAAGACGGTTTTTGAAAAAACAAGTTTCTGATACTGCAGCCAGATACAAATCTCAAAAAGGTATTGAAATTATTGGCTATATTATTTTAATTTTATTATCATTTTCTTATTTTACAGGTAATATTAAAGACTTCACCCTTGCCATAGGCTTGTTTAGTGCTGGTATTGCTTTTACACTTCAAGAACTCATTTTAAGTATTGCTGGATCATTATATATTTTTATTGTAAAAGTTTACAAACCTGGTGATAGAATTGAAATTAACGGTATTAAAGGTGATGTGATAGATGTTGATAGTATCTATACCACTATGATGGAAATTGGCCAATGGGTAAGCAGTGATAATTATAGCGGCCGTATTGTAAAATTAAGCAACGCCTTTGTTTTTAAAGGTCCTATTTATAACTATTCACAAGACTTTCCTTTTATATGGGATGAATTTAATTTACCCATTAAATATGGCTCAGATGTAGAGTTAGCAAAATCTATTGTTATTAAAATTGCTTCTAATACCCTTTCAGAATATACTACAAACTCTAAATCTCAATGGAAAGAGGTTGTTAACAAATACTATATTGAAGATGCTTTGGTAGATCCTACCCTTGCTATAACACTAACCGACAATTGGATTCAATTTAACTTAAGATATATTGTAGATTATAAAAAACGACGATTTACTAAGCATATGTTAAACGATGAAATTCATAACGAAATTAAAAAAACTAAAGGCAGAGTAACCCTTGCATCAACCACTTTAGAACTCATTAAAATTCCTGAGGTTAAAATTAATCTTAAACAAGATAATAAATGATATGCTAACCTTTAAAAACTATAATATTGCAGATTGGTTTTCATTTTATAGAATAGCAGCGGCTCCATTTTTGCTGGCATTAATATGGTTAGATTTACGTTTAGTTTTTTCTTGGTTTCTTTTAATAAGCTATTCAACCGATGCTATTGATGGTTATTTAGCCAGAAAATTAAAAATAACAAGCCCAAGAGGTTCTCAATTAGATTCTTTTGGCGACCAAATAACTATGATTATTGGGCTAATTGGTCTGTTTCATTTTGAAACTTATTTTATAAAATCCAATCTTGTTTTAATACTTATAGCTTTTGTACCTTATATCATTCAAATGGTAATAGCTTATTTAAAATATGGTAAAGCCACTGCATTTCACACATATTTAGCAAAATCATCAGCTTTAATACAGGGTGTTTTTATTCTATGGTCATTATTTTTTAATACTGAATATGTATTATTTTATACCATGATTATTGTTGGGATTTTAGAAACAATTGAGGAAATTACACTTATTTTCATGTATAAAAATTGGGCTGCAGATGTAAAAGGTATTTACTGGGCTTTGAGAGATAGAAGAAGACTAAAAAAACATGAATCTCAAAAATTATAACGTGCGTAGCTACTCACTTTTTACTATTTTACTTTTATGTTTTGCTATATTATTTATTGATATTTTATCATTTTATTGGTTACAAAACATAACTCAATTATTAAGTCGGTTATGGCTTAAAAACACCATCTATATAGCGTTTTGGACATTTACAATTGGATTAATAACAGCTATAATTATACTAAAAATTACTTTAGATAACATAAACCCAAAACGAAAACAATTATTGATTTCGTCTTTATACGGTCTTACTGTTTCATCATTTATCCCTAAAATTATATTTGTAATAATTATATCAATATTGTTTTTTGGAAATTATATTTTTTTAGAAAAAGAATCTGTAATAGTTGTTCCGTTAGTAGGTTTACTTTCTGGTATTCTACCTTTTTTTGTCATTCTTTATGCCATTTTCAAAGCTGTTTACAATTTTAAAATCTATAAACATAAATTACATTTCAGTCATTTACCAAAATCTTTTAATGCTTTAAAAATTGTACAAATTTCAGATTTGCATATAGGAAGTTTTAACAATCGCTATAAAATTTTACAAAAAGCGGTTGAACAAATTAATAGTTTACACCCTGACTTTATTTTTTTTACGGGAGATTTGGTTAACAACTATGCTTGGGAATTATTAGGTTGGGATAAAATTTTAAAAAAACTATCTGCTAAAAAAGGAAAATTTGCTGTTTTAGGAAACCATGACTATGGCGATTATTCAAAATGGAATAGTGAAGAAGAAAAACAAAATAATTTTAATAAAATAAAACAATTCTATAAAAATATTGACTTTAAATTATTGCTTAACGAATCTGAAATTATTGAAATTAACAACGAAAAGATATCTATAATTGGTGTAGAAAACTGGGGAAAACCACCTTTTAAACAATATGGTAATTTACAATTTGCAATTAAAAACGCTATAAAAATTCCTTTTAAAATTTTACTCTCACATGACCCCAGCCATTGGAATGATGAAGTAATTAATAAAACTGATATTGCATTTACCTTATCTGGACACACACATGGCATGCAATTAGGATTCAATTATAAAAACATGACATGGAGCCCTATTAAATATAAATACAAACATTGGGCTGGTTTATATAGGCATAAAAACCAATATTTATATGTAAATAGAGGTTTGGGTTGGATTGGTTTTCCTGGTAGACTGGGTATGCGTCCAGAAATTACTTTTTTTAAACTTATTTCTGAAAAACCTAAGCAGACATAATAAAAAACGTAACTGCACTAACTATTACTCATTATTTGTTTTAGTTTTTAACTTCTTTTTTTTGTTGACGCTCTAATCTTCTAAAATATCTACGGGTTAAAAAATTGTGCTTTAGTGCTTCCATATTTTGGTTAAACTTATCAGTACCTTCATTAATATTTTTAATAGACTGTTCTAGATTTTTTACAAAATCTTCATCTTTAAAAAGATAATCAACCGCTCCTTCCCCTTTTTTAAAGTCGGTAACTGTTGCGTTAAGATTAGCTATTACTTCTTTAACATCTTTACTAGATGATTCCAAATTACTTATTACTGCTCTCATCTTTTGGGCTTCTATAGAATCATTTAGTAAAACACCTGCAACACTTTCATTAAAATTAATTGTATTTATAATAGCGTTTAGTGATTTCATAGACCTATTGGCTTCAACACTCATAATTCTTAATTGATTGACTGTTTGCTTTAAATTACTAGACACTATAGTGTCATTTATAAGCATTCCAAAAGTACCTTTACTATCGGCCATGGCATCTGCTATATTAAGAAGCTTTGCTGTTAATAAGGCTGCGTTTTCATTGGTTACACTTAATGTATTTAATATATCTGCAGTACCAATTTTGGTATAACTTTTAATAACATCACCTTCCGAAATAGCTTCTGCATTTCCTTCTCCTGGTATAATATTAACAATCATATTACCAACCAAACCATCTGTACCAATAGTTGCAATGGCATTTCTTTTTATATGCTGAACCATTTTTTCCTCAATAACCATACTCACATTAATGGTAGAATCATTTACCATAGTAATAGCTTTTACTGTTCCTATATTAATACCTGAATAGCGTACATTATTGCCTTGAATTAAACCATTTACGTTGTTAAAATTGGCGCTAATGGTAAATGTTTTTACAAACATATTTTGGCGATTCCCAATTAGATAAATGGCAACAACAAACAATAATAATCCTATGATAACAAAAATGCCTAGTCTTAATTTTTCATTATTTGTTTTTCTCATGACCTAAAATATAATTATTTAAAAAACGCTTTAACCTTATCATCATTTGATGCTTTTAAGGTTTCAAAAGTACCTTCGGCATAATTAATACCATTTACAAGTAAAATCATACGTTCTGAAACAACACGTGCACAATCAACATCATGTGTAATGATGAGTGAAGATGTTTTGTATTGATGCTTAACACGTTGCATAAGCTCAATAATTTCTTTAGCTGTTATGGGGTCTAATCCGCTAGTGGGTTCATCGTATAAAATAATTTTTGGTTTTAATATTAATGTTCTAGCCAGTGCCACACGCCTTTGCATACCCCCAGAAAGTTCTGCCGGCATTAAATCTATAGCTTTAACTAAACCAACACTTTCAAGAGCTTCAATAACTAAATTTGTGGTTTCTGTAACATTTCTTAACTTGTCTTTATGCCGCCGTAAAGGAAATTCTAAATTCTCTCTTACTGTCATAGAATCGTATAAGGCACTACCTTGAAAAAGGAAACCAATTTCGGTTCTTAACTTATCTAAATCTATACGATTTAATGTATTAATATCTTTACCCATTACTTCTATACTACCAGAATCTGGCTGCATTAAACCTACTAAACATTTAATCATAACCGATTTACCTGATCCAGATTTACCCATAATAACCAAATTTTCACCTTCAAAAAGCTGCAAATTAAACCCGTTTAAAACATGATTACTACCAAATGATTTTTTTAAATCCTTAATTTCTAGTATAGGTTTTTTCATGTTTAAAGTTTCTGTTATTTCTTGTATGTTTTGTAAATTATTCATTTTAAATTTCAAAAAATATATTGGTTACAAATACAGCTATAAAGTCAATTACAAATAATAGCATAGATGAAAACACCACTGCAGAGTTTGCTGCTAACCCAACGCCAACAGTTCCTTTATTACAATAATATCCTTTAAAACATCCTACTAAACCAATAGCAAACCCAAAAAAATAAGTTTTTATAGTGGCAGGAATAATGTCTCCAAACCCTAATGAGTTAAATACCTTATTAAAGTATAATTGAAAGGATACTTCTCCCTTTAAATTTTCTATGATATATGACCCGTAAAGTGCAATAGCATCACCAAAAATCACTAAAATAGGCAGCATTAATGTTGCTGCCAACACTCTTGTAACTACTAAAAATTTAAATGGGTTTGTACCAGAAACCTCCATAGCATCAATTTGCTCAGTTACACGCATTGAGCCTAATTCTGCCCCAATGCCAGAGGCTATACGTCCTGCAAAAGTTAAAGCTATTATAACCGGCCCAATTTCTCTAATAATAGAAATACTAACCATAGAAGGCATCCATGATTCTGCACCAAATTCCTCTAATGTTGGTCTGGTTTGCATTGTAATTACTAAACCTATTATAAAGCCTGTAACACCAACTAATAAAAGTGATTTATTACCAATATTATAACATTGCTTTAGTAACTCTTTAAACTCAAAAGGTTTATTAAAAAGTTCTTTAAAAAAACGTCTAGCAAAGTATGTGAGCTCTCCTATTTCTATAAAAAACGATTTTATTTGAATTGATTTTAACATAAATAATACGTATTTCAACATTTAAAGTTATAATAACATTACTTTATATAAAATGATTAAAATCATATGGTTAATAATGAAATTAGGCTTCTAAGTTGGAAGAATTTAAAGAGAAAGTTGCTTTAAAAACACGAATACGGAAGAAGTATAAAATGTAAAACACTAGTAGCTCTAAGTTTTAATATATCCATTAAAACATTTAAAATTACATTAGCTTTTATAATACCTTTTCAACAAAACTGTAAACCATTTTACTAATAAAAAACACTCAACAAGAGTAATTCAAAATATTTATTGTTAGATTTTAAAAAATTATTATTTTTGCTCCTCATTAACATATGCGTTTTTTTACATATAAACATACTAAACGATGAATGATTATAAAAAAATTTTCAAAGCGCTTTCAGATATAAAAAGGCTAAAAATTATTTGGCTACTTACTAACATTGATGAAAAAATTTGCGTTTCGGAAATTGTAGAAGTTTTAGATGAACATCAATATAATGTATCTAGACATTTAAAGATATTAAAAGACGCTTGTTTAATTGATGAGACTAAGGAAGGAAAATGGGTTTTTTATTATCTCTGCCCAATTAAAAACGAATTTCATCATTTTATTCAAAAGGCAATCTCTTGTATCCCTGAAAAAGAAATGACTACAGAAATGATTAAATGTAGAAAACTTCTTAACATAAGAGAAAACAATTAATGTAAAATACAATAATCTAAATAACAGTAATTAATATTTTTTTCAAACAACATATGCGAAATAACGCATATAATAAAATTTAAATGACATTATGAACGAAAAATTAAATTTAGCTTTAAATGAATTTATACACGTAGGTGTAGTATTAGTAATTATTATTGCAATAGTATCAATACTTACAGGTTTAATACGAGCATACATTCCGCAAAAAAAATTACAAAAAAAATTATCAAAAACAGATAAATATGGTGGTGTAATGGGTGCTATATTAGGTATTCCTACTCCATTCTGCAGCGCTTCTATGGTTCCTGTTTCTATGGGTATGGTTGAGATGGGAGCGCCATTTTCTATGGTTTTTTCGTTTTTACTCTCTGCTCCTCTAGCAAATTTTGTTGTTGTAGGCTTTATTTTTGGTGTTTTTGGTTGGAAAGTTGCTTTAGTATACTTTCTTATTGTTTTTATTGGAGCTATTTTAATGGGTAACATTGTTGGTAAAACATCTTTAAAAGATCAAGTAAAAAGAATTAATCTAGACTCAAGAAAGTCTTCTTTAAAATGTAGCCCTCAACCCATTACTAACTGTGGTACCGAAACAAATTTTGACCAAACAAGTTGTGACTCTGAAAAGCAGGTAAAAGTGCCTGAATGTACAGAAACCTCTAGCACCAGCTGTAACCAAAGCAATACTTCTAACTCTAAACTTAAAGAAGCTTTCAACTTTGGTTGGGCTTTGTTTAAACGAATTTTTCCTTATGTTTTAATTGGTGCTTTAATTAGTGCTGTTTCTGCCATTTTTGTTCCTGATGCATGGGTTCAGAAATATTTAGGAAACAATAGTCCAATTGCTATACCAATAGCAGCAACCATTGGAATACCTTTATACCTAAGAATTGAAATGGCAATACCTATATTAAAAGCACTTATTGTTAAGGGTATGAGCATGGGAGCTGCAATGGCCTTAATTATAGGAGGAACAGGTGCTAGTTTACCAGAAATAGCAATCATTTCATCCATGCTAAAACCTAAAGCTATTGTGGCATTTATTATTTCTGTATTAACTATGGCTATTGTAGGTGGATTTATCTTTTATTTTTTCTTTTAAAGAATTATTTATGAAAAAAATTTCAGGTGTAATAAAGTCCTTAATTAATGCTTGTCCTTATTCAATGGTAGGGAAAAAATGTTTTTCCGCTATTAGTGGTACTAAAGTAAAAAGACAAATAAGCAACAACAAAATTCTTAGGTTTAGAAACGGAATAAAAACTGGAACTAAAATTTCATTGATTGGCATATTTTGTCCATTTCTATGGTATTCAATTTTAACAGGACAAAGTGAGAATTTTATATTTTTAAATGTTATACATTCAGGAATAATTGTATCCATAGGTATGTTAATTGTAATTTTAAACTATTTGGCATTAATTTTTTATAAAAAAAAATTTGCTGAATGATAAATTGGTTCTTGTTAAATTATAAGTTTTAAGAACAGTTTAAATGTTAATAATAAAAGTATTATAGTGAGTGCTTAGAGTTAAAATGTATGATTTGGTATAAATGTTGACTGCAGATATAGAGTTGTTATCAATCTAATTTAAATATTAAAAACACCTACTATCTCTATTCGAACAAGATTTAAGTGTAGAAGGGTTCTTTTTAACGTTGCCCATCACTTTTTTTTGGAGCAATTGAATGAGACAACATGAAAGTAATTACCAACAACTAAGCATAAAATAAATAGTACTAAAAATAAAAGGCGAATTTTATTAACAGGGTTTTGTGCTAATATAATCCGCCTTTAAAATGTTATAGTGACCCCGGAGGGATTCAAACCCCCAACCCTCAGAGCCGAAATCTGATGCGCTATTCAGTTGCGCCACGGGGCCATGTATTCCTATCTATAAAATAGTACTATTTATTAAGACAATTTAGCTTTTACTATGGTAGATATTGTTTTACCATCGGCTTGTCCTGCTAATTCTTTACTAACAATACCCATAACTTTCCCCATATCTTTCATCCCCTCTGCACCTACTTGATTTATGGTAGCTACTACTACTTTTTCTATTTCTTCTTCGGTTAGCGCTTCTGGCAAAAACTTACTAATAACCTCAGCTTCAGCTAATTCTGGCGCTGCTAAATCTTCGCGTCCTTGTTCTATATAAACAGCAGCACTATCTTTACGTTGTTTAACTTGTTTTTGAAGTAATTTAAGCTCTTGTTCTTCTGTTAACTCTTCTCCTGCTCCGCTTTCAGTTTTAGCTAGTAAAATGGCAGATTTTACAGCTCTTAAAGCAGTTAATGCTGTTTGATCTTTAGCTTTCATAGCTTCTTTTAAAGCCGTCATAACTTCTTGTTGTAAACTCATCTTAAAAAATTTAGTATGCGAAGATAAAAAAGAACTACTTCTTTTTGAAATTAAAAACCCGAAAAGGTAAAGGAATCTTTTCGGGTTTTGTAAATAATTGTTATTTAGTTAAAACTAGTCTACATTATCATGTAAAAAAGAATTATTACTTCTTAATTTAATATCATCGTTATCATCTAAACCAACGCTTGTTCTAGACATATTTGTCTCTGATGAATGTTTGGTTTCATCTAAATCTACTCCTTGACGTTTATAAGCTGGCACTTTTTCTATATCATCAATTTTTGCGCTATTAAATTTATAGTTAAAGTCTTTCATTTTACGCCTTCTTTCTGCTGCTCTTTCTTTTAGTAGCTCTGAAATAGGTGTATTCATTGGGTCTATTTCTTCTTCTACTTCTTCTTCAACAACGTTTTCACGAACAATTTTCTTTTCAAAAACTACGTCGTTATCAACCTCTTCAACAGCATCAGTTGTCTTCTTTTTATTCATTGAAGACTCAAGCTCCATATAATCATCTAAAGTATAACGAATATCTCCATCTTCATTAGTTTCTGTTACAGTAACAAGCTCTGTATAATCATTAACCTTAATATCTTTCACGTCTTCGTTTAAATTAAACGAAACAACATCTTCTTCGGTTTTTTCCTCTTCTGTTTTATTTGGAAGAGGTAAATCAAAGGTTAAAGTTATTTGTTGCTCTTCTTCAATTGTATCAGCTGCTATTTCAACATCTTTAGTGTCTTCTACATCTGCCGACATTTTTGTAACAGGCTTAATTATGAAGTCTTCATCATCTACTGCTTTTACTTCTTTGTAAACCACATCTATATTTTTAATAATTTCTGATGTGGGTATTAAGTCTAAACTACGAGCACTAGAAGGTTCTTTTTTTATTGAAGTTTTAGCTTTTGGTTGCTCTTCTTCTTCACTATCTAAATCTAAAGTATGGCGCACAATTGCAGGCTCTTCTTTCTTTTCTAATTCTATAGCTGGAGCAATAATTACAGGTTCTTTTTCTTCTGAGCCTAAATCTTGATCTTCAGATGTTAATGAATGAATAACTTTTTTGGTTTCTGTATTAGAAATCTCATCTTGTTGTTCTATATTAAAACCCGTAGCTATAATAGTTACAGCAATAGATTCTTCTAAGGTTTCATCTTCACCAACCCCCATAATAATATTGGCTCCATGACCGGCTTCATTCTGGATATGGTCATTAATTTCACCTATTTCATCAATAGTGATTTCATGCGAACCAGAAACAATAAGCAACAATACGTTTTTGGCACCAGTAATTTTATTATCATTTAATAGAGGAGAATCTAAAGCCTTTCTTATGGCGTCTTGAGCACGATTTTGACCTGCTGCCGTAGCAGACCCCATTATAGCAGTACCACTATTGCTTAATACTGTTTTAGCATCACGTAAATCTATATTTTGTGTATAGTGATGTGTTATAACTTCGGCTATACCACGAGCAGCGGTTGATAGCACTTCGTCTGCTTTTGAGAATCCCGCTTTAAAGCCAAGGTTCCCGTAAACTTCTCTTAGTTTATTGTTGTTAATTACAATTAAAGAGTCTACAACATCTCTTATTTTTTCAATTCCTTTTTGAGATTGTTCTATACGCATTCTGCCTTCAAACTGAAATGGCATGGTAACAATACCAACGGTTAATATGTCTAAATCTTTAGCCATTTTAGCAATTATTGGTGCAGCTCCTGTACCTGTACCGCCTCCCATTCCGGCTGTAATAAATACCATTTTAGTGTTAGAATCTAACATTCTAGAAATTTCCTCAAAACTTTCTACTGCGGCTTGCTCTCCTATTTCTGGGTTTGCGCCTGCTCCTAACCCTTCAGTTAAATTAACACCTAACTGTATTTTATTAGGAACACCACTGTTTTGAAGTGCTTGTGCATCTGTATTACAGATGTAAAAATCTACGCCTTTAATGCCCTGTTGAAACATGTGGTTAATGGCATTACTACCACCGCCACCAACACCAATAACTTTAATAACATTTGACTGGTGCTTAGGTAAATCAAATGCTATACTTTCGAATTCTTTGTCGCTGCTCATAAATTCTTTTTTTCTGGGGTTTTTGTACTTATCTTTTTTTCAATGAATTATTTTTTGCTATCTAGCATCTTGTCTTGCTAGTTCCTATTCTGCGTTGTCTAGAAAATCTTTTACTCTTTCTGTTAATTTATCTAGGAACGATTTGCGTTCTTTTTTAGGTTCTTCTTTTACCTCTTCATTAGTTTCTTCATCTTCTTCTTGTTCTTGAGCTACTACTTCTTCTTCTACCTTTTTTCTTTCTTGACGTTTTAAACCATCTAACACCAAACCAACGGCAGTAGCAAATAACGGACTTGTAACATCGTCATCACTATCTCCTGCTAAATGCTCGTTAGGATACCCTATTCTGGTATCCATTCCTGTAATATATTCTACCAATTGCTTTAAGTGTTTTAATTGGCTACCGCCACCTGTTAAAACAATTCCTGCTATAAGTTTTTTCTTTTGTTCTTCATGCCCATAGTTTTTAATTTCTGCATAAACTTGTTCTACAATCTCAACTACACGTGCGTGAATAATTTTAGAAAGATTTTTTAATGTAATTTCTTTAGGTTCTCTTCCTCTTAACCCTGGTATTGATACAATTTCATTGTCTTTATTTTCACCAGGCCATGCAGAACCAAATTTTATTTTTAGAAGTTCTGCTTGTTTTTCTATTATAGAGCATCCTTCTTTTATATCTTCAGTAATAACGTTACCTCCAAAAGGGATGACTGCTGTATGACGAATAATGCCGTCTCTAAAAATGGCTAAATCTGTGGTTCCGCCTCCTATATCAATTAAGGCTACTCCTGCTTCTTTTTCTTCTTGACTTAAAACAGCATTTGCCGATGCTAAAGGTTCTAGAGTAATACCTTCTAAATTTAATCCGGCACTTTGAACGCATCTGCCTATATTTCGGATAGATGATACTTGCCCAACAACCACGTGAAAATTAGCTTCTAAACGCCCACCATACATACCTATAGGCTCTTTAATTTCGGCTTGCCCATCTACTTTATATTCTTGTGGTAGCACATGAATAATTTCTTCTCCGGGTAGCATTACCAATTTATGAACTTGGTTAATTAACCTATCAATATCATCATCATCTATAACAGTTTCTGAGTTGGGCCTGGTAATGTAATCACTGTGTTGTAAACTACGAATATGCTGCCCCGCAATACCTACTGTTACATCTGCAATCTTCATTTCAGCAGCTGCTTCGGCTTCTTGTACGGCTTGTTGAATAGACTGGATGGTTTGGGTAATATTATTTACCACACCACGGTGAACGCCTAAACTTTTAGATTTACCAATACCTAAAATCTCAAGTTTTCCATATTCATTCTTACGACCTATCATGGCCACAATTTTGGTGGTTCCTATGTCTAATCCTACTGCTAAATTATGTTCCATAGTTTTTTATTTACTACACACAACTTGGTTGTCAAATTGTAAGTTGACTTTTTTATAATTATTGAGCGTATTTTCTTTTAAACTTTTTTGATAGAATGCTTTTAAATTATTTATTTTTTTATCTAATAACTTTACATCTCCTAACTGAACTAAAAACTTACATTGTCTGAGTTTTAAAAAAATTACTTCATTTTTATTTTGATGAATTTCTATTACGTGTTTTTTTAAAAACTCATCATTTTTTATTTTTTTAGCAACTAAATAGACATTTTTTAGATTACTTTTTTTTACGCTACCAGTAACTAATGGTACTCTTGCAGAATAATTACTTGACAATGGCATATATGAACCTTCATCATCAATATAATAGGATTCGCTAGTACTTACTCTGGCAATTGGTGTTTTTTGTTCAATTTTGGCATTAAGCATCCCATTTACAGACATATACACCTCTGCAGATTTTATTAATGGATTAGATTTTAGGGCATTTTCTAATACATTCAAATCTAAAGTTTCTTTTGACTCATTTTTAAAGCCTTTGTAATTTTGTATTAACAATTTACTAACATTTTCACTGGTTATATATGGGTTGTTCTCACCAATAAATTCAATATTTGGCTTAGATACTTTTCTTGTATTATTCTTATACGACGAAAAGGCGTGTAAAAAAACTATCACACCAAATAAAACAAACATTTTTATGTAGTTCCAATTAACTCGCAATACTTAATCCTTTTTTTATTTTATTAACTTCTTCACCTATATCACCCGCACCAATAGTTAGGATGATTTGGGCGTTACTTTCTTGTATTTTTTCTAATAAATTTTCTTTACTTGTTAACTGCTTTTTTTCTGTAACTATTTTATCTAGCAACCAAGCAGAAGTAACACCTTCAATTGGTAATTCTCTAGCCGGATAAATATCTAATAAAATCAACTCATCAAATTGAGACAAACTATCTGCAAACTCATTAGCAAAGTCTTGAGTTCTGCTAAATAAATGAGGCTGAAACACAGCTAATATGCTTTTATTTGGATACATTTCTCGTACTGCTTGATGCACCGCATTTATTTCTTCTGGATGGTGTGCATAATCATCAATAAAAATCAACTCATCAGTTTTAATATGATAAGTAAATCGTCTTTTAACTCCTTTAAAAGATGCCAAAGCCTTGACGAGCTGCTGGTGAGGGCAACCATACTCTACAGCCATCGCCAAGGCTATTAATGCATTCGACAAATTGTGTCTACCTGGTAGGTTAAATTGTATATTTTTAAGCACTGTTTTTGGCGTTTTAACATCAAAAACATAAGAGCCGTTTTCTATTTTTATATTTTGAACGGAATAATCAGAATCATCCTCAATGCCATATGTAATTCCCGGTATGGGCAATCCGTTTTTAACAAATAGTTTACCTTCTGGCTTTAAACGCTTTGTGAACTTAACGAACGATTCTCTTAAAGCCTCTGCTTCACCATAAATATCTAAATGGTCTGCATCCATAGAAGTGATACCAGCCATATTTGGTGATAATGTTAAAAATGATCTATCAAACTCATCGGCTTCAACAACCGAAACTTTGGCTCCTTTCAATATTAAATTAGAGTTGTAATTTTCTGTTACACCTCCTAAAAATGCCGTTACTTCAACATCACATTCATGTAATAGATGCCCTAATATACTTGTTGTGGTAGTTTTTCCGTGTGTGCCCGCAACTGCCAAACAAAATGTATTTTCAGTAATAAGTCCCAAAACTTCTGATCGTTTTAAAACTGTAAACTTGTTGTTTTTAAAATAAGTTAATTCTTCATGATCTTTAGGTATAGCAGGCGTGTATACCACCAAAGTATTTTCTTGTGTTAAATATGAGGTTGGTATATTAGCTACAGAATCTTCATAATGAACATCAATCTCTAAATTTATTAAGGCTTCGGTAATCTCTGTTGGTGTTTTATCATAGCCTGCCACTTGTTTGTTATTAGCATTAAAATACCTTGCTAAGGCACTCATACCAATACCACCAATACCTATAAAATAGACGTTATGTATGTTCTTTAAATTCATGCTTTGTTTAGCAGTTTTTCTACTTCGTCAACTATTTGTTTTGTTGCATTAACCAATGCTAGTTTTTTAATATTCTTTCCTAATTCTTTTTGTTTCTCTGGAGACGCTATTAATTGTGAAAATTTATTTTCAAAATCTACATCTAAATCTTCTTCTTTTATTATCATGGCTGCATCATTTTTAACTATAGCCATGGCATTTTTAGTTTGATGGTCTTCTGCCACATTAGGTGATGGCACAAAAATTACAGGCTTGCCTACAATACACAATTCTGACACTGAACTTGCCCCTGCTCTTGAAATAACAATATCTGCTGCGGCATAAACACTACCCATATTGTTTAAAAACTCATGTACTTGTACGTTTTTTGTGTTATTATAGATTTTATATTGCTGATAATACAAACTACCACATTGCCAAATAACTTGAACGTTTTGAGTATCAAAAAAATCTAACTCTTTTTCTATTAGTTCATTAATCCTTCTTGCACCTAAACTTCCTCCTAAAACTAACAAGGTAAGTTTTCCCTCTTTTAAGTTGAATTGTTTTTTTGCCTCAGCTGTTTTTTCTTCAATATTTAACAAGCCTTTACGAACCGGATTTCCTGTTTTTATAATTTTATCTTTAGGAAAGAAACGCTCTAAATCATTATAAGCTACACATATTTTTTTAGCCTTTTTTGCCAATAATTTATTGGTAATTCCTGGATAAGAATTCTGCTCCTGTATTAAACTAGGAATATTTTTAGAAGCAGCCACATATAATAACGGACCACTAGCGTACCCCCCCGTACCAATAACTACATTTGGCTTAAAAGAATTTATAATTTTTCTAGCCTTCCAAAGACTGCTAATTACTTTAAACGGAAATGATAAGTTTTTCAAGGTTAAACTACGCTGGATTCCTGAAATCCAAAGCCCAATTATTTTATAACCTGCTTGTGGCACTTTTTCCATTTCCATTCTATCTTTTGCTCCTACAAACAAGAACTCAGCATCTGGATAACGAGATTTCAACTCATTAGCAATGGCTATTGCAGGATAGATATGACCTCCTGTACCTCCGCCTGATAATATGATTTTATAATGACTCATTAAATTGTTTCAGATAAAATTTCTAATGGATTTTCTTCCTCAATCTCTTTTTCTTTAATCTCTTCTCTTTTAGCACTTACACTAAGTATAATTCCTATAGCCAAACATGTCATCCAAATTGATGTACCACCACTACTAATTAACGGTAATGTTTGCCCTGTAACAGGAAACAATTCTACTGCCACTCCCATATTAATTAATGCCTGAAATACTATAGGCAATCCCACTCCTAAAACCAACAACTTACCAAAAATAGTGTCTGATTTTTGAGCCGCTATTACAATTCTAAACAGTAACCACATATATAAAATCATGATTGTTAAGCCTCCTAACAAACCATATTCTTCAATTATGATAGCGAAAATAAAATCTGATGACGACTGTGGCAAAAAGTTCTTCTGTCTGCTTTTTCCTGGGCCCACTCCACTTACACCGCCTGAAGCAATAGCAATTTTAGCTTTTTCAATTTGATAATCGGCCTCTGTATCTTCTCCGTTAGTAAAGTTTTCTATCCTACTCATCCATGTATCAATCCTGTTAGGCATTGCATCAGGAAACGCTTTGGCTGTTAAAATAAACATTGCCAACATAACCAATCCGGAACCCAAAATTACCACCAAATATCTAATAGGATACCCTCCTAAAAACACCAAAACAAACACCATAAAAAAAATAATGGCAGCGGTTGAAAAGTTAGAAGGTAAAATCAAGGCTATTATTAAAAATACTGGCACCCAAAGGGGCAAAATAGACTCTTTAAAAGTTACTATTTTATCTTTAATTTTAGACATATATCGTGCCACATAAACCATAAGAACTACCGATGCCAATGTTGATGTTTGAAAAGACACACCTACAATAGGTATTTGAATCCATCTACTAGCATTAGCTCCTTCTATAACAGTACCTTTTAACAATGTGATTCCTAATAAAACCAACACTACCGGAATCATAATAAGTGAAAGTCCTTTAAAATACCTATACGGAATTTTGTGAACCCCATACATAATAGCAAAGCCTAAAAACAAATGCACAAAATGTTTTACAAAAAAAGCAAAGGTATTACTGCCACCACCTTTGTAAGCTAAATTACTGGCAGCACTGTAAACGGGCAAGAATGATAGTATTGCCAACAAAGCCACTATTGCCCAAATTAATCTATCGCCTTTTATGTTTTTAAACAATGCCTGCATTTACCTATAAATTACGTACAGCATTTTTAAATTGACGCCCTCTATCTTCATAGTTTTCAAATAAATCAAAGCTTGCACAGGCTGGTGATAATAATACGTTATCTCCCATATCTGCAACTTTATATGCTATTTTTACAGCCTCACTCATATATTGAGTTTCAACTAAAACATCAACCATTCCTTCAAACGTTTTCATAAGTTTTTCGTTATCTATACCTAAGCAGATTATAGCTTTTACTTTTTCGTTCACAAACTGAAATAGCTCCTCATAATTATTCCCTTTATCTACTCCTCCAACAATCCATACGGTTGGTGCATCCATACTCTCTAATGCGTAATAAGTTGCATTTACATTAGTAGCTTTAGAATCGTTTATATAGTTAACCTTATTAATTTTTAAAACATGCTCTAAACGATGTTCTACTCCTTGAAAATTTGCTAAACTCTCTCTTATAGTTTGCTTTCTAATATTTAACAAATGCGCTACTGTTGAAGCAGCCATGGCATTTTTAATATTATGTTTTCCTTCTAGTGTTAAATTTTTTGTTGGCATATTAATCTGTTTATTATCTATTATTATTTTTATATTATCGTTATCTAAATACGCACCATTTTCAATTTTTTTTTCTAATGAAAATGGTAATAATGTTGATTGAACTGGGGAATTTTTAAGGTGATTTACAAGAACCTCATCATCGGCATCATATATTAAATAATCCTCTTTAGTTTGATTTTCAGCTATTCTAAATTTAGATTTGATATAATTTTCAAACTGATAGTCATATCTATCTAAATGATCTGGCGTAATGTTGGTAATTATTGCTATATGTGGCTTAAATTTGATGATATCATCTAACTGAAAACTGCTAATTTCCAGAACATAATTTGGATAATTTTCATCTAAAACCTGTTTAGCAAAACTATCACCAATATTACCCGCTAACCCCACCTGTAATTCTTGCTTTAAAATGTGATGTGTTAAACTTGCCGTGGTTGTTTTACCGTTACTACCTGTAATTCCTACAATGTTTGCTTTGGTAAATTTTGCAGCAAATTCAATTTCTGAAATTACAGGAATACCTTTTTCTCTAATTTTTTTTACCAAATGCACTTTATCTGGAATACCAGGGCTTTTCATTACCACATCAGCATCAAGAATTTTTAATTCAGAATGCGCTCCTTCTTCCCATTCAATCTCATTATGTATAAGAACTTTTTTATAATTATCTTTAATTTTTCCTTTATCTGAAACAAAAACTTGGTAACCTCTTTCACGTGCTAAAAGTGCTGTTCCCACACCACTTTCTCCTCCTCCTAGAATAACCAGCTTTTTCATTATCTAATTTTCAATGTTACAATTGATAAAATAGCTAGCAATATTCCAACAATCCAAAATCTTGTTACAATTTTGCTTTCATGATATCCTAATTTTTGATAGTGATGATGCAAAGGCGACATTTTAAAAATTCTACGTCCTTCACCATATTTTTTCTTAGTATATTTAAACCAACTTACCTGCATTATCACCGATAAATTTTCTGCTAAAAAAATGCCACACAAGACCGGGATAAGCCATTCTTTACGCACCGCAATAGCAATTACTGCTATAATACCCCCAATGGTTAAACTTCCTGTATCTCCCATAAACACTTGTGCTGGATATGTATTATACCATAAAAACCCAATTAAAGCTCCAACAAAAGCTGTGATATAAATTGTTATTTCTTCTACCTTTGGGATATACATAATATCTAGGTACTGCGAAAAGATAATATTACTGGAAACGTAAGAGAAAATTCCTAATGTTAGCACTATTATTGCTGATGTTCCTGCAGCTAAACCATCAATTCCATCTGTAAGATTTGCTCCATTTGAAACTGCTGTTATAATAATTATGGTAATTAATAAGAATATTACCCACGAATACTTTTGTAAATCAGGATGAATCCATGTTATTAAATCGGCATAGTCAAACTCATTTTTCTTAACAAACGGAATGGTTGTTTTTGTTGATTTTTCTTCTGGTTTAAAAAATGCAGATTCGGTAGCTTCAGGATTAGTTTTTAAAATTTGTTGTTGTTCTGCTATTGGTAATTTTTCTTTTATTACCACATCTTCATGAAAATACAAGGTTAATCCTACTATTAATCCTAAACCTACCTGACCTATAACTTTAAAGCGTCCTTTTAAACCTTCCTTATTATTTTTAAACTTTTTAATATAATCATCTATGAAACCAATAACCCCCATCCAAAGTGTAGTAATTATTAATAGAATGATGTATATATTCTCTAATTTTGATAATAACAGCACAGGAATTAAAGTTGCCAAAATAATGATAAGACCTCCCATAGTTGGTGTTCCTGCCTTTTCAGACTGACCCTCTAATCCTAAATCTCTTATGGTTTCGCCCAATTGTTTTCTTTGTAAAAAACGAATGATTCTTTTACCATATATTGTAGAAATTAACAAAGAGAGAATCATTGCTAAAGCTGCCCTAAAAGTTATAAAACCAAAAAGGGTAGCTCCTGGAAATTGGAATTGTTTTTCTAAATATTCAAACAAATAGTATAGCATATTACTTTTGTAATTGTTTTAAAAATTTTTGAACGGTTTTAAAATCATCAAATTCAAAACGCTCTCCTTTAATTTCTTGATAGGTTTCATGCCCCTTACCTGCTATTAAAATAATATCATTAGGTTGCGCTAACTGACATGCTGTTTTTATGGCTTGAGCCCTATCTGCAATGGTTAATGATTTCTTGAAATTATAAGGCTCTACCCCCTTTTCTATATCTTTTAATATTTCTTCAGGATTTTCACTTCGTGGATTATCACTAGTAAAAATGACCTTTGTACTTAACTCTGTTGCTATGTGCCCCATTTTAGGACGCTTAGTTTTATCTCTATCTCCGCCACACCCTACAACAGTAATTAATTCTTCGTTTTTTGTTCTTATACTGTTAATTGTTTCCAACACATTTTTAAGGGCATCTGGTGTATGAGCATAATCAACCACAGCTGTTATTTTTTCATCTGAAATTAAATATTGAAATCGGCCACTAACGCTTTCTAAATCAGAAATCAATCTTAAAATTTCAAACTTCTCAAGTCCTAACAATTCTGCTGTAGCATAAATTGCCAACACATTATAAGCATTAAAACTCCCTATGAGTTTAGTCCAAACTTCATTATCATCAACCTTTAAAAGCAGGCCTCCCAATTGATTTTCTAAAATTTGTGCTTTATAATCTGCATAACTTTTTAAAGCGTAAGTAAACTTTTTGGCTCTGGTATTTTGCAACATAACTGAGCCGTTTTTATCATCTGCATTTACTAAAGCAAAAGCACTACTTGGAAGCTTATCAAAAAATGCTTTCTTCACATCTCTATACTCTGCAAAAGTGTTATGATAATCTAAGTGATCATGTGATAAATTTGTAAAAATACCGCCTTCAAAAAGCAAACCTTCTGTTCTACTTTGGTGGATTCCGTGGGAGCTTACTTCCATAAAACAAAATTCAACACCTTCAGCATTCATCTCTTTTAAATACTTATTAATAGTGAGTGAATCTGGTGTTGTATGAGTTGCTTTATACTCCTTATTATCAACTAAAATTTTTACAGTTGACAATAAGCCTACTTTATAACCTGCTTTTTTGAATAATTGATACAACAAACTAGCAACAGTAGTTTTTCCGTTGGTTCCAGTAACCCCAACTAGTTTTAAATTTTCTGATGGCGACTCATAATAATTAGAAGCCAAAACCGCTAGGGCTTTATTAGAATTATCAACCTCTACATAAGTTATTCCATCAATTAAAACCTGTGGTAATTTTTCACATACTACAGCAATAGCTTTTTGGGCAATAGCTTTTTCTATATAGCCATGTCCATCAACTAAACTCCCTTTAATTGCAACAAAGACATCGCCTTGACTAACTTTTCTAGAATCAAAATGAATGTTGCGCACAGAAACACCTGTATCACCCACAACCGCATTGATAGAAACCCTATACAATATGTCTCTTAAAATTTTCATGAAGCGCTTAAAACAACAGTTTGATTATTTTTTAATTTCACACTTTTACTTACAGATTGCTCTTTAACCACACCATTACCTTTCAATTTTACTTTTAGTTTTACATCCATATTTTCTAAAAGCGAAAGCGCATCCATAACAGGCAACCCTACTACATTAGGCATAATGGTTTTATATGTTTGAGCTAAATTGTAATAGCTTTCATATTCTTTTTCTACCGAAGGCTTTTTAACCTCCAAAGTTTCAACTTCATCAACTAATGGTGTATCTGTGTAAATTTTTTGAGCAATTCTTTTGAATACAGGCCCCGAAACATCTGCTCCGTAATAGCCTACACTTTTATCTGGCTCATGTATTACCACAATACAAGAATATTTGGGGTTTTCGGCAGGAAAATAACCCGCAAATGACGAGATGTAATTTAATTTTTCTTTATCTCTGTAATCTTTTTGACAAGTTCCTGTTTTACCCGCCATAGAAAAATTTTCAGAATATAATCTATGACCAGTACCATGCTCTTTCTCTACCACATTTTTCAAAAGCTGTTGAACCTTTTTAATGGTTTCTTTAGAACAAATTTGTTCATTAATAACTTCTTTTTCAAAAGGCACAATAACTTTATCAAATTCTCTAACTTCCTTTAAAAATCGAGGTTTTACCATTTCGCCCCCATTAGCTATAGCATTGTAAAATGTTAAGGTTTGCAACGGTGTAAAAGACACCCCATAACCATAAGCCATCCATTGCAATGCAATACCACTCCAACGACCATTTTTAATTCTTGGATCTGGAATAATAGGTTTTCCCTCTCCTATTATTGGTATTTGAAGCGTATCATTTAAATTCATAGCATACAACCTATCTACAAACTTTTCAGGATTTTTAGCATAAGCTTTATGTATTGCTTTTACAATTCCTGTATTTGAAGACACCTCAAAAGCCTTAGAAACCGATATTTTTCCGTAACCACCATATTTTGAATCCCGCACCTTTTTTCCGTAGTATGTTAAAACACCTTTTCCTGTATCTACTACATCACTAGTATCAATTACTTTATCTTCAAGAGCAGCTGTAATAGCCATAAGTTTAAAGGTTGAACCCGGTTCATGAGATTCCCAAACAGCATAATTTCTTTTTTCGTAATAATACCCTTTACTACTTCTTCCTAAATTAGAAATAGCTTTTACCTCTCCGGTTTTGGTTTCCATTACAACAACACACCCATGATCTGCCTTGTATTTTTCTAATTGTTCTAAAAGCGCATGATGCGCTATATCTTGAATATTTACATCTATTGTTGTATAAACATCATACCCATCTTTAGGTTCAATTTCATTAGCATCACTTAAAGGTTTCCATTGTCCTTTACCTATACGCTGTTTTTTTCTTTTACCATCTACCCCCCTTAAATATTTAATTCCAAAAGCACCATCAATTCCTGGTCTTGTAATATTTCCTTGCTCATCAATACGTTCATAGCCAATAGTTCTTTGAGCAATACCCCCCATAGGATGTTCTCGTTTTGTTCTTTGCTCTACAATTAAACCTCCTTTAAAAGCACCAAGTTTTAATAAAGGAAAATTCCGTATTCTTATATAGTCTGAATACCCAATATTTCTTGCTAACAAATAGTACCTATTTTTATTAGCCCTAGCCTTTCTTAACTCTCTTTGATAATAACCTGATGATTTACCTGTAAACTTTGCTAAAGAATCTGCTAGCGGTTTTAAATATTTTTTAAAATCTTTTGAAGAAGACGTAACAGCATCAATTCTAATATCATATTTTGGAATAGATGTAGCTAATAAATTTCCGTTAGCCGAATACACATTACCCCTATTAGCAGGAATAACAACATCTTTAACAACACGTTTTTCTGCTAAAGCTTTATATTTATCTCCTTCTATAAACTGAATACTAAGCAGCTTAAACACTACAGCAAGCCCAAAGACAAACATACACCCAGATACAAAGTAGAGTCTATTTAATATGTTTTTTTCGTTAACTGCCAATGCTTCTAATTATTTTGAGATGTTACTTTTATTTTTTTTGGAGGAATTACCGATGGTGCAATTCCTTTATCTTTCATTATTTTGATAACATTAGATTCCATTTTAAGACGCATTAATTTGGTGCGCCCTTCTAAAAACGTAGATCTAATTTCTTTCACTTCATTTTTTAATCTTGCAATCTCATAAACCTTTTTATCTGCACTATGAGAACTTGCAATCATTATTATTGACAAAAACGAAATGAACAGAATAAACTTCCAATTCTTAAAAGAATCATCGCTTACTAAAAACGTTCCTTTTAATATGTTATAAATGTTCTTTTTCATTTATATTTTTTCTGCTATTCTCAGTTTTGCACTTCTAGCTCTATTATTCATTTTAATCTCTTCTTGCGAAGGCACTATAAGCTTACCAACTTTTTTAAATGGCACTTCAAAATTCCCAAAAACATCACGTTCTGGCTCTCCCTCAAACAAACCATTTCTTATAAAACGCTTTACCAACCTATCTTCTAGAGAGTGATATGAAATAAAACTTAATCGCCCTCCCTTTACCAAAATTTCTGGTGTTTGCAATAAAAACTCTTTTAGAACTTCTATTTCTTGATTCACCTCAATTCTTATAGCTTGATATATTTGAGCCAACACTTTATTTTCATGACGTGGTGGCAAAAATTTTCTTAACACCATTTTTAATTGCTCACTTGTTACAATAGGCTCTTTTTTTCGGTATTCAACAATTAATCTTGCCATAGCCGGCGCTGGCCTTAATTCTCCATATTGCGCAAACACTTGTCTTAATTGCTCCTCCTCATACTCATTAACTACATGAAAAGCAGATAATTTATTTTGCTGATTCATCCGCATATCTAAATTTGCTTCAAAACGAGTTGAAAAACCACGTTCTGGAACATCAAACTGATGCGACGACACTCCAAAATCTGCCAAAACCCCATTAACCTGTCTTACACCATGCAGCCTTAAAAAGCGTTTTACATACCTAAAATTTTCATTTATCAACGTAAATCTAGGATCATCAATAGCATTTTCAAGAGCATCTTCATCTTGATCAAAAGCAAATAACTTTCCGTTTTCACCAAGTCTTTTTAATATTTCTTTACTGTGACCACCTCCACCAAAGGTTACATCTACGTAAACACCGTTTGGCACAACTTTTAAACCATCAACGGTTTCCTTTAATAAAACCGGATTATGATATTCCATCCTCATCGTCTTGTCCCATTACCTCTTCAGCTAAATCAGCAAAATCTAATGCCGCATCATCAATAGCTTGTTCATATAAATCTTTATCCCAAATTTCAATAATATTGATAGCCGAAGCCACCACTATATTTTTTGAAATATTAGCGAACACCGTTAAGTCTTTAGGGATTAATAAACGCCCATTTACATCAACCTCAACCATTTTAACACCTGCCGTAAACCTTCTAATAAAATCGTTATTCTTCTTTTTAAACCTGTTAAGCTTATTCATTTTTTGCATAAGTGCTTGCCACTCTGCAATTGGATACAACTCTAAACATTTTTGAAACACAGAACGACGCAACACAAAACCCTCTGCCAATACAGCTGCCATTTGCTTTTTTAAGGGCGCTGGCATCATTAGCCTACCCTTAGCATCTACTTTACATTCATATGTTCCTGTTAAAAAGCTCAAACGCGGTTTGTTAGTTACACCATTCCAAATTCAAATATATTGAAAAATTTACCACTTTTTACCACAATTTACCACATTGTTAATAAATTTTAGAGTAAACACCGCCAAAAAGGTATTTAGTAACGATAAAAAAACACCTAATACTGACTATCAAAGGATTAAAAGTTTTAGACATCATCTTAAAATATTATTAACAGCTACTTTTTATTTATTTGTATTTTATGATTGAATGAAATATGAATGAAATAACTATATTTGTTTTTAACGAAATGATTAACTGATTAATGACGCACAGTTTAAAAACAGAAGGTAATTACAAGTATATAGAAGCAGGAGAAGGCACCCCCATTATTGTTTTGCACGGACTCATGGGAGGTTTAAGTAACTTTAGTTCTGTTATAAATTTTTTTAGTAAAAAAGGGTATCAGGTTATCATACCAGAACTCCCTATTTACAGTATGTCTCTGCTTAAAACCAACGTAAAAAGTTTTGCAAAATACCTTTATGATTTTATTGAGTTTAAAGGTTTTGACCAAGTAATTTTATTAGGAAACTCTCTTGGTGGTCATATTGGTTTATACCACACCAAACTTTATGCTGAAAAAGTAAAAGCTCTAATAATTACTGGTAGCTCTGGGCTTTATGAAAGCGCTATGGGAGGTGGTTACACTAAACGCAGTGATTACGAAGTAATAAAGAAAAAAGCGCAAGAAGTTTTTTACAACCCTGAAGTTGCTACTAAAGAGATTGTTGATGATGTTTACGCCACAGTAAACGACAGAAATAAACTTATTAAAACTTTAGCCATTGCAAAAAGTGCCATTAGACATAATATGGCAAAAGATTTACCTAAAATGCATACTCCAACTTGTATTATATGGGGTAAAAATGACAATGTTACACCACCCGAAGTAGCCGAAGAGTTTCACTCACTTTTACCCGATTCTGACTTGTTTTGGATTGATAAATGTGGGCACGCTGCCATGATGGAGCATCCTGATGAGTTTAATGCCATTATGGAAAAATGGTTAAATGAGCGATCGTTCTAAACAAAAAACCTTCGCTTTTAAGGGAATAAATAACATAATGATAATAAAATCTGCCGAATTTGTAATGAGCAATTCTGATGTTGCTAAATGCCCCAAGAGCATGCTGCCCGAGTATGCCTTTATTGGCAGAAGTAATGTTGGAAAATCTTCTCTTATAAACATGCTTACTGGCAGAAAAAGTTTAGCAAAAACTTCTGGAAGACCAGGAAAGACACAACTTATTAATCATTTTTTAATTAATAAAAACTGGCACTTGGTAGATTTACCCGGCTATGGGTATGCTCGTGTTTCAAAATCTTCAAAAAAAGTATTTCAAAAGTTTATTACTCAATATTTTGGTTTACGAGAACAATTAGTTTCTGGATTTGTTTTAGTTGACATTAGACATAAACCACAACCTATAGATTTAGAATTTATGCAATGGTTGGGAGAAAATGGCATTCCGTTCTCTATTATCTTTACAAAAG
This sequence comes from Seonamhaeicola sp. NFXS20, assembly GCF_049132085.1. Taxonomy (NCBI): domain Bacteria; kingdom Pseudomonadati; phylum Bacteroidota; class Flavobacteriia; order Flavobacteriales; family Flavobacteriaceae; genus Seonamhaeicola; species Seonamhaeicola sp. NFXS20. The sequence goes on along the minus strand of NZ_JAFMPU010000009.1, from coordinate 27,016 downwards.
TAGATAAGCTAAAACCTAAAGCTATTAAAAATCATATAGAAGACTACAAATCTATTCTTCTAGAAACTTGGGAAGAAATGCCCAATTACTTTATTACTTCTTCATCAAAAGGCATTGGAAAAGATGATGTTTTAGAATACATTGATACTTTAAATAGTTCTATTACTAACTAAAAAAAGACTCTAACTCTTTACATCTAACGCATCTCTTAAAGCATTACCTATAAGCATAAATGCCATTACCAAACTCATAATACAAAGCCCTGGAATAATTGCTAAATAAGGTTTACCAAGAATTATGTAATTGTAATGATCTTTTATCATGGCTCCCCAACTAGCCATAGGAGGTTGGGCACCAATGCCTAAAAAACTCAGTCCGCTTTCTATTAAAATAGCCGCAGCAAAATTAGCAGCAGATATTACTATTACCGGAGCCATAATATTTGGCAAAATGTGTTTAATAATAATTCTTAAATCACCAAAGCCTAGAGCTCTTGCAGCCGTAACATATTGCATTTCTTTTGCGCTTATTATTTGCCCACGTACTACCCTTGCCACTTCAACCCACATAGTGAGCCCTACTGCAATAAAAACTTGCCAAAAACCTTTCCCTAAAGCTAGCGTAATAGCTATTACTAAAAGTAAGGTTGGAATAGACCAAGTAACATTAATAAGCCACATAATTATAGCATCTACTTTACCACCAAAATAACCTGCTAAACTCCCCATTAAAAGTCCAATTAATAATGAAATAAAAACAGCTACAAACCCAATAAAAAATGAAATTCTAGCCCCAACTAACACTCTACTCAATAAATCTCTTCCGTATTTATCTGTTCCAAAAAGGAAGGTTTTTTCGTTTATAAACTTATTTACCTCTTTATTTGGAAATGTTTTTAAAGGAATTGTTTTCTCTACACCTTCAACACCATCAGATGCATATTCTTTATAACTTAAAACTTCATCTTTAATATTATAATATGAAATAGGAACTTCTGTATCTGTATTTTTCTTTCCAAAAAACAATTTACTCAAAACACTTTGTTGTGTTTCAAATTGAGAAGGTATTGTAAGTATAGTTACTTTAAACCCTGGCTTTTTTGAATGAATAGATAAATGCATTTGATTTGCATGCTGTGAATTATCTGGTGCTATTACATATGCAAACACAGAGATACACCCCACAAATACTAAAAAATAGAAACTAAAAACGCCCCAAAAGTTCTTTTTAAACTTTTGGAGCGCTAATTGTTTTAATGAGTTTGACTTATGACTCATAAACTCATTTCTATTGTTTTACAGTTGCTGCTGCTTTAGTTTTTGCTGCAGCTACTTTTTTTAATGGATATGATGTTTTTAAATCTTCTAATACATTTAATGCTTCTTCTATATAAACATCTTTAGCTAAACTTTCGTGCCAACGCTCTCGTTTTTCTTTCAAGTCTGTTGTATCTTGAGTAAAAAGTGCTTTTTCATAAGCGTGAGACCTAAATGTTAAATTAGTTTTATAATTAGACATAGCATCAAACTTTTTAGCCTCTTCGTTATTTTTTTCATAGTCTTCTTTATAAGCTTCATAGTTTAATGATACCACCGTTTCATCAATTTTACTTTTAACCCATTTAGCATTTTCTTCAATAAGCTTTAACTGCTCATTATTTTTCATACGTTCATTACTTTTTTGTATTGTAGTATCATAATCAAAGTAATACTCCCATGGTGTATAATCTGCGGCAGTAATTTCATCATAAGGTAAAGGGTTTTCCTTCTCTTTTTCTCCTACCTCAATAAAACTAAAACGACCCGGTACGGTTACATCACTGTGTACACCTTCAAGCTGTACAGAACCTCCGTTTATTCTATAATATTTTTGTGTTGTAAATGCTAAAGCTCCTAAATCGGTACTGGTACTACTTCTAACAAAATCATTTAAATTTTGTACATTTTGAACAGTACCTTTGCCGTAAGTTTGCTTACTTCCAATAATAATGGCTCTTTTATAATCTTGCATTGCAGCAGCCATAATTTCTGAGGCAGATGCTGATAATTCATTTACCAAAATTACCAAAGGGCCATCCCATGCTATAGATTTATCTCTATCTTTAAGCACTTCTTTATGAGACCCTGTTGTACGTACCTGAACAATAGGTCCTTCTTCTATAAACAAGCCTGCCATATCTACAACTGTTGGTAAAGAACCACCGCCATTGTTTCTTAAATCTAACACTAGACCTTCCATTCCTTCGGCTTTTAAACGTTCTATTTCTTTTTTAACATCTTGTGCTGCATTAACGTTTTTATAATCATTGAAATCAACATAAAATTTAGGCAGATTAATAACTCCAAACGTTCTTCCGTCTTTCTCAACCACCGATGATTTTGCATAGGTCTCACCTAACTCTACAACATCTCTAACAATTTCTACATCTTTAATTGTACCATCAACCTTTTTTATTGTTAATGTTACTTTGGTTCCTTTTGGACCCTTAATGTATTTAATAGCATCATTTATGCGCATGCCTACAATATCTATAGGATATTCTTCGTTTTCTTGTTTTACTTTTAGTATAACATCTTCAACATCTAGCTCTCCACTTCTCCATGCAGGACCACCAGAAATAAGCTCTACAATTTTAATGTAATCCATTCTTTTTTGAAGTCTTGCTCCTATACCTTCTAATTTACCAGACATATCCATATCAAAAGCCTCTTTGCTTCTTGGTGGTAAATAATAAGTGTGCGGATCAAACTCTTCAACTATAGTGTTTATATAAATGCCAAACCAATCTTCTCGCTCTAAATCATCAATATTATCATTAAAGTAAATCTCAATAGATTTTAGGGTTGCCTCTCTTGCTTCTCTTTCAATTTCAGCTTCTGTTTTCATCACATAAGAAGGGTCATTTTCTTTTGATTGCTTTTCTTGAATATGAAGATCATCATAGTTAGAAAGTGTTGAAAATTTTAGTTGCTTTCTCCAACGTTCTTTCAATTCCTTTTTATTTTTAACAAACTTGTCTTTATCATAGTCTGTATTAAAAGTTTCGTCAATGGTATAATCAAAAGGTTTCGATAATACTTCTTTATAAATTTCTCTAGCTTCAGCTATGCGCTCTAACAAACGTTCATGCGTAACATTAAAAAATGTAACATTAGTGGCTTTAAGTTGATCATCTAACTCTAGCTTATATTTTTCAAAATCTTTGATATCAGACTCATAAAAATATCTTTTAAAAGGATCTAGAGTTTCTATATAATCATTAAATAATTCTTCTGAAAAAGTGTCATCTAATTCAATTGGATCAAAATGACCACGCTCTAAAACAAAAGTTATAATTTGAATTAACAGTTTATCCTTATCTGGGTTATCAAATGATTTTGTTGTAAAACTGCAAGATGCAAACGCTAACAACAGTAATAATGATAGAACTTTATAATTCCTTTTCATAATTTTTCTCATCGGTTAATGTTTAATAGTTCTATTAAAGTAATAGTAATTTTTCACTAAAATAAAGAAAAAACTATGCCAACTATGGTAAATAGCCCTAATTTTTTGTTAAACCAAAGAAATTGGGTGTTTACAAATGAAATTATGTATTTTAGCGATGATTTTACTACAAAACGAATGACAAAAAAACCGCTTATTCTAGTCACCAATGATGACGGTATAAATGCCCCAGGAATTAGAACCTTAATTAGTATTATGAACACCATTGGAGAAGTTGTGGTAGTAGCACCAGACAGTCCGCAAAGCGGTATGGGGCATGCTATTACAGTAGACACCACACTTTTTGTAGATAAAGTACAAATTGATGATGGCCCACAAACAGAATACCGTTGTTCTGGCACACCCGCAGATTGTGTTAAACTAGCCATTAGAGAATTATTAGACAGAACACCCGATATTTGTGTTTCTGGTATTAACCACGGCTCAAATTCTTCAATAAGTGTTATTTATTCTGGCACTATGAGTGCTGCTGTAGAAGCTGGTATTGAAGGGATTCCTGCTATTGGTTTTTCATTATTAGATTACTCTTGGAATGCTAATTTTAAAGCCGCTAAAACCTTTGTTAAAAATATAACAGAACAAGTTTTAAAAAACAAATTACCTAATGGTATTGTTTTAAATGTAAACATTCCAAACCTACAAAAAAACAACATAAAGGGAGTTAAAGTTTGTAGGCAAGCTAAAGGTAATTGGGTTGAAGAATTTGACAAACGACAAAACCCCTCTGGTAAAAATTATTATTGGCTTTCTGGTAAATTTGTAAATTTAGATGGCGGTGAAGACACTGATGAACATGCGCTTGAGAATGGTTACATATCGGTAGTTCCTGTTCAATTTGATTTAACAGCACACCCATTTATTAAAGAATTAAACTCTTGGAATTTAAATAAATCTGAATGAAAAAAGAAATATTTATAGGTATATTTGTTGGTTTAATTGCCAATAGCATTGGATTAATTATTGCTGCAACATTACTTGGAAAAGGAGATGATTTTACTACTGTTATTAAAGCAGCATCTCAAGAAGGTTTTTTAGGAAAACTTATTAGTTTAGGTGCTATTTTAAACCTAATTGCTTTCTTTATTTTTATAAAGAAAAGACAAGATTACAGAGCAAGAGGCGTACTATTAATTACCGTTTTTATTGCTGTTTTTACGTTTGTTTTTAAACTCTTCTAAATGAAGTACTATTTACTTGCAGGAGAAGCATCGGGAGATTTACACGGTTCTAACCTAATTAAAGCATTAAAGAAAGAAGATACCAATGCCAATATTAGGTTTTGGGGAGGCGATCTTATGCAAGCCGCTGGAGGCACTTTAGTGAAACACTATAAAGAACGTGCTTTTATGGGGTTTACTGAAGTTATTATGAATCTTTCTAAAATATTCAAACTCATTTCATTTTGTAAGGAGGACATAAAAAATTTCAATCCAGATGTTGTTATTTTTATTGATAATTCTGGTTTTAATTTACGCATAGCGAAATGGGCTAAAGCCGAAGGATTTAGAACTAATTATTACATTTCACCGCAAGTTTGGGCATCTAGAGCTAGCAGAGTAAAAAAAATTAAACGCGATATTGATAACATGTTTGTTATTCTTCCTTTTGTAAAACCTTTTTACGAAAAGTATAACTACAAAGTCCATTTTGTTGGACATCCGCTAATTGACGCTATTGCAGATAGAAAACCCATTAGCGAATCTGATTTTAGAAAAACTTATAACCTGAATAAAAAACCAATAATTGCTTTATTACCTGGGAGCAGAAAACAAGAAATAACAAAAATGCTTTCGGTAATGTTAAGTTTAGTTGATGATTTTAAAGACTATCAATTTGTTATTGCAGGAGCACCAAGTCAAGAATTAAGCTTTTATCAACAATTTATAAAAACCGATAATGTTAAATTTATCTCCAACAAAACTTATGACTTGTTAAGTGTTTCTTTTGCAGCATTGGTTACATCGGGTACCGCCACTTTAGAAACCGCTTTATTTAAAGTACCACAAGTAGTTTGTTATAAAGGTAGTGTTATTTCATATCACATTGCTAAAAGAATTATTACTTTAAAATTTATTTCTTTAGTTAATTTAGTAATGGATAAAGAGGTAGTAACAGAACTTATTCAACACGATTTTAACAAAAGAAAACTAAAACAAGAACTTGAAAAGATTTTAGAAGGTGAAAAACGAAAAAAAATATTTGAGGATTATTATGAGTTAGAAAAAGCTTTAGGAGGCAAAGGTGCTAGTAAAAAAACTGCTAAATTGATTTATGAATCTATTAAACAGTAGAACTTAACCTATGAAAAAATTCGTTTTAATTATTTTAGTTCTTTTTAGTTTTGGTAGTTGTAAATCTTCAAAAAAGGCTAAAAACAATAAGGTTTCCACTTCCAAAGTCATTACTAAAACAACCAAAACTAACAACAGTATTAAGCATGAAAACTCAAATAACAAAGTTGCAGTTTCTAAAGCTGATGGTATTGTAAAGTTTGCTAAACAATTTAAAGGTGTTAAGTATAAATGGGGTGGCACCACAAAAGCAGGAATGGATTGCTCTGGTTTAGTTTTTGAATCGTTTAGAGCACATGATATTTACTTACCTAGAATATCTAGAGATATGGCTAAAAAAGGTAAAAAGCTAAATCTTAAAGATGTTAAAAAAGGCGATTTACTCTTTTTTAAAACCAAAAACAGGAGAAATGCCATTAACCACGTTGGGTTAATTGTTGAAATAAAAAACAACGACATTAAATTTATTCACGCCACTACAAGTAAAGGCGTTATTGTTTCTGGACTTAACGAAAACTATTGGCTTAAAGCCTTTGTTGAAGCACGTCGTATTTTATAAGATATTTTTTATCTTACAACGGTATGCAGCTACTAAATTTCACCATTATTAAGTTAACTGTTTGCCTAATTACAGGTATTGTTATTGGGTATTTTTTGTACATACCTTTACAAATATCTTTATACTTAACCTTATCACTTTTTTTAATTTTAGTAGTTTCTTTTATTATTGCTAAAAACCAATTTACTAAAACCATTTGGTTTGGTATTATTAGTTTTTTATCAATGATTTCTGTTGGTGTTTTAACCACTAATCTCCATAATGAAATTAATTTTCCCAATCATTATTCTCATTATATCTTAAAAGATGAAGACGCATCACAAACTATTTCTTTTAGAATAAGAGAAGTTTTAAAACCAGGTAATTACTACAATAAATATATAGTTGATGTTTTAGAAGTTGAAGACACAAAAACAAATGGAAAAACTCTTTTAAACATTGAAAAAGACAGTCTTTATTCTGCCCTAAAAGTTGATAATATATATATAACCAAAACCAATTTTAAAAACTTAATTCATCCCTTAAACCCTAATCAATTTGACTATAAAAATTATTTAGAAAAGAAATATATCTATCATCAATTATTTATTAAAAACCAATCGCTTTTAAAAGTTAGTTCTAAAACACATACCTTATTTGGAATAGCCAATAATTTAAGAGAATTTATTAATACCAAGTTAAAACCTTACCATTTTAAACCTGATGAATTAGCTATTATTAACGCGTTGTTTTTAGGGCAAAGACAAGATATTAGTAGGGAGGTTTATTCTAGCTACACCAATGCTGGAGCCATTCATATTTTAGCAGTTTCTGGATTACATGTTGGTATTATTTTACTTATTTTAAATTTAGTATTTAAACCTATAGAACGGTTTAAACATGGATATTTTTTTAAAACCTTTATTATTGTTTTTATACTATGGAGTTTTGCTGTTATTGCTGGTTTATCTGCATCGGTAACCAGGGCTGTTACCATGTTTAGTATTGTAGCCATTGCTATGAATTTAAAACGACCTACCAATGTTTATAATACACTAGCAATCTCAATGCTTATTATTTTACTCTTTAAACCCTTATTTATTTTTGATGTTGGTTTTCAATTAAGTTATTTAGCTGTTTTTGCAATTGTTTCTATAGATCCGCTTTTATATAACCTTTGGAAACCAAAATATAAAATAGTAGATATTTACTGGCATACACTTACCATAACTATTGCTGCTCAATTTGGAATTATTCCTGTAAGTCTTTATTATTTCCATCAGTTCCCGGGGTTGTTTTTTATTTCTAACCTTGCTATCATTCCGCTTTTAGGAATTATTTTAGGCTTTGGAATACTAGTAATTATTTTAGCAACTGTTAATATATTACCTCAGTTTTTAGCGAGTATTTTTGGGTATGTTATTAGCGCCATGAATAGCGTTGTTGGTTGGATTTCTAATCAAGAAGCTTTTCTTTTTAAAGATATTCCCTTTGGGATTTTATACGTTATTACTTCTTATCTAATTATTATTGCCTTAATTAAATTATTCATTAAAAGGAATTATAAAAGTCTTAGATTCTTTTTAATTACTATTTTAATTTTCCAAGCTTCAGCTATATATATTAAATTTCAGTCTCCAGAAAATCAATTTATTATTTTTCATAAAAGTAGATATAGTTTAATAGGAAATGTAACTAAAAACAATATAACCATAGCTCATGATTTTGATAGTATCACACAATTAAAAAACAAAATTATTAAAGATTATACTGTTGGAAATTATATTAATTCTATTGAAACAGACTCTATCCAATCCATTTATTTACTAAACAATAAAACTATTTTAGTAATTGATAGTCTTGGGGTTTACAACATAAAATCTGTACAACCCAATTATGTTTTATTAAGACAATCTCCTAAATTAAATTTAAACAGGTTAATTGATTCTATTAAACCAAATTATATTATTGCAGATGGTAGCAACTACAAATCTTATATAGAACACTGGGAAGCTATCTGTAAAAAAAGAAAACTCCCTTTTCATCAAACTAGTAAAAAAGGAGCTTTTATTATTAATTATTAGTTGCTTTTAGCCTTCAAACTCTGGTTTAAAAGCTTTATAGTAAGCATTAAACTTTTCTTGAGTATCCATTTCCTTATGTTTATCATCTTTAAACATTTTTAAATATAATTCTAGCTGTGGAGGTGTTTGATAACCACGTAATGGGAAAATCAATTTACCCTCTTCATCTAAAAAAACAATTGTTGGATATGCTTGTATTTGGAAGTATCTTGATAGTTCATGAGGAGAATTACGTCTGTTAGCTAATTCTGGATTATAGTTAGGGTTTGCAAACGTTTTTCCTTCATAATTTATCTCTTCGTTTCCTTCTGCATTAAACTTTACAGCATAGTAATGCTTATTTACATAATCAACTACATCCTTGTTGTGAAAGGTATTTCTATCCAACATTTTACAAGGTCCACACCAGTTGGTGTAAACATCCATCATAATCTTTTTAGGAGTTTTCTTTTGAAGTTCAATAGCCTCTTCTAACGTTACCCAATTAATGGTTTGTGCCACACCACTAACCGAAGTAAGCAATACTAATAATAATATAAATTGTAGTTTTTTCATGTTCGATTTGTTGCAATTCTTGTGCCCAACTTACAAAAAATGCTCCTAAAAAGGAGCATTTTGAATATTTTTTAACTTTTTTTTCGATTAACGAACACCGTGCATTAGTTTTTTAATAACAGGATAAAGTATTGCGGATAATACTGCTAAAGCAAAAGACACCCCTGTTAAAATCCAGAAAAATTGACTTATTCCTTTTTCCTGAGCTATGGCTTCTGATGATTCTGCAAACATTCCAGCCATTTTCATTCCTATAGCTATGGCTAAATACCAAATTCCGAACATGGTAGCAATCATTCTAGCGGGGACTAATTTACTAACGTATGATAACCCTACAGGTGAAATACAAAGTTCTCCCATAGTATGAAATAGATAAACTAAAATTAACCAAATCATACTTACAGATGCCGTTTTAGCTCCTGGTTCAATACCTCCTGCTCCAAAGGCTATACACGCCATTCCTAAACCTAATAAGCCCATACCTATAGCCCATTTCATATTTGCATTTGGATTGTATTTACTCTCCCACCATTTTGAAAATAATGGTGCTAAAGTTATAATAAATAAGGAGTTTAAAACTGAAAACCATGATGCAGGAACTTCTGCTTGATCTTTTTGAAATTCTGCACTAAGCATCCAAATTGCTATTCCCCAAACAATTAAAAAACTTAAAGACAGGAAAATGTTTGATAAAGCATATTTTGCGAATGTTTTTTTAAACAACATAACTAAAACCCATGTTATTACTCCTAAAGGAACAATGGTCATTAGCGAGTTCACTATTTTAAAAGTTAATCCCGCTCCTCCTTCCAAAGTACGCTGTGTATAGTCTCTAGCAAAAACTGTTAATGAACTTGGAGATTGCTCAAAAATTGCCCAAAAGAACATGGTTACAAAAGCAAAAAATACAATTGCAAGCATTTTTTCACGGGTTGTTTTAACATATTTTGGTATTCTTATTATGAGTAACAATACAAACAAGAATAGTGCAAATAAAATAGCGACCGTTGGACCTGATAAACCAAATAATTCAAACCTAAACAAATTAACTTCTCCCTCAGATATTTTTGAGATTGGGTCATTCAAAATCCAAGCTAAACCTAATACAGCGGCAACAACTATCATTATTCTTTGAATGGTTGTAAATGGATTTCTTTTATCCTCAGACTCATCGTTTTCTGGTACAGTATCCATTACTATATCTATAACATCTTCATTTTTCTTTTTGGGTTTTAATGCTATATCACCAAAAATACCTTGAGCATACCAAAATTGAAGTAACCCAAAAAGCATAAAAACACCAGCTATTCCAAAGCCCCAAGACCACCCAACTTTTTCACCTAAATACCCACAAAGTAAAATACCAAGAAAAGCTCCTGCATTAACACCCATATAAAAAATAGTATAAGCGCCGTCCTTCTTTTCTGGTTTTTCTTTATACATTTCAGATATTATGGAAGTCATATTAGGTTTAAAAAAGCCACTACCGAACACCAGAAGAGTTAAACCTAAGTAGATAAAAAACGAGGTTTCTATAGCCATACAAGCATGACCTAAAGTCATTAATAGAGCTCCAACAACGACTGCTTTTCTAATACCAATAACATTATCGGCAAAATATCCACCTAACATAGTTGATAAATATACTAAAGAGGTATAAGTTCCAAAAATGGCATAAGCCCATTCTGCCGGCCATCCCCATCCACCTTCTTCTAAAATAGAGGCTGTAAAAAATAAAATTAAAAGAGCTCTCATGCCATAATAAGAAAAACGCTCCCACATTTCTGTAAAGAACAACACAAATAATCCTGCTGGATGCCCTAATACTTTGTCTTTAAATAGACTTTCAATATCTGTACTCATATTTTTATGTTAGTTAGTTATATTAATTATCGGCTAGTTCAAAACCTTCTGTTTCATCATAATGCATTATGCGTTCGTTATCTTCTGCCCCATGGGTTAATCGCTTTAAGGGTTTCAACAGCAATATAAACAACATGCCTATTATAATTGTAAAAATGAAGATTCCTAAAAATATAGCGTACTCTCCAAAGTCGCTTGCTGCTTCTCCCACAATACCTGCAACTTTGCTTCCTAAGCCTGTAGCTGCAAAATAAACCCCCATCATTAATGATGCATATTTTACTGGTGTAAGTTTAGTTATAAAAGATAGTGCTACTGGCGATAAACATAACTCTCCAATAGTATGAAATAAATATGCTAACACCAACCAAACCATACTAGAAGCTCCTGATTTTTCAAACTCCATAGCTGCAAATACCATAAATATAAAACCGAAGCCCATGATAATAATACCTACTGCCATTTTAAATAATGATGAACCTTCTTTTCCTTTTAGTTTTCTCTTTGCCCAAATAGACGCCACTAACGTTGCAAGTAGTATAATGAACCCTGCATTTAAACTTTGAAACATTACTGTTGGAATTTCCCAACCAAACAATACTCTATCGGTTTTTGTATCGGTGTATAGATTCATCAATCCTCCTGCTTGCTCAAAGGCTCCCCAAAAAACAATTACCATAATAAATGATAATAATAAAACTAGAAACCTGTCTTTAAATATTTGTGTTTCTAGTTCTTTGTAAATCATCATTAAAAGGGCTGCAATGGCTGTTAGAAAAATAAATAGCAATCCATAACCCCACTCTAAAGTATACCACCCGTAAATAGAAGCTAGGAGTAAAATGCTCGTAAAAATTAATTGTTTTGGTGAAGAAAATAGTTTTCCGTAAAGTTTGCCATATGAAATTTCATTTACGTCATTTTCTTTTGGAGGATTGTAATTTCCTACTTGACTTAAATATTTTTGTCCTGCAATGTAGTTAATCAAACCTAATAACATAACAACTCCAGCAAGACCAAAACCTGCGTGCCATCCCCATTTTGCTACAACCAGCCCCACAATTAGAGTAGCCAATAAAGATCCTAAGTTTATACCTATGTAGAAAATACTAAACCCTTTATCTCTTCTTATATCACCTTCTTTGTAAAGCCCTCCAACCATTGTTGATATATTAGGTTTTAGCAATCCAACACCTAAAATAACTAAGCCTAAACCTGTATAAAATGCCCAAATATCTGTGAGCACTAAAACACCATGACCTAAACATAAAACTATGGCTCCTAGCAATACTGCTTTTTTCTGCCCAATTAATTTGTCTGCTATCATTCCTCCTGGAATTGACATAACGTAGACCAACATTGTGTACCAACCATAAAGAGCTAAGGCTTCTTTATCTGTCCAACCTAAGCCAGCTCCTCTTGCATCATCTCCTAAGGTTGAAGCCGTCATGTAAAGAACTAATAATGCACGCATCCCGTAGTAAGAAAAACGCTCCCACATTTCTGTTAAAAATAAAATATACAAACCTATTGGTTGCCCAAAAAGTTCTTTTTGATGTGGTTTTAAAGAAGTATTACTCATATATTTTTTGGTTAGTTAGTTATTATTCTTAACTTTTAAAGTTTATCATTTTCAGATTTTAGTTTATCTCCTAATTTTTCATGAATAAAATTGGTCATTTTTTTATACAAATGCAATCTAGTATTTCCGCCGTAAATACCGTGATTTTTATCTGGGTATATAGCCCAATCAAACTGTTTATTGGCTTGAATTAATGCCTCTGTTAAACGCATTGTATTTTGCAAATGTACGTTATCATCGGCAGAACCGTGAATTAATAGAAAATCACCTTTTAATTTGTCAACATGGTTTAAGGGAGAATTATCATCATAACCTTTAGGGTTTTCTTGAGGTGTTCCCATATAACGTTCTGTATAAATAGTATCGTAAAACCTCCAACTTGTTACAGGTGCTACTGCTATAGCCATTTTAAAAACTTCATTTCCTTTAAAAATGGCATTACTACTAGTAAAACCACCATAACTCCAACCCCAAATTCCTATTCTAGAGGCATCAATATAAGGCAAATTACCTAATTGTTTTGCTGCTTCTATTTGGTCTTCTACTTCATATTTTCCTAATTGATTTTGAGTCACCTTTTTAAATGCAGCACCTTTAAAACCTGTTCCTCTACCATCAACACAAGCTATAACATAACCTTGTTGTGCTAAATACTGAAACCAATAATCGTTAGTAGTATGCCATTTATTTGCTACTTGTTGAGAACCTGGTCCTGAATACTGATACATAAATAAAGGGTATTTTTTATTAGTATCAAAATTGGCAGGCTTAATCATCCACATATTTAAATCGTTTCCATTTACTTTAATGGTACTAAATTCTTTTTTGGACATTTTATATTTTGAAAGTTTTTGAGCCAAAGCATCATTATTTTTAATACTTTGAATTAAATTACCAGTTCCACTATTTAAAGTATATTTTGGTGGTGTTGTAGCGTTAGAAAAGGTATTTATAAAATATGAATAATCTGCACTAAAAGCTGCATTATTTGTACCATTGTTATTAGTAAGCCTTCTCTTGCCTCTACCATTTAATTTTATGGAATACACATCTCTATTAATAGAACTATTTTCTACAGATTGGTAGTAAACTCGGTTAGTTTTTTCACTGTAGCCATAGTACTCGGTTACATCCCAATTCCCTATAGTAACTTGATTAATTAATTGTCCTTCCTTATCATAGTGATAAATATGATTGTATCCATCTTTTTCACTTAACCAAATAAAACTATTATCTTTTAAAAAATGAATTGGGTAGCCTTCTTCAATATAAGCTTCATCTTTTTCTACTAAAATTATTTTAGAATTATTTGTAGTAGTATTAATAGACCAAATATGTGCTTCATTTTGATGCCTATTTAAGTATATAGCACACAACTCATCTGCCTTATTTGTCCATTTAAGTTTAGGTATATAAAAATCTTTGAAGGTGTTATTAACTTTTACCTGTTTGGTTTTATTGGTATTTAAATTATAGGTAAAGATTGAAACTTTAGAGTTTTCTTCACCAGCTTTAGGATATTTAAAAACATCTTGTTTTTGATAAAGACCTGTACCATAAACATCCATAGAAAATTCAGGAACATTGGTTTCATCAAATTTTATAAACGCAATTTTATTACTATCTGTGTTCCAATCAAAAGCTCTAACAAAAGCAAATTCTTCTTCGTAAACCCAATCTGTAACACCATTAATAATGCTGTTCTTTTTACCATCTGTTGTGATTTGTATTATTTCTCCAGACAGTAAATTTTTAACATATAAATTATTCTTATAAACAAATGCTACCTTATTTCCATCTGGAGAAAAGGTAGGTTGCTCAATTTTTTCATCATAAATCTTAATTACTTTTTTAGCATTGATGTCATACACAAAATAAAATCCTTTGCTAGAATGCCTGTAAAGTTGTTCTACCTCTGTAGCTAACAAAACTTTTTGTTCGTCTTTGCTAAAAGAATAATCGCTAAAATAATATAGCTCAGCAATATCTGTTGAAGACACTAAGGTTTTTACTTTTTTTAGCGTTTTATAATCATAAATATCAATAGAAGTTGCTGGTACACTTCTATCAAAATTTAAAACAGAATATTGCTGCCCATTAGACATTGAGTGTAATACTTCCATTCTTTCAGTTCTGAAAGCTCCACTCCAAATTTCTTCTAAAGTAATTTCTTGATTTTGAGCGCTTAAAAGAGATGTAAAAATAAAATAAACGCAAAAGGAAAAATTAAGATATCTCATCTAGTAATTATATACTTCTATTAGTTTAAGAACAACACCTATAAAACTATCCTTACAATTTATAATTGAAAATAACAGATGCTTCTTAAAAAGAAATGATTTTTTTGTAAAACGATGTCAATTTTAATAAAAATTATTCAAAATACAGCAATTATTAACACTTTATTAAGCCCTAACAATTAAGATATCTAATATTCATAGCAAGTGTAGTATCTTTGCTCAACAAATTATCATTTTATGAGTAAATCTATTGCTGGTTTTTCTAAACTTTCAAAGTCTAAAAAAATTGATTGGATTGTAGAAACTTACTTTACCAATGCCCAAAGTGCTAAAAGTATTTTAAAACAGTATTGGAATAGCAACGAAAAACTACAACAACTACATGATGAGTTTATAGAAAACACTATAACTAACTATTATTTACCACTTGGTGTTGCACCTAACTTTTTAATAAATGGTAAACTATACACCATTCCAATGGCTATTGAAGAAAGTTCGGTTGTTGCTGCAGCAAGTAAAGCTGCTAAATTTTGGTTAGAGCGCGGTGGTTTTAAAACCACAGTAATTTCTACTACAAAAATTGGGCAAGTTCATTTTATTTATAAAGGTGATTTTAAAAGATTAACTCAGTATTTCAACTCTATTAAACCTAAACTTATTGATGATGCAAAACCTATTACGGGTAATATGGAAAAACGTGGTGGGGGCATTATAGATATTGAATTACGAGATAAAACTAAAGACATAAACGGCTATTATCAACTGCATGCATCATTTGAAACATTAGATGCTATGGGAGCCAATTTTATAAACTCCTGCTTAGAGCAATTTGCTAAAACTTTTAAAAATGAGGCTCAAAGCTTCAATCTATTTTCTGATGAAGAAAAGCAAATTGATATTGTTATGAGCATTTTATCTAACTATGTTCCAGATTGTTTAGTTAGAGCCGAAGTTAGTTGCCATGTAAACGATTTAACCGAGAACAAAGCTATTACTGGTAAAGCCTTTGCTGAAAAATTTGTTCAAGCAGTCAATATTGCTGAAATAGAACCCTACAGAGCTGTAACCCACAACAAAGGTATTATGAATGGTATTGATGCCGTTGTTTTAGCTACTGGTAACGACTTTAGAGCTATTGAAGCTTGTGTTCATGCCTATGCCTCTAGAAACGGCAAATACAGTAGTTTAACACATGCTAAAATTGAAGATGATACGTTTAAATTTTGGATTGAAATTCCACTGGCTATAGGTACTGTTGGCGGTCTTACAAGCTTACACCCTTTGGTTAAACTAGCTTTAGAGTTGTTACACAAACCATCGGCTAAAGAACTCATGCAAATTATTGCGGTGGCTGGTTTAGCGCAAAATTTTGCAGCTTTACGTTCTCTTACAACAACTGGTATTCAGCAAGGACATATGAAAATGCACTTAATGAATATTTTAAATCAGTTTAAAGCTACAGATGTTGAAAAGCAAACTATAACTGAACATTTTAAAAACAATACTGTAACACATAGTGCGGTTGTTGAGGCCATTCAAAATCTAAGATCAAAAAACTAAGATGCAAAAATTTTATAGCCACGGTAAACTTTTACTAACCGGAGAGTATGTGGTTCTTGATGGAGCTGTTTCTTTAGCTATACCCACAAAATATGGTCAATCTCTTAATTTAGAATTAATTGAAAAACCTGTGATTATTTGGGAAAGTTTTGATGAAAAGGGTAATCTTTGGTTTAAAGGTGAATTTGAAATTAATAATAAAAAGCTACTAAACCCCTTTCAAAGTAACGATGTATCTGAAAGAATTACACAAATACTTAACACTTGTAAACAATTAAATCCTAAATTTTTAAATTCTAAAAACGGATACAAAATTACTACATCTTTAGATTTCCCTAAAAATTGGGGATTAGGCACTTCTTCAACATTAATAAATAATATGGCACAATGGGCAAATGTTGATGCCTTTAAATTACTAGAACTTACATTTGGCGGTAGTGGTTATGATATTGCCTGCGCACAGAGTGAACATCCAATTACTTACCAGTTAGAAAACAAAACACCTTTAGTTAATCAGGTTACTTTTAAGCCTTCGTTTAAAGACTATCTATATTTTGTTCATTTAAACAAAAAACAAAATAGTAGAGAAGGTATAGCACATTATAAAGCACAAAATAAAGACAGTATTCAAAAAGTTATTTCTGATATTAACTCCATAACCTCTAAAATGATAACATGTAATTCTTTAGAGGAATTTGACGCTTTAATTATTAAGCATGAGTCTATAATTGCTAACATTACTAAGCAAAGAACAGTTAAAGAACTTCTTTTTAATGATTTTAGTGGAAGTGTAAAAAGCCTTGGTGCTTGGGGAGGCGATTTTGTTTTAGCAAGCTTAAAAAATAACCCAACAAATTATTTTAAAAATAAAGGATTCCATACTATTATTCCGTATTCAGAAATGGTTTTATAAATTATAGTGAAACTTATTTTATAGCTTATTTTAAAGACCACGCAATATTGACTACAAAAAAAGCCCCGTTAAAAACGAGGCTTATAACATTATATTACACTATTTTACTGAATCTGAGATTCTGCTCTATTATCTTCAATTTCAGCTACCGCTTTTAAAGCATTGTATAATTTACTATTTACGGTAACTGACTTTTGTTGCTCTACTCTATTAGCAGCAGCTTGATAATTATCTAACTCTACAGCTGGTGTTATTTTGGTAACTTGTACCATATATACTCCCCTATCTCCATCAATTAATCCTGAAGTTTCTCCTTCATTTAAACCAAAAGCAGTTCCCACTACTAGAGGCTCTCTACCAGCACCAGAAATGGTTGGGTTTTTCATGTTTATAGCAGATGCTGTTCTTACCGTAGTATTTTCAGCAGCGGCTAAATCTTCTAAAGTAGTAGCAGATATTCTTTCTCTTATTAATTCTGCTTTTTTCTCCTTTCTAATTATTGGTAATACTTTAGCTGTAGCATCTTCAACAGACATTAAACCAGCTTTATTTTTAGCTACCAATTGCGCAACCACGTATCCTCCAGGAATATTAAAACGTTTAATATCTCCAACATTTGCTTCTTCTTCAAAAGCCCAACGTACTATTTGTCTTTGGTTACCCACACCAGGAATACTTTCATCTAAAGCTTTAATACCATTTACAGGTCTTACAGTATAACTACTTTCTTCTGCTAAGGTTTCAAAATCTTTATCAGCTGCAGCTATTTCAAATTTAGAAGCTTCTCTAAATATTTTAGATGTTGTTTCTTCTGATGGTTCTATTTTTCTAGCAATACTTCCTACTTTTACAGCTCTCTTTTTACTTGTTTGTCCTTCTATTTCTATTATATGGAAACCAAAAACTGTTTTAACCACTCCTAAATCTCCAACTTTACCTTCAAATTCAAAGTCATTAAATTCAGGAACCATAGAGTTATATGGATGCCAATCATAACGTCCTCCGTTATCAACACTTCCTTTGTCTGATGAGAATTCTTTTACCAATTCTGGGAACTTAGAACGGTTTCTTTTAATTACAGTTAATAGACTATCGGCTTGTGCTTTGGCTTGATCTTCTGTTAAGGTAACATCGGTACCAGCACTTTGCGCTCCTATAAAAGGAATTAAAATGTGTCTTACTTTGGCTGAGTCTGGAATTTGTTTTTCTGCAATTAATTTTGAAATCTTAAAATATCCATTCTCTTTATATGGGCCATAAACTTCACCTACATTAAGTTTCATTAAACTATCTGCAACTTGAGATGCTAAGCCAGATTTAAAAACAAAACGATCATTAAACTTAATATCAGAGTTTAGGTTTATGTATTCTGCATCATTTTTAACTTTTGAAAAAGCTACTATTGTATCTTTTCTTCCGGTTTCATCTACCAATCTTCCGTTTAAAAATGTTTTAAGTTCATTGATAATGGCTGTTTCATCGGCAACTGATGCCACTTCTTCAAACTCAACAAATCTAATATCTCTAGATTCTTCTACTTGAAATTCTTTTTCGTTATCTTGAATATAACTTGAAATATCAGACTTTGATACTTTTACAATACTATCTGGTATAGATGAATATGGTACTTGCACATACTTTATATCTACTTTATTTCCTTCTAGTTTATGTTCTAATTCTCCTTCTGCCAAAGTACCTGTTAAACCAGCTTTAACTAGGTTGTAGTAGTTTTGTTGTAAGGCATTAGTAGCAATAGATTGTTCGTAGTCTATCCAACTTGCATAACCTGTTGGTGAATTATCTTTAAGGTTTGCTATGTACTCATTTAACTTATTTTCGTCAAATATTCCGGCTTCATTTAAAAACTGCGGATTAGTAGCTAATGCTGTTTTTAATAAATCTCTCATTTGATCTTTTTCTACAGAAATTCCTAAAGCTTCAAATTGAGTTTCTAAAACGTTTTGTCTCACTTCTTGATCCCAAACTCTATTCATTACTTGAGTAGTTGTGGCGCTAGAACCCATTTGTCTTTGAAGATTTTCTACTTTTAATTGAAACTCTTCACGAGAAATATCTTTACCGTTAATAGATCCAATTACATTTTGAGATTTACCAGAAAAGCTTGCGCTTCCATCAAAAAGACCAGATAGTACAAATGCAAATAAAGCCATTGCTATTACAACTATTAATACTATGGTTTTTTGTCTTATCTTATTTAAAATTGCCATTTTTTATGTGTGATTTTATAAACCCTAAGGGCGTTTTCTATTTAATATTAGAAATCAATCAAAACAGACTGATTGACAAAAATATCGTGCGCGAAAATACCATTTTCTATTTAATAATAAAAGCCGAAACTATCAATAATTGAATTAAACTACTCCATTGTTGAGAGTAACTTCTATTAAATTTAAATAAACGCCTTTAAATCTTAGTAATTATCGCCCTAGTTAACTATCTTCTAACAACTTAAGTGTTACTAAATCTATTTTTGTGTTTGATACTTCTTTGATAATAAATTTGAAATCCTCAATTAATACTACATCATCCTTTTCTGGAATTTCTTCGGTATGATTTACTATTAGCCCTCCTAATGTTTCGTAGTTTTCGCTTTCTGGCAAATTTAATTTGTAAGTTTCATTTATATAATCTACTTCTAATCTAGCTGAAAACTTAAATGTATTTTCATCAATCCTTTCCTCTATTAAATCAATAGTATCATGTTCATCTTCAATTTCGCCAAATAATTCTTCTACAATGTCTTCAACAGTCATAATGCCCGAGGTACCACCATACTCATCTATTACAACAGCCATACTGCGGTGTTTTTTTGTAAGCACATTTAGCACATCTTTTATAAGAACCGTTTCTGGAACAAACTCTACGGGCAACATCATTGATTTTATGTTCTTGTGTTTTTTAAAAAGCTCAAAAGAATGCACATAGCCTAAAATATCATCAATAGTATCTTTATATACTAAAATTTTTGTTCGTCCTGTTTCTGTAAAAAGCGTACTTAGTGTTTTTATAGATTCATTGATTTCAACAGCAATAATTTCGGTTCTAGGAATCATTACTTCACGAGCTTTAACTTCTGAAAACTCTAATGCATTTTGAAAAATTTGAATTTCAGAATCTACCTGATCATGTTCTTCAACAGATTCCATTTGTTCACTTATATAATTACCAAGCTCTACTTTTGTGAAAGCTAATTGAATTTGATCGCCTTCGGTTTTAAAAAACGTTTTGAGTATAAAATCTGAAATCCAAATTATAAATCCGGATATTAAACTAAATAACAGATAAAAAATGTACGCAGGTACCGCCAATACTTTAACAAGTGTATTAGCATAAATTTGAAAGAAAACTTTAGGTAAAAATTCTGCAGTAATTAAAATTATAAACGTTGAAATAACTGTTTGAGATAGTAAACTTAAATCTGTTAATAAATAATTTACAAAAGAACTTGAGCTTGGTAATAACGTTTGGAACCAATTAACCAATAAATCTCCCATAAAAAAACCATAAATAACCAATGCAATATTGTTACCAATAAGCATAGTGGTTATAAATTTTGATGGTTTTACAGTAAGCTTACTTAAAACTTTTGCTAGTAGGCCTTCTTGCTTTTTTTCTATTTCAATATGTATTTTATTTGAAGACACATAGGCAATCTCCATACCCGAAAAAAATGCCGAAAGCATTAAAGACACAACAATTATTACAACATACAGTGTCATTTAATTTTACTTGTTTCTGTTTTGAAACTTCTTACTAAACTTTCGTCTGAAGAAAAACATAAAAATTGCTAAAGCAGCAAATCCTAACGATATGTAGGCACCGTTAGTTCCATTACCCCATTTAGAGATACCGTCATATAAAAACAATGCTGCAAAAACCAAATAAACGTATTGAAAAATACTTAGATATTTCATTTATATATAATTTGTGTAAAGATAGTTAAAATAGGAAAGCAATGAATAAGAAGCTTAATCATCTACAGCAATAATACCTGTAACTTCTAGTACTTCTGCATTGGTAAAACTGCCATTAGAATCAAACCCATTACCATGAATAATATCCTGTTCAGACTCAAATGTAACAGGTACATTAGTAAACAACCATTCTTTTTTTCTGTCGAAATAAAGTTGTTCTGATTTTAAAATTCTTTTATCGTGCGTGGTTATCACCACATTTCCTTGTAAATCTATAATACTTGTTGCGTCATAAATAATAGCATAGTCTGACACAATAGTACTTTTTTTAGCATCATCATAAATGTAAAGTGTGATGCCATCTGGAAATTCATAATAAGGAAAATCTCGGTTAGAATAGTCTTTCATTGTTTTCCCAATTAAGTGTCTGGTAACCTTTCCAGAATCTGTATATTTTAAATTAATGTTTTCTGCCTCACCAATAGGTTCGTTTTCAGATATTCCTATTTTCTGAACTTCGGCATAGTTGTCTTTACATGAAAAAAACATAGTCACAGTTAATACTGTGACTATGTTTAATATATAATATTTAACTATTTGTTTCATTTATTGTTTTGAGAATTAACTCAAACCGTGCAATATAATTAGTTTATTGCTGGTACAGTAACTTGTCCATTTATCCAACAGCCAATTTTAATAACTTGTCCTGAGTTACCAGCACTAAAAATTTCAGCTTTTTGAGGTGCTTTAGCTCTATAATTGGCAACAGACTTAGCGGCATTACTTTTTTGAGTAGGATCTACTCTTGCTGCTTTTTGTGCTTCTTCAGCTGCTAACCAATATACAGCTCTTTTATTAAATGTTGTATCTCCACAACTATTTGCACTTGCAGCATACATGGCTGCAATTGATAAATGAGGACGACCATTTGATGGATTTAATTTTAAAGAGTTTCTGAAATATGTTCTTGCTTGACCATATCTTCCTTTCTTTTTAAGAATTAAACCAATTCTGTTAGCCAAATTAGCTTTTTTAAAGGTGTCTTCTTCTAAATCATAAGATTCTTTAAAGTAACTAATTGCTTCGTTTTCTTTTCCATTTTTAAATAAAACGGTTCCTACAAAGTATTTAGTATCTGCTGACGGTGCAGCTTCATCATAGGCTTTTACCATTTTTTCATATAATGGATCGTCTGTACAATCTTTGTAGTACATTCTACTTACTGCACGTTTTAACCAAACACCATCTGTTTTGTTTTCTTCGAAATCTCTATGGTATAAAGGAATTAAGTTCTCACAGTTTGCACGAGGTCCTAATTTACCATCAATACCTGATAAAATTTTATCATAAGCATTTAAAACTTGCCCATAATATCTTTTATATTGTCCTTCTTTTTTTGTTAATGCTGTTCCCGCATCTTCTTTAGCTACTAACTTATTTAAGTTTTCTGAAGCTATTTTAATTTCATCTTCAACTTTTTCTACTACATCATCATACTTGTTGAATAAATCTTCTGCTGGTTTTTCTTTAGCATCATATAATTCAACCATTAAAGAAAAATAACTGTATAAACTTTTAGCATTTTTAAAGTTCTTTTTATCGGCATTATAAACATCATCAAAACATTTATATAATTCTTCAGCAGATTTTCCTAACTCTTCTCTGTTATCATACATTAATTGGCAAGACATAGCACCATATTTTCCTTTAGGTGTTTTGCTTGCAAAATATTGACCTCTTTGTTCGTAAAGTTTAATTAAATCGTTTATAAAGGCAACTTTATCTGCTCCTGTAGCGTTTTCAATCTTATACTCTAAAATCTTTTCGCCATCAACGTATATGGCATTATTAAATTTTGGGCATTTGTTTCTTACTGCCATCCAAGGCTCATATGCCGCATCGTAGTTTTTAGCTTTTACATACTCATGAAAAATTGATAGCTTAGTCATGCACTCTTCATCTTGTTGTGCAAAACCAAAGCTTACTGCCATGAATAATGTTAATAATAAAGTAATTCTCGTCTTCATGATATAAATTGTTCTGTGTTTAATTATACTTTCTTTTCTGGAACCATCTATCGCCCAAAGATAAACTTAATTGTAAATTAATAAAATTCTCTTGTATTAAATTATTATTAGTTGTTCCGCGTTTACCTATTTCAAATCCTACATTGGCACTAGATATACCTCCACTTAATGGTAATCCTACTCCAAAAGATATGCCAAACTCTTTAATTGCTTCTGAATTTATATTAAGCCCCGTATCCTCATACCTAAAACCAGCCCTATATACAGTTCTTTTAAAATAATTATTTAACGATCTGTAATCTGGAATAAAAAATCCTCCAACAGAAATGGTAGACGCATCTTTGTGAGTTGGCCTATTAGGAGGCGCACTTGATGATATAGGTCTTCTTAAATTACTTGTGTTTTGAAATAAATATTCTGCCCCTACAAACCATTTTCTAGGTGCTCCAACACCTAATCCAACAGTAAATATTGATGGTAGAATTAATTCTGTTTCAGCTTGACCTAAAGACTCTAAATCTATTTCAACAGAATCATTCACATACTCTTGTCCTGTAGTAGAAGTACTTATTGTTTCTATAGAACGATTGTTTTTAGAAGTTATAGTACTTTCTGGTGAATACGTTGCAGTAGCAGATAACTCTAATTTATTAGTTATCTTTCTATTATACGAAACACCAAAATTAAAATTCAATCCACTTAAGTCAGACCGATTACTTTCTCTTGATTGGTATATGGTTGGCACTCCGTTATCATATTGGTATTCTACAATACTATTTTGAATATTTCCAAAATTATAATGGGCATCTACACCAATGCTTAATCCATCTGCTAGTCTATATCCTAAGCCTAAAAAAGCTTTGTTTACTCCTCCTTCTCCTCTAAACCTGTTTTGTATAGCTCCATCATTGTTTAAAGATTCAAGCTTATACCCAACCGATGTATTAGGTAATAACCCAAATCCAAATCCAAACCTCCCCATTGGTATGGCTAAAGCTATATAATCAAAAGTTGTAGAACTTGTGCTTTCAGTACTAGTATCGGTTTTTAGCTTAATACTATTATGACTTCCTCCTATGGCAAATTTAACTGGTCTGCTTTCTCCATTAAAAGCTTGAAGGTTTTTAGTGGCATAAGACGCTGGGTTACGTAAATTAACATGAATACTGTCAATAAAAACACTTATACCTCCCATGCTTCGGTTTTCAACAGTACCTTTAAATTTTTGGTTCCCTAAACCGTAAAAGGAATATGGAGATGCTGTACCCTCTTGTCCATATATTTGAAATGCAATTAAAGCAACAAAAACTATTACAAGTTTTTTTATCATTCGTTTAAATTAGTTTGTAAAATATAGTTCAATCCTTCTAAAAGAAAATTAGAATGGGCAAATATGCTACTTTTTAATTGTTTAGACAAGAAATTAGCATCACCTCCTGTTAAAATAACTGTTAAATCCGAATATTTTTGTTTATAAGCCTTAATAACTCCATCAATTTCAATTAAAACACCATTTACAACACCAGAATGTATAGATTCTTTAGTAGTCTGCCCAATAATACTTTTTGGTTTCTCTGTTTCTAATAACGGTAAGTTAGCCGTTAAATTATTTAAAGACTTATATCTTACTCGCAACCCTGGAGATATGGCTCCTCCTAAATATTCATTTTTTTTATTTATAAAATCGTAAGTAATACAAGTACCTGCATCAATAATTAAAACATCTTCTTTAGGGAAATGTTTTACAGAAGCACTAACTAGTGCAATTCTATCTACACCTAATGTTTTGGGGGTTTTATATTTGTTTTTAAATGGAAGCTTAGTCTTAGAATCTAATACAAAAAGGTCTAACATTTTTTTTATTTCATCAAATTGTTCAACCTCAAATTCACCAACCGATGAAATAATTCCTTTTTTAATTGATTTATATTTTTTTAATATTAAAACAACAGATTCAATTAAATCATGATTTGTTACAACTATTTTTTGTTTTAAAGTATTTCTTTTAAAAACAGCAAGTTTAACAAAAGAATTACCTACATCAATAATTAAATTCATAATTTTTATTAAGTTGCAAATTTACAAAACACTGAGGATTATACTCTTAATTAAATTATAATATTGAATACCAAAATAAAATTAAAATTATGATGTTTTTTTTATTTTTATTTTGGCGAATAATAAAAATGATTTTATATTTGCAACCGCTTTAGCGAGGTACCTTAGCTCAGTTGGTAGAGCAAAGGACTGAAAATCCTTGTGTCCCTGGTTCGATTCCTGGAGGTACCACAAAAAAATCCCGAAACAGCAATGTTTACGGGATTTTTTGTTTCTAAGGGGACAACATTGGGAACAATTAAAGGGATCATGACCAAAAGTTGTGTTTTATGCAAAAATTGTAGTTAACCTAAAGAGAAAGAATTCTAGATTATTCACACCCCTAAACTGACTTCTGAAAGCTTTAATTTTAGCATTAAAAGCTTCAGCCGAAGCATTAGTACTTCTATTAATAAAGTAGTTCAGGATAGATTTATAATTAAGAGTAATAGTATTAGCTATAGTATTGAAAGCTTTAAAACCTGAATTTTCTACTTGGTAATACCATTGCGCCAATTTTGTGTAGGCTATTTGTATTGATTTAGCTTGGTTGAATATATTTCTGAGGTTTTGCACTAGCTCAAAAGCTTTTTTAATATCAGGGTATTGTTGGAATAGTATTTTGTTTCTGAGGTGTTGACTTTGAGTCCAATCAGAAGGGGCTTTGTAAAGTAGGTATCTACTTCTGGCAAGTAATTGTTTTCTAGTATCACCATTATCAAATATTTCAGGAGAAAATTCATGTTGTTTTTCTTTAGCTAGTTTTATCGAGTTGTTTTCTTGATCAATAGCTTCCCATCTATGTTTAATTCTAATATCTTGTAAAGCTTCAAGAGCCAGTTTTTGTACATGGAACCTATCGGTTACTTGTGTTGCTTTTGGAAAACAAACTCTGGCAATTGTTTTCATAGAATTTGCCATATCTAGTGTTATTTCCTTGACTTTATTTCTGGTTTTAGAAGGGATTTTAAGTAGTTGTTCAATAATAGGTTCTACTTTAGTTCCTGCACATATGGCTACAATAGCGCCTTTTTTACCTTTAGCTTTTTTGTTGGTTATAATGGTGTATAGTTCTCCTTTGGAAAGTGCTGTTTCATCAATGGAAAGATATTTACCTATGTTTTGGGGATAGATGAGATATTACTTAGCATGAGACTTCTGTTTCCATTGTTTGAATTCACTTAAACAGTCTCTATATTGCCTTTGTAGTTTTTTGCCATTAAGATTGTAGAATTCCGCTATGGTATGACAATCATTAGCTTTAGTATCTACTAATTTCTTTTAAAAAAGCAGCGAATTCGTTAGTCATACGAGTTCCCTTAGCTACTAGATTCCAGTCTCTTTGTACAATTTGTTGGTTGTTTTTATTGAGCCATCTTCTACGTTTTATATGTAGGTATACTGTGTTTCCTCTAATGGGGAAATCTTGTACTGTTATTTCTTTGTAAAAACCATGCGCAATGACTATTTGCTTATCAAACTCATTGGGAATGGTTTTTTCTCTTGAAAATACAAATGAAGAATTTCGTTAGTTTTAGTATGTTTCACTAAATCGAAGTTGTCGATTAAGAATTCAGGTAAAAACAGTTTTAATAGGTCTATGGTAAGTTCCAATACAATAATTTTAAGACTTCAAAACTAAAACTATCTTTATTCACACACAACTTCTACTCATGATCAGGGATCAAGGATTATGACTAAAATATTCAACTAAAATGCAATAGGAAAAGGGACAGGCATTATTTTGTATTAGAAAAAACTGAGAAAATCGAAAACAAAAAAACCCTTCATATTACTATGAAGGGTTTCTAAAAAAGGCAACGA